>NZ_KV813557.1:0-240 GCF_001813645.1 Pseudomonas sp. HMSC063H08
CGCCTGCTGGCCTGAGCGGAAGTCCTCGTTGCTGACCAGGTGCTGTCCATCCACGGCGTCGAGGCGCTCGTCGACTCGATTCAAGCGCGCCAGGATCGCCTCTAGCGAGGTCTTTTCCGCGGCACTGTCCACGCCTGATCGGAGCTGAATGAGTTGGTACTGCTGGTAGCCCAGCAGGCCGGCCATTGCTGTCAAGCAGAGGCCAAGAATCATTGATGCAGGGGATGGGCGTTTCATGAG
>NZ_KV813558.1:0-357 GCF_001813645.1 Pseudomonas sp. HMSC063H08
ACGCTCTACCTGGCAATCCCCATCAGCATCAATCCCCTGCTCATCCTGTTGCCCTGCGCCGCGCTGCTCGGCGTAGCGGTATGCATCACAGCATCCACCTTCAAAAAGTACCTGTAGGAGACCCGCCGTGCAGTGGACTCACGAACAGTCACCGATCATCCAGTCGAAGGCATCGAAGATCCTGGTGCGGGCCTTCGCCGGCACTGGCAAGACGACCACCCTGGTGGGCTTTGCCAAGGCGAACCCTACCCTGAGAATCCTCTACCTCTGCTACAACAGCTCGGTGGAAAAGGCCGCGAAGGGCAAATTCCCCCGCAACGTAGTATGCAAGACCGCCCACAGCCTGGCTCATGCGGT
>NZ_KV813559.1:0-1268 GCF_001813645.1 Pseudomonas sp. HMSC063H08
TGTTGCCGCTGACCGAAAACTGACCCAGTAGAGGCTGTTCTGCCGACTGAAAACTGACCCAGGTGTTCAACTGCTTCTGCTCAATTTTTGAGCAGGAGAACACAGGGTGATCAGTATGGAAATGATGGGCAAAATTCGCCGGATGTATTTCCGCGACAAGCTGTCGCTGCATGAGATAGCCAAGCGCACCGGGTTGGCGCGCAACACGATTCGCAAGTGGGTCAGAGCACCTGAGGCCAAGCCGCCGGTCTACCAACGCCGCGCGATCTTCAACAAACTCAGCCCTTTTCACGCCACGCTGGAGCAGGCGCTAAAAGCCGATTCGCTGCGGCCCAAGCAACAGCGGCGCAGTGCCAAGGCGCTGTTGGCGCAAATCAAAGCCGAAGGTTATGACGGTGGCTACAGCCAGCTCACCGCGTTTATCCGTGCCTGGCGAGGGGGACAGGGCAAGGCGTCGCAGGCCTTTGTGCCGCTGACCTTTGCTCTTGGCGAGGCGTTTCAGTTTGACTGGAGCGAGGAAGGCTTGCTGGTCGGCGGCATTTACCGGCGTATGCAGGTGGCACATCTGAAGCTGTGTGCCAGCCGTGCGTTCTGGCTTGTGGCGTATCCGAGCCAGGGCCATGAGATGTTATTTGACGCCCATACACGCTCGTTCGGCTCCTTGGGCGGCGTGCCGCGCCGGGGCATCTACGACAACATGAAGACCGCCGTCGACAAGGTCAATAAGGGCAAAGGCCGGGCGGTGAATGCGCGCTTTGCGGTGATGTGCGCGCATTACCTGTTCGATCCGGACTTCTGCAACGTCGCCGCTGGTTGGGAAAAGGGCATCGTTGAAAAGAACGTGCAAGACAGCCGCAGGCGTATCTGGCTAGACGCCCAGGACTGCCAGTTTCACTCCTTCGAGGAACTCAATGCCTGGCTGGGCCAGCGCTGCCGCGCGCTTTGGAACGAGCTGACGCACCCTCAATACAGCGGGCTGAGTGTGGCCGAAGTGCTGGAGTTGGAGCGCGCTGAACTGATGCCTGTGCCAGCGCCATTCGACGGTTACGTCGAGCGGCCTGCGCGGGTCTCCAGCACCTGCCTGGTCAGCGTCGGGCGCAACCGCTACTCGGTGCCGTGTGAGTATGCGGGTAAGTGGGTCAGCAGCCGTTTGTATCCGACGCGAATCGAGGTGGTGGCTGACGACGCGCTGATCGCCAGCCATGTCCGCTTGCTGGATCGCGACCAGGTCAGCTATGACTGGCAGCACTACCTCCCGCTGATCGAAC
>NZ_KV813560.1:0-738 GCF_001813645.1 Pseudomonas sp. HMSC063H08
GCGGTCGTACTCGACAGCGAGGGCTTGGACCTGATCGCGGCCGAGGGTGTGTGCTGCCTCAGCCAGGGCAACACCCTCACCGGCGCAGGGATCACAGATCCTCATTCTGCCCGACGGGGCAGGAGCGAGGGCCTGCAGAGCGCGTTCGAGGGTGACCTCATCGGTAGGGAAATAGCCGTTGCGTGCGAAGTTGCGCGCCAAGCGCGGGAACATGAGGGCCATGGGGCCTCCTTGAGTCTGAGAGGGATGGCTCAGGCTTGTGCCTGAGCATCGGTGGTAAGAATGCTTTCGCGGATCAGCTCACCGAGGGTGGGCTCGAGCACGTCGACCCGCAGGGCGAGTCGCCAGGCGCAGACGTTGCCGATCGTCCCGGGTAGGGCGGTCAACATCTGGTGCTGGGTGAGGATCTCCATCACAGGCTCGCGCCAGTGCTGCAGGAGGGGGAGCGGACAGGTTTCCATCACCAGCGGCCAGAGCCTCTGGTGTGGATCCTCATCGCGCTGCAGGAGTGCGAAGGCGAGGTGATTGCCTCGGTCGGGCGCCGAGGCGCGCCGATCGAACAGCCAAAGATTGAGCAGGCTGCCGAACAACGTGCCGCGGAACTGGCGGGTGGTGCGTTTCTCCAGGAGATCCTGGTTTGGAAAGACAGGTAAGCGGCGGCCGTGCACGATGATGTGGAAATGGTCGATCCCATTTGCTTCCCGGCCCAGCGTCAGCCTGGCCAGGAACTCTTGTGTC
>NZ_KV813561.1:0-7382 GCF_001813645.1 Pseudomonas sp. HMSC063H08
TGGCGCAGGACTTCGCGGGGGTCGGCGAAGAACGGCTCGCCTTCCAGTTCGTGCATGGTCATCAGCAGTTGCGCGGTCGGGCGCTTCTGCCAGGGTTCCATGGAGAGGGTGCCGGGGATCGGGTAGCAGATCCGGTCGGCGTCGCCGATGTCGAGACCCAGGCCGGTACTCTCTACGGTGGAGCCGGTGATATCGAGGGCGAACAGGGAAGCGGGGAGATTGATACCTTTTTCGAAGACTTTGTTCAGACTGTTGCGTTCGATCCGCTTGCCGCGAACCACGCCATTCATGTCTGCAATAAGGAGGTCGACGAACTGGACCTCGGGATGTTCCTTGAGGAACTCGCTCGGTTCAGTGAGCTGAACGGCACGCTGGGGTACCGACATGATGCAACACCTTTTTTGTTAAAAATTTCAATCATGCGGGGGGTAGGCTATGAGTCAATCCGAAAGCCTGTGGGATGTCAATAGCCGCCAAAAACGCCCTCTTGTGGGGCGTTGAGGCCGTTTTCAGGGCATTTTCGCCGGACGAAAAGCCGAAAAAAACCTCGCGTCGAAGGGTGTTCAGGAGTGCGTGTTCAATTTTTTACAGGCCTATTGTGTAAAAAAATGAACAACGCTAAGCTCGGTCAAACCCCATAACATCTACAAACAACGGGTGTCTCATGTCTCGCCTGCCGTTAATCGGCGTCACCGCCTGCACCAAGCAGATCGGTCTTCATCCCTACCACATTGCCGGCGACAAATATCTGCGTGCCGTCGTCAACGGCGCTGGCGGTCTCCCGCTGATCATTCCTGCGCTGGGCGAGTCGATCGACCAGGCAGCCCTGCTGGACAGCGTCGACGGCTTGCTCTTCACTGGCTCGCCGTCGAACGTCGAGCCCCGTCATTATAGTGGACCGGCGAGCGAGCCCGGCACCCTCCACGACTCCGACCGCGACGCCACCACGCTGCCGCTGGTCCGCGCCGCCATCGACGCCGGCATTCCGGTCCTCGGCATCTGCCGCGGTTTCCAGGAAATGAACGTGGCTTTCGGCGGCAGCCTGCACCAGAAGGTGCACGAGGTCGGAACCTTCATGGACCACCGCGAGCCGGCCGACCAGCCGCTCGAGGTTCAGTACGCGCCGCGCCATGCCATGCATGTGCAGCCGGGCGGAGTGCTCGCCGGTATCGGCTTGCCGAGCGAGTTCCAGGTCAATTCCATCCATGGCCAGGGCGTTGATCGTCTGGCGCCGGGCCTTCGAGTAGAAGCACTGGCGCCTGACGGGTTGGTCGAAGCCATCTCCGTAGAAGGTGCAAAAGCCTTCGCTCTTGGTGTGCAATGGCACCCGGAGTGGCAGGTTCTGACGAACCCCAACTATCTCGCTATCTTCCAGGCTTTCGGTAAGGCCTGCAGCAAGAGGGCGGGGCAACGTTGAGTCCGGCTGTTGGGGCCGGACTCTCAACCCTGAGGTCTTTATGACTACCAAGTTAGACCAGCTGACCAGCTGGCTGAAGGAACGCAAGATCACCGAAGTGGAATGCCTGATTTCCGATCTGACAGGCATCGCCCGCGGCAAGATCTCGCCGACCAACAAATTCATCGCGGAAAAGGGCATGCGCCTGCCGGAGAGCGTTCTGCTGCAGACCGTCACCGGCGACTACGTGGAAGACGATATTTACTACGACCTGCTCGACCCGGCCGACATCGATATGGTCTGCCGCCCGGACGAGAATGCCGTGTTCCTCGTCCCCTGGGCCATCGAGCCCACCGCGATGGTGATCCACGACACCTTCGACAAGCTCGGCAATCCCATCGAGCTGTCGCCGCGCAACATCCTCAAGCGCGTGTTGAAGATGTATGCCGACAAGGGCTGGCGGCCGATCGTGGCGCCAGAGATGGAGTTCTACCTGACCAAGCGCAGCGACGACCCCGACTATCCGCTGCAGGCCCCGGTGGGCCGCTCCGGACGCCAGGAAACCGGGCGCCAGTCGTTCTCCATCGACGCCGCCAACGAGTTCGACCCGCTGTTCGAGGACATGTACGACTGGTGCGAGGCCCAGGGCCTTGACCTGGATACGCTGATCCACGAGGAAGGCACCGCGCAGATGGAGATCAACTTCCGTCATGGCGACGCCCTCGACCTGGCCGACCAGATCCTGGTGTTCAAGCGCACCATGCGCGAGGCCGCGCTCAAGCACAACGTCGCCGCGACCTTCATGGCCAAGCCGATGACCGGCGAGCCGGGCAGCGCGATGCACCTGCACCAGAGCATCGTCGACGTGAAGACCGGCAAGAACATCTTCTCCAATGCCGACGGCACCATGAGCGAGCTGTTCCTGCACCATATCGGCGGCCTGCAGAAGTTCATCCCGGAAGTGCTGCCGCTGTTCGCGCCCAACGTGAACTCGTTCCGCCGCTTCCTGCCCGATACCTCGGCGCCGGTGAACGTCGAGTGGGGCGAAGAGAACCGTACCGTCGGCCTGCGCGTGCCGGACTCCAGCCCGGAGAACCGCCGGGTCGAGAACCGTCTCGCCGGCGCCGACGCCAACCCTTACCTGGCGCTGGCTGCCAGCCTGCTGTGCGGCTACATCGGCATGGTCGAAGGCATCAAGCCGAGCGCCCAGGTCAAAGGTCGCGGCTATGAACGCCGCAACCTGCGCCTGCCGCTGACGATCGAAGCGGCGCTGGAGCGCATGGAGAACTGCAAGCCCCTCGAGCAGTATCTCGGCAGCAAGTTCATCAGCGGCTACGTCGCGGTGAAGCG
This sequence comes from Pseudomonas sp. HMSC063H08, assembly GCF_001813645.1. Classification (NCBI taxonomy): domain Bacteria; kingdom Pseudomonadati; phylum Pseudomonadota; class Gammaproteobacteria; order Pseudomonadales; family Pseudomonadaceae; genus Pseudomonas; species Pseudomonas sp. HMSC063H08. The sequence continues at coordinate 2,747 of NZ_KV813561.1, forward strand.
CGCGGAGCACGAGAATTTCAAGCGGGTAATCAGCTCCTGGGAGCGGGAATTCCTCCTGCTTTCCGTTTGATCCTGACCGGGGGCGGCCGGCGTGGTCCGCCGCTCCCGGACAGTCTTGAATAGAAGAGGTGTGACATGAACAGCCAAATCACCAACGCCAAGACCCGTGAGTGGCAGGCGTTGAGCCGCGACCACCATCTGCCGCCGTTCACCGACTACAAGCAGTTGAACGAGAAGGGCGCGCGGATCATCACCAAGGCCGAAGGCGTCTATATCTGGGACAGCGAGGGCAACAAGATCCTCGATGCGATGGCCGGCCTCTGGTGCGTCAACGTCGGCTACGGCCGCGAGGAGCTGGTCCAGGCCGCCACCCGGCAGATGCGCGAGTTGCCGTTCTACAACCTGTTCTTCCAGACCGCCCACCCGCCGGTGGTCGAGCTGGCCAAGGCGATCGCCGACGTCGCTCCGGAAGGCATGAACCACGTGTTCTTCACCGGCTCCGGCTCCGAGGCCAACGACACCGTGCTGCGTATGGTCCGCCACTATTGGGCGACCAAGGGCCAGCCGCAGAAGAAAGTGGTGATCGGCCGCTGGAACGGCTACCACGGCTCCACCGTCGCCGGCGTCAGCCTGGGCGGCATGAAGGCGTTGCATGAGCAGGGTGATTTCCCCATCCCGGGCATCGTCCACATCGCCCAGCCCTACTGGTACGGCGAGGGCGGCGACATGTCGCCGGACGAGTTCGGCGTCTGGGCCGCCGAGCAGCTGGAGAAGAAGATTCTCGAAGTGGGCGAGGAAAACGTCGCCGCCTTCATCGCCGAGCCGATCCAGGGCGCCGGCGGCGTGATCGTCCCGCCGGACACCTACTGGCCGAAGATCCGCGAGATCCTCGCCAAGTACGACATCCTGTTCATCGCCGACGAAGTGATCTGCGGCTTCGGCCGTACCGGCGAGTGGTTCGGCAGCCAGTACTACGGCAACGCCCCGGACCTGATGCCGATCGCCAAGGGCCTCACCTCCGGCTACATCCCCATGGGCGGGGTGGTGGTGCGCGACGAGATCGTCGAAGTGCTCAACCAGGGCGGCGAGTTCTACCACGGCTTCACCTATTCCGGTCACCCGGTGGCGGCCGCCGTGGCCCTGGAGAACATCCGCATCCTGCGCGAAGAGAAGATCATCGAGAAGGTGAAGGCGGAAACGGCACCGTATTTGCAGAAACGCTGGCAGGAGCTGGCCGACCACCCGTTGGTGGGCGAAGCGCGCGGGGTCGGCATGGTCGCCGCCCTGGAGCTGGTCAAGAACAAGAAGACCCGCGAGCGTTTCACCGACAAGGGCGTCGGGATGCTGTGCCGGGAACATTGTTTCCGCAACGGTTTGATCATGCGCGCGGTGGGCGACACTATGATTATCTCGCCGCCGCTGGTGATCGATCCGTCGCAGATCGATGAGTTGATCACCCTGGCGCGCAAGTGCCTCGATCAGACCGCCGCCGCCGTCCTGGCTTGAGTCCCTGAGCGGACTTTTGCCAGACTGCGCCAGTGCGTTGGCCAGGCTCACCGGGTGGTGACGCGATCGGTTGCGCCACCGCCCGGATACTTCAACAAAAATGGAGCTACCCCGCATGATGAAACGTTTCGGTAAGACCCTGCTCGCCCTGACCTTGGCGGGCTCTGTGGCCGGTATGGCGCAGGCTGCGGACAACAAGGTACTGCACGTCTACAACTGGTCCGACTACATCGCGCCGGACACCCTGGAGAAGTTCACCAAGGAAACCGGGATCAAGGTCGTCTACGACGTCTACGACAGCAACGAAGTGCTGGAAGCCAAGTTGCTGGCGGGCAAGTCCGGGTACGACGTGGTGGTGCCGTCCAACTCCTTCCTCGCCAAGCAGATCAAGGCCGGGGTCTACCAGAAGCTCGACAAGTCCAAGCTGCCGAACTGGAAGAACCTGAACAAGGACCTGATGCACACCCTAGAAGTCAGCGACCCGGGCAACGAGCATGCGATTCCCTACATGTGGGGCACCATCGGCATCGGCTACAACCCGGACAAGGTCAAGGCGGCCTTCGGCGACAATGCGCCGGTGGATTCCTGGGACCTGGTATTCAAGCCGGAGAACATCCAGAAGCTGAAGCAGTGCGGCGTCAGCTTCCTCGACTCGCCGACCGAGATTCTCCCGGCGGCCCTGCACTATCTCGGCTACAAGCCGGACACCGACAATCCCAAGGAACTCAAGGCGGCCGAAGAGCTGTTCCTGAAGATCCGTCCCTACGTCACCTACTTCCACTCGTCGAAGTACATTTCCGACCTGGCCAACGGCAACATCTGCGTCGCCATCGGCTACTCCGGCGACATCTACCAGGCCAAGTCCCGCGCCGAAGAGGCGAAGAACAAGGTCACCGTCAAGTACAACATTCCCAAGGAAGGCGCCGGCAGCTTCTTCGACATGGTCGCCATTCCCAAGGACGCCGAGAACACCGAGGGCGCCCTGGCCTTCGTCAACTTCCTGATGAAGCCGGAAATCATGGCCGAGATCACCGACGTGGTTCAGTTCCCCAACGGCAACGCGGCGGCCACCCCGCTGGTGTCCGAGGCGATCCGCAACGACCCGGGCATCTACCCGAGCGAAGAGGTCATGAAGAAGCTGTATACCTTCCCCGACCTGCCGGCCAAGACCCAGCGGGCGATGACCCGCAGCTGGACCAAGATCAAGTCCGGCAAGTGATCCGCGAGGAGCCCGGCGGCGCCTGAAGCCGCCGGCGCTCCGGCACGAGAGAACCGGAACGCGGCCGGGCTTCCTCCGGCCACGCTCCCCTGCGAAGAGGTTCGACTCTTTTGCCCGTTCGTCCAGACGCTTCCTCCTGGGGGCCCGACGACCGGACGCAGTATCGACGACGAAGACGCTGCCATGGGCGCTGCGCCAATCTGCCGCGCCGGGGCCGGTCGTGTCGCTCGCACCGGGGCCGAGGGCCCGGAAAACCTGAAACCAACACGCCGGTAGGGAACCCAGCTCACTCATGTTTCCCGGCGGAATCGTCGGGTTGTCATGAAACCCGAGTGATCTGGGCTTACATCGGCACTTGAAGAACACGGGTCGAACAGGCAGGGTGCTGCCGTGAAAAGGCCCGGAACAGGAGTCGGACATGCAACATTCCATTGGCAAGACACTGCTGGTAGCCGCTCTGGCTACGGCGATCGCGGGCCCCGTGCAGGCGGAGAAGAAGAGCCTGCACATCTATAACTGGACCGATTACATCGCTCCCACCACCCTCAAGGACTTCACCAAGGAGAGCGGGATCGAGGTCAGCTACGACGTCTTCGACTCCAACGAGACCCTCGAGGGCAAGCTGGTCTCCGGCCACTCCGGTTACGACATCGTGGTGCCGTCGAACAACTTCCTCGGCAAGCAGATCCAGGCCGGTGCCTTCCAGAAGCTGGACAAGAGCAAGCTGCCGAACTGGAAGAACCTCGATCCGACGCTGCTCAAGCAGCTGGAGGTCAGCGACCCGGGCAACCAGTACGCGGTTCCCTACCTGTGGGGCACCAACGGCATCGGTTACAACGTGGCCAAGGTCAAGGAAGTCCTCGGCGACCAGCCGATCGACTCCTGGGCCATCCTCTTCGAGCCGGAGAACATGAAGAAGCTCGCCAAGTGCGGCGTAGCCTTCATGGACAGCGGCGACGAGATGCTGCCCGCCGCCCTCAACTACCTGGGGCTGGACCCCAACACCCACGACCCGAAGGACTACAAGAAGGCCGAGGAAGTCCTGACCAAGGTTCGCCCCTACGTCAGCTACTTCCACTCCTCCAAGTACATCTCCGACCTGGCCAACGGCAACATCTGCGTCGCCTTCGGCTATTCCGGGGACGTCTTCCAGGCCGCTGCCCGCGCCGAAGAGGCCGGCAAGGGCATCGACATCCAGTACGTGATTCCCAAGGAAGGCGCCAACCTGTGGTTCGACCTGATGGCGATTCCCGCCGATGCCAAGGCCGCCGATAACGCCTACGCGTTCATCGACTACCTGCTGCGTCCGGAGGTGATCGCCAAGGTCAGCGACTACGTCGGCTACGCCAACGCGATACCGGGGGCCCGCCCGCTGATGGACAAGAGCGTCAGCGACAGCGAGGAGGTGTATCCGCCGCAGGCCGTGCTCGACAAGCTCTACGTTTCCGCCGTGTTGCCGGCCAAGGTGCTGCGCCTGCAGACCCGTACCTGGACCCGGATCAAGACCGGCAAATAAGTTCAAATTCCGCCCGGTAGCGTGACCGGGCTCAACGACTTGGGAGTTGTGGTAATGGCGATAGCCTCCGGTGCCTACAAGAAAGCCCTAGAGGGCAACCAGCAGCCGAAAGAGGTGCTGGTAAAGATCGACCGGGTAACCAAGCAGTTCGACGAGACGCTGGCGGTGGACACCGTGTCCCTGACCATCAACAAGGGCGAGATCTTCGCCCTGCTCGGCGGCTCCGGCTCGGGTAAATCCACCCTGTTGCGCATGCTCGCCGGTTTCGAGCGGCCCACCGAGGGGCGGATCTTCCTCGATGGCCAGGACATCACCGACCTGCCGCCCTACGAGCGGCCGATCAACATGATGTTCCAGTCCTATGCGCTGTTCCCGCACATGAGCGTGGCGCAGAA
>NZ_KV813561.1:7482-92992 GCF_001813645.1 Pseudomonas sp. HMSC063H08
CGCACATGAGCGTGGCGCAGAACATCGCCTTCGGCCTCAAGCAGGACGGCCTGCCCAAGGCCGAGATCGACGAGCGCGTGGCCGAGATGCTCAAGCTGGTGCACATGACCCAGTACGCCAAGCGCAAGCCGCACCAGCTCTCCGGCGGCCAGCGCCAGCGGGTGGCCCTGGCCCGTTCGCTGGCCAAGCGGCCGAAGCTGCTGCTGCTCGACGAGCCGATGGGCGCGCTGGACAAGAAGCTGCGCTCGCAGATGCAACTGGAACTGGTGGAGATCATCGAGCGCGTCGGCGTGACCTGCGTGATGGTGACCCACGACCAGGAAGAGGCCATGACCATGGCCCAGCGCATCGCCATCATGCACCTGGGCTGCATCGAGCAGATCGGCAGCCCGATGGACATCTACGAGACCCCGGCGAGCCGCCTGGTCTGCGAGTTCATCGGCAACGTCAACCTGTTCGACGGCGTGCTGGTGGAGGACGTGCAGGACCATGCGGTGATCGCCTGCCCGCAGCTGGAGAACCCGATCTACATCGGCCACGGCATCAGCACCCGCGCCGAGGACAAGCGCATCACCTACGCGCTGCGGCCGGAGAAAGTGATGATCAGCGCGCAGAAGCCGGACAACCTGGAACACGCCGGGCACAACTGGGCCCAGGGCACCGTCTACGACATCGCCTACCTTGGCGGCCACTCGGTGTACTACATCAAGCTGGCCTCCGGGATGATCGTCCAGGCCTTCATGGCCAACGCCGAGCGCCACGTCGCCCGGCCGACCTGGGACCAGTCGGTGTACATCAGCTGGTACGACGACAGCGGCGTGGTACTGCAGTCATGAAATTCGCCAACAGCCTGAAAAAGCGCATGCCCACCGGGCGGCATGCGGTCATCGGGGTGCCGTTCCTGTGGCTCTTCCTGTTCTTCCTGCTGCCCTTCGCCATCGTGCTGAAGATCAGCCTGGCGGAAGCGGACGTGGCCATCCCGCCCTACACCGAGATCTTCGCCTACGCGGACCAGCAGTTGCAGGTGCTCCTCAACCTCGGCAACTACCTGATGCTGACCGATGACCCGCTCTACATCGATGCCTACCTCGGCTCGCTGAAGATGGCCTTCATCAGTACCCTGATCTGCCTGCTGGTGGGCTACCCGATGGCCTACGCCATCGCCCGCTCCAGCCAGTCCTCGCAGACCGTCCTGCTGCTGCTGATCATGATGCCGACCTGGACGGCGATCCTGATCCGGGTCTATGCCTGGATGGGCATCCTTTCCAACAACGGCCTGCTCAACAGCGTACTGATGGGGCTGGGGCTCATCAGCGAGCCGCTGACCATCCTCAACACCAACATCGCGGTGTACATCGGCATCGTCTATTCCTACCTGCCGTTCATGATCCTGCCGCTCTACGCCAACCTGGTGAAGCACGACCCGAGCCTGCTGGAGGCCGCTTCCGACCTGGGCGCGCGTAACTTCACCAGCTTCTGGAAGATCACCGTGCCGCTGTCGAAGAACGGCATCATCGCCGGCTGTATGCTGGTGTTCATCCCGGCGGTGGGCGAGTTCGTCATCCCGGAACTGCTCGGCGGCCCCGAGACCCTGATGATCGGCAAGGTGCTCTGGCAGGAGTTCTTCAACAACCGCGACTGGCCGGTGGCGTCCGCCCTGGCGGTGGTGATGCTGGCGATCCTGATCATCCCGATCATCCTGTTCAACAAGAACCAGGCCAAAGAACTGGAGGGCAAGGTATGAAGCGCTGGAATTTCTCCAACGTCATGCTGATCGTCGGCCTGCTCTTCATCTACCTGCCGATGCTGATCCTGGTGATCTATTCGTTCAACGCCTCCAAGCTGGTGACGGTGTGGGGCGGCTGGTCGGTGAAGTGGTACGTCGGCCTGCTGGACAACACCCAACTGGTCAGTTCGGTCGGACGCTCCCTGGAGATCGCCTTCTATACGGCATTCTCCTCGGTGCTCCTCGGCACCCTGGCGGCCTTCGTCCTCACCCGCATCCCGCGCTTCCGCGGTCGTACGCTGTTCGGCGGCATGGTCACCGCGCCGCTGGTGATGCCGGAAGTGATCACCGGTCTGTCGCTGCTGCTGTTGTTCGTGGCCATGGCGCAACTGATCGGCTGGCCGCAGGAACGGGGTATCGTGACCATCTGGATCGCCCACACCAGCTTCTGCTCGTCCTACGTGGCGGTGGTGGTGTCGGCGCGCCTGCGTGAACTCGACCTGTCGATCGAGGAAGCGGCGATGGACCTGGGCGCCAAGCCCTGGAAGGTGTTCCTGCTGATCACCATCCCGATGATCGCGCCCTCGCTGGCGGCGGGCGGCATGATGTCCTTCGCCCTGTCGCTGGACGACCTGGTACTGGCCAGCTTCGTCTCCGGACCCGGCTCGACCACCTTGCCGATGGAAGTGTTCTCGGCGGTACGCCTGGGCGTGAAGCCGGAGATCAACGCGGTGGCCAGCCTGATCCTGCTGAGCGTTTCGCTGTTCACCTTCTTCGCCTGGTACTTCACCCGCCAGGCCGAGGAGCGGCGTCGCCGGGCGATCCAGCAGGCGATGGAAGAGACCGCGACCGACTGGCAGAAAGGCTCGCCGACCCCGGCCTGAGCCCTCCGCCGAAAAGAAAAGGCCACCTGCGGGTGGCCTTTTTCATTGGCGCGTCGGTGGCAGGAAATGCCTGGCTACGCTCCGTAGGGCGACGCCCGAGGCGTTATCCGCCGATACCCCGTTGTATCCGGCGGACAACCACCATGCGGCTACTCGCCCGACCCCACGCCGGCCGGCTCAGCGCTTCGGTTCCAGCACCAGCACGCCCTTGCTGTTAGCCTTCACCTCGTTTTCCTCGTAGTGCTGCGGCAGGTAGTGGCCCTCGATGTAGGCCTCGGCCTGGTCGTCGTAGTGGCCGTCGAAGGGCACGCCGCTCTGCCCGACCGGGTTGATGCCGAGGCTGTGGGTCGGGTCGGCGAAGTCCACCAGGCGCCGGGTCGATGGACCGTAGGTGACCGCCCAGGGGGCCGGGCCGATCTTCGCCGACAGATTGTTCGGTACCTCGTGGGTGCCGGGGGCGGCGAACGGACCGACGTTGAGAAGGCGCTTGAGCAGCGCTTGCTGGCCCAGGGCGTGCTCGTGGGTCAGGGTATGCGCCTTGCCCCACAGCCAGCCGGACGGGTCGTTGCCGAGGGTGCCGCGCAGATGCGCGAGGGAGGCGTTCCAGGCGGCCCTGACGATATCCGCGCGGGTTTCCCGGCGTTCTGTGCGGCGGTCGTCCCACCAGGGCGAGTCGGCGTCGCCAGCCAGCCGAGGCAGCGCGCTGTCGATGGCGCGGGTGGCGATCAGGCTGTCGAAGAAGGCATCGCCCAGTTCGTCGTGCAAGGCGCCCTCGGCAATCTGGAACAGCAACTGGTTGAACAGCGTGGCGGCGGTCGAGTCGACCGGGTAGTCGCCCTTCCAGGCCGCCAGTTGCTCGACCAGGCGCTTGCCTTCGGCGTCGTCGACCACCTCGCGCAGGACCGGCAGCAAGGGTGCGAGCAGGCGCGGCGCGTAGCCGGTGCGATTGCCGAGTTGCAGCGCGCGGCTGTTGTCCAGGTTCCATTTGGTGCCGCGGTCGGCCAGTTGGGTATCCAGCCACTGGCCGCGGTCCGCCAGGTTGTAGTAGCCGGGAATCGGCCGGCCATTGGCCGGGACCGGCTGGAAGTTGGCGGAGACGATGTAGCCGCGCGCCGGGTTTTCCTCCTGCGGGTTGTCGGCGAACGGATAGAAGCCGGACTTGTCCGCCTCGCCCTTGCTGCCGTCGAGGATGAAGCTCGGGTTCACTCCCTCCGGCCGCTTCGGCAGGGCCGCCGAGGCCCACCAGCCGATATCGCCGGCGGCATTGGCCCAGACCAGGTTGAGTCCTGGCGAATGGATCTTCGAGGCCGCCGCGCGGGCCTTGGCCAGGGTATCGGCGCGATTCAGCTGGTAGAAGGCGTCGAGCACCGGGTTCTCGGTCTCGAGGAACGCCCACCACATGGCGATCGGGGTCTTGCCGGAGCTGGCGCCGAGCGCGTCGTTGACGATCGGACCGTGGGGCGAGCGGCGCAGGGTGAGCTTCACCGGCGCAGCGCCCTTGACCGCGATTTCCTGCTCCTCGCTCTGCAGGTCGACCCATTCGCCCTGGTACCAGACCTGGTTGGGGTTGTCCGGGTTGACCTTCTCGGCGACCAGGTCGAGGTCGTCGTTCTGGAACATCGTCAGGCTCCAGCCGAACGCACGGTTGTGGCCCAGCGAGGCGAAGGGGTTGAGCGCCTGGTGGTGGCCATAGAGTTCGAAGCCGGGCGCGCTCAGCTGGGCCTCGTACCATACCGCCGGCGCGGCGAAGCGGATATGCGGGTCGCCGGCCAGCAGGGGCTTGCCGCTGGCGGTGCGGCTGCCGGCGACGACCCAGGCGTTGCTGCCCTCGAACTGCGGCAGGCCGGCGTCCTCCAGGGCCTGCTGGCTGAGACGGGCGAGGGCGCCGAGGTTCTTCCAGTCGCCGGCGCCCAGTGCGCCGGAGGGCGTCAGCACGCCCTGCGGATGCCAGTCGAGATCGAAGATGCGCAGGTAGTCGCTGCCCAGTTCGTCGCGGATGTAGGTCAGCACCGGCTCGGTGCGGAAGGCGGCGGCGAAGCTGTAGGCCATGTAGCCGGCGATGCTCAGGGTATCTTCGGGGGTGAAGGGACGCCTGGGTATGCCCAGCAGATCGAATTCGAGCGGCGCCGGGTTGTTTTCCTGGAACTGGTTGACCCCGTCCAGGTAGGCCTCCAGCACTTTCCAGGGCTGCGACTGCTTGTCCTGGCGGGCGCTGTATTCGGCGGCGTGGTCGCGGATGCGCAGGGTGCGGAACAGACGGTCGGTATCCACCAGCTTGGGTCCGAGCACTTCGGCCAGCTCGCCGCGCGCCAGGCGCCGCAGCATTTCCATCTGGAACAGGCGGTCCTGGGCGTGCACGTAGCCGAGGGCGCGGTAGAGGTCGGTCTGGTTCTGCGCATACAGGTGCGGAACCCCGCGCTCGTCGTAGCGCACGTCGACCGGCGCCTGCAGGTGGGCCAGGGCGAGCGAGCCGTTGCGGAGCGGCTGCTTGGCATGGAGGTACCAGGCGCCGCCGGCAGCCGCGGCGGCGACCGCCACGGCGATCACGGTCAGGGTGCGTTTCATCGATCCTTTCTCCTTGTTGTAGTGCCGAGCATTCTGCGGATGCCGCCGGCCCGCGGCATTGACCGAATGCTCGGACCCTGGAAGTCTTTGGTCAATCGCGAGGAGCCGCCATGCAGGACGACCCGTCTACCAGCCCCCTGACCCATTCCGCCACGCTGCGGCGTCTGTTGTATGAAGCCCTGGACGCCCTCGGGCTCGACCCCACCCGCGTCTACCGCAGCGTCTACCGGCGTATCCCGCTGCCGCCGCCGACCCTGGGCGGCCGCCTGGTGCATGACAACGCCCCGTTGTTCTGGACCGAGCTGGCGGCGGTGACCGGCGATGCCGACATCGGCCTGCACCTGGGCGAGGCAATGAAGCCGCGCCTGCTCGATGTGGTCGGCTACCTGCTGCTGTCCGCGCGCGACCTGGAGGAGGCGCTGCGCAGCTTCGTGCGTTTCCAGCACATTCTCTCCGGCGGTTTCGCCGCGCGCCTCGAGGTCGAAGGGGAAACGGCAAGGCTGATCCTCGACATCAACTACCTGGGCTATGCCTCGCTGCGTCAGCAGATCGAATGCCTGATGCTGCTGTTCCTCAAGCTGCTGGCGCTGATCAGCGACGACGAGTTCGTCGCCGAGCGCATCGAGTTCCGCCACCGAGCCCCGCCACGGCTGGGCGAACACCGCCGGTTGTTCGGCAGGCTGCCGCTGTTCTCGCGGCCGCACGATGCCCTGGTGTTTTCCGCCGCCTTGCTGCGGCGTCCTTCGCGCAACGCCAATCCGGACATGCATGGCGTGCTGACCCGCCACGCGGAAGAACAGACCCGCGAACTCAGCGAGAACCGCTTGCTCAATCGCGTGCGCTACCTGATCGAGCTGCGCCTCGGGGAGGGCTATGGCTTGCGCCAGTGCGCGGCGGAGCTGGGCCTTGGCAGCGGTGCCTTGCAGCGTGCGCTGGCCGCTGGGGGAGCGAGTTTCCGGCAGGTTCGCGATGAGGTTCGCCGGCAGCGGGCGAGCGAGATGCTGTTGGCCGGTCGCGCCATCCGCGAGGTGGCCAAGGCTTGCGGGTTCGCCGAGCTGTCGCCGTTCTACCGGGCCTTTCGCCGCTGGCACGCCGCGTCCCCGGAGCAATACAGGGCGCGGCTGGCGAAGCGGGAAGAGGGTTACTCGACCAGCGGTACCTGACGGCCGATCTCCAGGGTGGCGATGGCGTCGAGCTGGATCTCGATCTGCAGGAAGCGCATGGCGCGCTTGGGCGAGACGTTCTTGGCGATGCGCTTGACGTACTTGTCGCGCAGTTCCAGACGGTCCTCCTGGAGGTCGTCGACACGCTCGATCAGCGTGCTCGCCTGGTCGTCGCTGACGTTGCCGCTGTTGTAGGCCTGGGCGTAGTCGAGCAGGAGCCTGAGGGTTTCCTTGCTGAGCTTGTCCGACTCGGTGCGGTAGGTGTTGTAGATTGGCCAGAACTTCTCGCCTTCCTGGTCGGTGAGGTTCATGTTGGCCTCGACGATGCGCTTGCGCTTGTAGTCGACGTCGGCCAGGTCGTTCTGGATCTGCGCCTGGTGCTCCTTCATCAGTTCCTTGCTGCTGGGCTGAGGGTCGTTCTGGGCGGCCATCAGCGGCAGGCTGACGAGGGCGAGCAGGGCGAGGGTGGGACGTAGGGACATGCAGCGACTCCTTGGTTCGGCAACGGCCCCTCGTGGGCCGACCCGGGCAGTGTAGCCGCTACGCCTTCCGGCGCCCCCTCCGGAAGGCCCGGTGTTGAGCCAGGTCAGCCTTTTTCCGGGGTCCAGGGGCAGTAGCAACCCACGGCGAGGGTATGGGTGGCATCCACCGGACGTCCCTGCAGCAGCGCTTCGAGGATCGGTTCGATGAAGCTGTTGCTGGAGGTGCATACCGCGCCCTCGCTATAGGGGCCGAAGTAGGCCAGGCGGCCGTCGCGGTCCCAGATCGCCACGGCCGGGCTGGCCGGCAACTGCTCGGAACCGGGCAGACCGGCGAGGGGGCGCAGGGCGGCCAGGTTGTCCGGCAGGCGGCCCTGGCTGCCAGGCTTCTGCAGGACATGGAACTCCACGCCCTTGCCGGCGAAGCGTTCGATCAGCTCGCCGAGGTGCTGCTGGTTGCCGACGTTGCAGGGGCAGGCCGGGTCCCAGAAATGCACCAGGCGGATCGCCCCCGGCCCGGCCAGCTCGGCCGGCAGGCGCAGGCTGTCGCCGGAGAACAGGGTGGTCTGCTCGCTGAACGGGCGGATGTAGCGGATCTCGAACCACCAGTAGGCGGCGAGCAGGCCGCCGGCCCAGAGCAGGCCGACCAGGCTGACGAGGAGCGTCTTGCGGCGGGGAGTCATGGCATTCACACGGAAAACGGGTGCCAAGCTTGCCATGTGTTCGCGCGCAGCTGAATATCCCTGGGTTTCGCCCGTGGCCCGGCCACGAATAGATTGCAGCCCGGAACCGCCGATGTCAGAAGCCTTCAACCCCGATTACCTGCGCCAGCACCTGCGACCCTTGGCCGCGGCCGAGGCGGACGCCGCCGTCCTCGCCTACCAGGCCTACTACGGCCTGGACCTGCGCTCCCGCCATCCGCGCCTGCAAGCGCGGCTCGGCAGCATGGCGGTCGACGGGCGCCGCCTGGCGGTGCAGGCCTGGCTGCTGCCGGAGGCGCGCGGCAGCCTGTTGCTGATGCATGGCTATTACGACCACATGGGACTGTATCGGCACGTAGTCGACTGGGCGCTGGGCATGGGCTTCTCGGTGCTCGCCTGCGACCTGCCGGGGCATGGCCTGTCCGAAGGCGAGCGGGCCAGCATCCGCGACTTCGCCGAATACCAGGCGGTGTTCAAGGGCCTGCTGGGCCAGGCTGCCGAACTCGACCTGGCGGCGCCCTGGCACCTCTGCGGACAAAGCACTGGTGGGGCGATCCTGCTGGACTACCTGCTGCACGGCGGCGAACGTCCCGAGCTGGGCGAGACGATTCTCCTGGCGCCGCTGGTGCGCCCGCGCGCCTGGGGCTGGTCGAAGCTCAGCTACCGCCTGCTGAGCCCCTTCGTCGACTCGATCCCGCGGCGCTTCTCGGAGAACTCCAGCGATCCGCAGTTCCTCGACTTCCTCCGCGAGCACGATCCGTTGCAGCCACGCACCCTGCCGACCGCCTGGGTCGGCGCGCTGACCCGCTGGGTGCCGCGCATCGAGCGGGCGCCTCGGCGTGCCCTGAGCCCCCTGGTGGTGCAGGGCGAGTCCGACGAGACGGTGGACTGGCGCCATGGCCTGAAGGTGCTGCGGGAGAAATTCGACGAGCCGCGGATACTGTTGCTGGAAGAGGCGCGCCATCACCTGGCGAACGAAAGCGAGGGGCTGCGGCGGCGCTATTTCGATTTCCTGAGCGACGCGCTGGGGGCCTGAGTTCCAGGCCCCGCGGCGATCAGGGGGCGACCGCCTGGTCCACCGCCAGGCCGGCTTTCAGCGCGGCCAGGGCCGCCTGGTAGTAGCTGCGGCCGGCCGGCGACTCGGCGAAGTTCACGTACTGGGTGAGTTCCGCGTCGGAGAGATCGCGGTAGACATACAGCAGGGTGTTCTCCAGGTCCGCGCCGATCTGCTGCACCAGGCGCTGGCGCTGGCCTTCCAGCAACTGGCCGGTCTGTCCGCCGCCAAGCAGGCCGGGGAGGCCCGGAAGCATCTGGCTGAGGCTGTCGGCGGCGACCCCGGCCAGGGCCAGGCTGACTTCCGCACCGGCCTCTCGGGCCGGAAGGACCTGGGCCAGGCGCTTGACCAGGGCCCGGCGTGGCTCGCTGGCGGTCTGCCGCGGCAGGCCGTTGCTGTGCTGGAGCAACTGGTCGCGGCGGGTGGCGAGCACCTCGGCGGCGACCACCTTGCGTCCCAGCGGCGACTCGAAGAAATTCAGCGGGCTGGCGCTGTCCGGCAGGTTCTCGCGCAGGCCGTTGAGGGCGCGCTGGTCGACTTCGGCCGGGGCGAAGCGGCGATTGCTGTTGTCCACCAGGGTCTGGTAGAGCGCGGGTGGCAGCTTGTCCTGGTAGCGCTTCTGCGCCGCGTCCAGGGCATCGCTGAAATGCGCGCGCTGGTCGGGCCAGCCAGCGGCCTGGTACAGGCGTTGATAAGGGTCGGCCAGGGCGGGCAGACCAACCAGCAGTAAAGCGAAGGCGAGCAAAGCGCGCATTGATACTCCTTTGGCGGCGAAAGCCTCGTCGTTCGGGTGGTGCCGTCCATGGGGCGCTATTGTCGACATGCGGCGGACCGCTTGTCGAGACACCGGGGCGGCACGCTACAATGGACAATGCACATCAACGTCAATCATCCACTCCTGCATCGCATCGTCGATGAACTGGTCGACCAGGGCTGGTCGCACCAGAGCATCTTCATGCCTGAGCGTCTGACCACCAGATTGGCCGAAGAGTGCCGCACCCGTGCGGTCGCGGGCGACCTGACCCCGGCGGCGATCGGCCGCGGCGACGGCCAGGTGATCCGCGAAGGCATCCGCGGCGACCTCACGCAATGGCTGGAGCCCGGAGAATCCGTGGCCTGCGACGAATACCTGGGGGTGATGGACAGCTTGCGCCAGGCGCTCAACGCCTCGCTGTTTCTCGGCCTCGAGGATTTCGAGTGCCACTTCGCGCTGTACCCGCCGGGCGCCTATTACCAGAAGCATGTCGATCGTTTCCGCGACGACGACGCACGCACCGTCTCCGCGGTTCTCTACCTCAACGATGCCTGGTTGCCCGAGCATGGCGGCGCGCTGCGCCTGCACCTGCCGCAGCGGCAGGTGGACATCCAGCCGACGGGCGGTAGCCTGGTGGTGTTCATGTCCGCCGGCACCGAGCACGAAGTCCTGCCCGCCAGCCGCGACCGGCTGTCGCTGACCGGCTGGTTCCGCCGGCGCAACGAATCCCTCCTGCAACTTTCCTGAACCCTCGGCGGGGTCGCCGCCTCAGTGACCCCAGACCTTGATCGTGCCGCGCAGGTCGGTGATGTCGCGCAGTTCGATGCGGCCGATCGAGTTGTCGCCGATGTACAGGTCGCTGGCCACCCGCAGGCGGATGCGCTGCGCCGGCAGGCCGCTGGCGATCAACTGGTCGTTGATGGTGGCGAGGTCCGGCAGGCTGATCGCCAGTTGCTGCCCGCCGCCGCTACCGGTGGTCACGTCCAGTGCCAGGGTCGGCTGCTCGACGCCGAAGATCGGCAGGCTCAGGCCGAGCTGGGCGGCGCCCAGGGGGATGTTGCCGCCGCGCCCGTCCGGGCAGTCGCCGGCCTTCACGCAGCCGTTGTCGATCACCAGGTTGCGCAGCGAGAGGCTGCCGCCGTCGTCCACCCAGGCGACCCTGGCCGCGCCGGCGCGTAGGTCCAGGCGCAGGCTGATGCCGGCCTGGCCGGTGACCTGGCTGAGACTGTCGTTGTCCAGGGCCTCCATGGCCGCCTGGCTGGCAGCGCTGGCGAGCAGCGCGGGGGCCAGGAAAAACGGTAGAAGCGAGCGGGTCGGGAGCATGACGGGCGGGTCCTTCGCGGTTGCGCGGGAAGCCAGTCTGCTCGGGGCGGCGGAGGTTCGCCATGGGCCGCCCGCAGTTCTATCCTAAGGATCGGCAAGAAATAGCCCTGGTCCCCGCCATACGGGCGCTGGCGCGCTACCGCGAGGCCTAACTCCGGTTGGGTCGAGGGCGGGTTTCCCCGGTGCTTCCCGGCTACTGTTACCGGGCGTGACCATCGGTGAGCGGCAGGCTACTCTGTGTGCCTGTCAAAGGGGTGGAGCATCCATGCAGAAGGTTCTGGTCAGCCGTTGCCTGCTGGGCCACCTGGTGCGCTACGACGGTGGCAGCCATGGCCCGTTCGACCTGCTCTCGCGCTGGCATGCGCAGGGGCGGATCGTCGCCCTTTGCCCGGAGGTCGCCGGCGGCCTGCCGACGCCCCGCCCGCCAGCGGAGATCCCCGGCGGCCAGGGCGGCGAAGTGCTGGACCGGCTGAACCGGGTCTTCACCGTCG
Organism: Pseudomonas sp. HMSC063H08; assembly: GCF_001813645.1. Taxonomy (NCBI): domain Bacteria; kingdom Pseudomonadati; phylum Pseudomonadota; class Gammaproteobacteria; order Pseudomonadales; family Pseudomonadaceae; genus Pseudomonas; species Pseudomonas sp. HMSC063H08. Next base: position 18,623 of record NZ_KV813561.1, read on the forward strand.
ACGGCGAGGATGTCAGCGAAGCATTCCTGCTGGGGGCGGAGGCGGCAGTGGAGCTGGTCCGCCGCCATGACATCCGGATGGCCGTGCTCAAGGCGCGCAGTCCTTCCTGCGGCAACCTGGAGAACTACGACGGCCGCTTCAACGGCAGCCGGGTCGCCGGCGAGGGCGTCACCGCGGCCGCCCTCAAGCGCATGGGCGTGCTGGTCTTCAACGAAGACGAGCTGGACCGCGCCGCGGTCTGCCTGGCCGGCCTCGACGCCGGCGGCTGAACGCTCAGCGCCGCAGCGGCGCGGTCAGGCGGTTCTCCAGGGCTTTCTGCACACGCTCGAAGAGCGCCGAAAGCAGCCAGTAGATCCCGGCGGCGGCGAGATAGAGCGGCAGCGGCTGGAAGGTCTCGGCGATGACCTCCTTGGTCGCCAGCATCAGCTCGGTCACGGTGATCACGGAGATCAGCGAAGTGTCCTTGATCAGGCTGATCAGGCTGTTCGACAGGCTCGGCACCGCCAGGCGCAGGGCCTGCGGGGTGATGATGTTCCACAGGGTCTGGCCCCAGGTCAGGCCGACCGAGAGCCCGGCTTCCCATTGTCCCTTGTCGATGCCGAGGATCGCCCCGCGCATGGACTCCGAGAGATAGGCCGCGACATTCAGGGTCAGCGCCAGGATGCCCGCGGTGACCGGGGTGAACTCGATGCCGACGCTCGGCAGCCCGTAGTACAGGACGAAGATCTGCACCAGCAGTGGCGTCCCGCGGAAGGCGCTGACGTAGACCGCGGCGATCTGCGAGACCACCGGCACCTTGGTCACCCGGACCACCGCGACGCTGAAGCCGAGGATCAGGCCCAGGACCATCGATACCGCGGCGAACAGCACGGTATACATCGCGCCCTGGAGCAGGAAGGGCCAGGCCATCCCGAGCAGCTCGACCAGGTTGGCGAGCCATTCGAGCAATTTCTGCAGCGAATTCATTCAACACTCCATCGACAAACACGACGGCCGCGTCTCTCGGGCGCGGCCGCTTCCCCCGTTCGGGCGGGAACTCACTTCGGCGGCTGGCTGACGTCCAGGCCGAACCACTTTTCCGAGAGCTTGGCGAAGCGGCCGTCGGCCTTGATCTTCTCCAGCGCCGCATTCAGCGCCTCGCCGAACTTCGGATTGTTCTTCCGGTAGGGAATCGCCATGTTCGCCACCGGTCCCACCGCCGCGCCGGGCTTGACCGGCAGCTTGGCCTCGCGGATGGCGAAGGGGATCAGCAGGCGGTCGTTGAGCGCCGCGTCGATGCGTTTGCTGGCCAGGTCCTGCAGGTATTCCGGGGCGCCCGGATAGGTGCGCACGTTGACGCCGGCCACCGACTTCGCCAGGTCGGCGTAGTTGGTGCCCTGGCCGACGCCGAGCTTGAGGCCCTTGAGGTCTTCCAGCGACCTGAACTGGCGGGTGTCGTCGGCGCGCACGATCAACTGGGCGCTGGAGATAGTGTACGGCTCGCTGAAGTCGAAGACCTTGCGCCGCTGCTCGTTCACCGAGACCTGGTTCAGCGCGATGTCGTACTTGCCGCTCTGCAGGCCGGCGAGGATGCCGCTCCATTCGGTGGTGACGAATTCCGGCTTGACCTCCAGCTCGGCGGCCAGCAGTTCGCCCAGTTCGGTCTCGAAGCCGGTGAGCTTGCCGCCCTGCTTGAAGTTGAACGGCGGATAGGTGCCCTCCAGGGCGATGCGCAGGGCGCCGCGCTGGTGGACGTCGTCGAGCAGTTCGGCATGGGCCAGCGGGGCGGCCAGGGATACCAGCATCAGCAGGCGGGGCAGAAATCGCATGTAGTACTCCTCGGGTGGGAATGAACGTCGGTCGGGCCTATGCTGTTCGTTCAGCTTAGCCGGGCCCGCGTCCTGGACAATCGCGAACCTACTGGGTTGCATGCGGTCTTTCCAGGGGTTGCGGGCATTGACCCGGATTATGTGCGCGAGCGCCGCTCTAACACGGGCTTCGCAGTGGAAATCGCTGTGCCAGCGATGCCTTTCCCTGATTCGGAAGGCACGAAGAGTGCCGGGGAAATTCCGTCCAGTGGCGTTTCCCGGGTGCTAACGGAAGTGAAAACAGGAGACTCCCATGAGAGTGACATTGCCTTGCCTCGGTCTAGCCGCCCTGATGTTCGGCGCATCCGCCAGCCTGATGGCTGCCGACCTGCCCCGGACGAAGGCGCCCGAAGGGGCGAAAGTGTATTTCATCACGCCGGCCGATGGTGCAACCGTCGACAAGACCTTCACCGTGAAATTCGGCCTGAAAGGCATGGGCGTGGCGCCGGCCGGCGTCGACATGCCGGATACCGGCCACCATCACCTGTTGGTGGACCTGAAGGAGCAGCCGGCGATGAACCTGCCGCTGCCGATGACCGACAACATCCGCCACTTCGGCAAGGGCCAGACCGAAACCGAGATCACCCTGCCGCCGGGCAAGCACACCCTGCAACTGCTGGTGGGCGACAAGAACCACGTGCCGCTGGAGCCGACCGTGGAGTCGGAGAAGATCACCGTTACCGTCAAGTGACGGAAACGAAAAAGGAGGCCGCTGGGCCTCCTTTTCCTTTCCGCCGGGCGCTGTCTTAGAACAGCACGCGGCTACGGATGGTGCCGTTGACCTGCTGGAGTTTCTCCAGGGCCAGGTCGGAGTACTCGGCATCGACGTCGATCACCACGTAGCCGACCTTATCGTTGGTTTGCAGGTATTGGCCGGAAACGTTGATGCCGTTGTCGGCGAAGACCTTGTTGATCTCGCTCATCACGCCGGGGATGTTGGCGTGGATGTGCAGCAGGCGGTGCTTGCCCGGGTGCGACGGCAGGGCCACTTCGGGGAAGTTGACCGAGGACACCGAGGTGCCGTTGTCGCTGTACTTGACCAGCTTCTCCGCCACTTCCAGGCCGATGTTGGCCTGTGCCTCGGCGGTGGAGCCGCCGATGTGCGGGGTCAGGATCACCCGGTCCAGGCCACGCAGCGGGCTGGCGAATTCCTCGTCGTTGGATTTCGGCTCGACCGGGAACACGTCGATGGCGGCGCCGATCAGGTGCTCATCCTTGATCGCGGCGGCCAGGTGGTCCAGCTCGACCACGGTGCCGCGCGCGGCGTTGATCAGGATGCCGCCCTTCTTCATCGCGCGGATTTCCTTCTCGCCGATCATCCACTGGGTGGAGGGCAGTTCGGGAACGTGCAGCGAGACGATGTCGGACATGCCCAGCAGCTCGTGCAGGCTGCCGATCTGCACCGCGTTGCCCAGCGGCAGCTTGGTCACGGTGTCGTAGAAGAACACCTGCATGCCCAGGGCCTCGGCGAGTACCGAGAGCTGGGTGCCGATCGAACCGTAGCCGACGATGCCGAGCTTCTTGCCACGGATCTCGAAGGAGTTCGCCGCGCTCTTGATCCAGCCGCCGCGATGGCAGGAAGCGTTCTTTTCCGGGATGCCGCGCAGCAGCAGGATCGCCTCGGCCAGTACCAGCTCAGCCACAGAGCGGGTGTTCGAGTAGGGCGCGTTGAACACGGCGATACCGCGTTCGCGAGCGGCGTTGAGGTCGACCTGGTTGGTGCCGATGCAGAAGCAGCCGACCGCGATCAGTTTCTTCGCGCAGTCGAAGACCTCTTCGGTCAGCTGGGTGCGGGAGCGAATGCCGATGAAGTGCGCATCGGCGATCCTTTCCTTCAGCTCATCGCCGGAAAGCGCGGTCTTGAGGTACTCGATGTTGGTGTAGCCGGCGGCCTTCAGCGTGTCCACGGCGTTCTGGTGGACACCTTCGAGAAGAAGGAACTTGATCTTGCTCTTGTCGAGAGAGGTCTTGCTCATCTGCGTAAACCTGTTGTCCCGGAGGAAGTGGCTGGAAAGCGAACTGCGCGAAGCGGGTCCGGCCGGCGCTGGCCGGCACCCGCAACTCGGCGCCCAGAGGCACTAAGCGCGGGGGGCGTATGCTAGCATGTTCTCCCTTTTCCTTGCCCGGTTGCGACCTGAGTTGTTCTCAGGGCGACCATGAATCATTTGAGAGTTCCCGAATGACCCGCGAAGCCCTGATCGAATCGCTCAAGCCCCTGGTCGAGCCTGGCAAGCTGCTCGACGACGCCGCCTCCCTGGACGCCTACGGCAAGGACTGGACCAAGCATTTCGCCCCTGCGCCGCTGGCCATCGTGTTCCCCAAGAGCGTCGAGCAGGTCCAGGCGATCGTCCGCTGGGCCAACCAGCACAAGGTCGGTCTGGTCCCGTCGGGCGGCCGTACCGGGCTCTCCGCCGCGGCCGTGGCGGCCAACGGCGAAGTCGTGGTGGCCTTCGACTACATGAACCGGATCCTCGACTTCAATGCCTTCGACCGCACCGTGGTCTGCCAGCCCGGCGTGGTTACCAAGCAACTGCAGACCTTCGCCGAGGAAAACGGCCTGTACTACCCGGTTGACTTCGCTTCTTCCGGTTCCAGCCAGATCGGCGGCAATATCGGCACCAATGCCGGCGGGATCAAGGTCATTCGCTACGGCATGACCCGTAACTGGGTGGCCGGGATGAAGGTCGTCACCGGCAAGGGCGACCTGCTCGAGCTGAACAAGGACCTGATCAAGAACGCCACCGGCTACGATATGCGCCAGCTGTTCATCGGCGCCGAAGGCACCCTGGGCTTCGTGGTCGAGGCGACTATGCGCCTGGAGCGCACGCCGAAGAACCTCACCGCTATGGTCCTCGGCACGCCCGACTTCGACTCGATCATGCCGGTGCTGCATGCCTTCCAGAGCAAGCTCGACCTGACCGCCTTCGAGTTCTTCTCCGACAAGGCCCTGGCCAAGGTCCTGGCCCGTGGCGACGTACCGCGGGCGTTCGAGACCGACTGCCCGTTCTACGCCCTGCTGGAGTTCGAGGCGACCACCGAGGAAGTCGCCAACGAGGCGCTGGCCACCTTCGAGCACTGCGTCGAGCAGGGCTGGGTGCTGGACGGGGTGATGAGCCAGAGCGAGCAGCAGTTGCAGAACCTGTGGAAGCTGCGCGAGTACATCTCCGAGACCATCTCCCACTGGACGCCGTACAAGAACGACATCTCGGTCACGGTTTCCCGGGTGCCCGCCTTCCTCAAGGACATCGACGCCATCGTCGAGGCCAACTACCCGGACTTCGAGGTGGTGTGGTTCGGCCACATCGGCGACGGCAACCTGCACCTGAACATCCTCAAGCCGGAAAACCTCGGCAAGGACGAGTTCTTCGCCAGGTGCGCGACCGTCAACAAGTGGGTGTTCGAGACCGTCGAGAAGTACAACGGCTCGATTTCCGCCGAGCATGGCGTGGGCATGACCAAGCGCGACTACTTGACCTACACCCGCTCGGAAACCGAAATTGCCTATATGAAGGCACTGAAGGCGGTGTTCGACCCCAACGGGATCATGAATCCCGGCAAGATCTTCGCCGAGTAGCAGGTTTCGCAACGCAGAGGGCCGGTCATCCGGCCCTTCTCGTCTGTGGCGGGCGCCACGGATGCCTTTCCACCCGTTCAGGAGTCGGTAAATGAGTTACCAGCATCAATATATCGACGGCACCCCGATCCACTTCCCCCTGGGCAAGCTGGTCTGCGTCGGGCGCAACTACGCCGAGCACGCCAAGGAACTGAACAACCCGGTTCCCACCGAGCCGCTGCTGTTCATCAAGCCCGGCTCCTGCGTGGTGCCGGTGAGCGGCGGGCTGAGCCTGCCGCAGGAGCGCGGCTCGGTACACTACGAGGCGGAAATCGCCGTGCTGATCGGCAAGCCGCTGTCGCGCAAGCCGAGCCGCGAGGAGGTCCTCGACGCGATCTCCGGCTATGCGCCGGCGCTGGACCTGACCTTGCGCGAGGTCCAGGCGAAGCTGAAGGAAAAGGGCCTGCCCTGGGAGCTGGCAAAGAGCTTCGATGGCGCCGGCGTGCTGTCGCCGTTCGTGAACGCCGACCAGTTCCCCGACCCGACCGACATCGGCATCCGCCTGACCATCAACGGCGAGGTACGCCAGGACGGCAACAGCCGCGACATGCTCAATCCGATCGTGCCGCTGATCCAGCACATCGCCGGGCATTTCTCGCTACAGGCCGGCGATGTGGTGCTGACCGGCACGCCGTCCGGGGTCGGGCCGCTGAACAGCGGCGACGAGTTGCTGCTCGAATTGCCGGGCGCCAGCCGTTTCGAGACCCGCGTGCTCTGAACCGCTGCGGCCGCCGGGGGCGGCCGACCTCCCTAGCGCCGGCAGCGGAAGCGACTGTCGGTCGGCTGGCCGACGCTTCGATTGACAGGCCGGGGGCAATGCCCTTTCATGGCGACGCCCAAGAAAACACCTGGCCAAACAGTCGAGCCTCGCCCATGTCCCTTGCCTCCAAGCTTCCCCGTTTCCGCTGGCTGCTGCCGGCGTTCGTCGTGCTCGTCGGCGTGGTGCTGACCATCGTCATGCATTGGGACGATCGCGCCGGCCTGTGGTGGAAGGAAAGCCAGGCCAGCCAGCAGCAGCGCGACGAAAGCATCTGGCTGCCGGGCTATCGGGTGGTGATCGACGCCAAGCCGTTGCAGGGCCTGGAAGAGGACGAAACCTCGGACCTGGCCTACAACCCGGCAACCAGGACCCTGTTCACCGTTACCGGCAAGCGGCCGCTGCTGGTGGAGCTGTCGCTCACCGGCGACGTGCTGCGCACCATCCCGCTGCTCGGCCTGAGCAATCCCGAAGGCGTGGCGGTGCTGGAGAACGGCAACGTCGCAGTGACCGACGAGCGCCGCAATACCCTGACCATCTTCCATGTCGACCCGCAGACCGCCGAGCTGAGCACCAAGAGCCTGGCCGAATTCCCGCTGGGCAATATCGGCAAGAAGAACAAGGGCTTCGAGGGCATTGCCTGGGATCCGCGCCAGCAGCGTCTGTTGCTGAGCAAGGAGCGCGATCCGATGACCCTGTTCAGCTGGAAGAGCGACGGCGGGCCGAGCCTGAGCGGGGCGATGACCGCGCTGCCGAGCGACGACCTGTACATGCGCAACGTCTCGGCGCTCAGCGTCGACCCGCGTACCGGCCATACCCTGGTGCTGTCGGCCGAATCGCATCTGCTGCTGGAGCTGGACGAGAAGGGCGAGCCGGTCAGCTTCATCAGCCTGCTCGGCGGCTTCAACGGCCTGGACAGCAAGATCCCGCGCGCCGAAGGGGTGGCCATCGACGACGAGGGCACCATCTACATGGTCAGCGAGCCGAACCTGTTCTACGTGTTCCGCAAGAAGAGCGGCGAGCGCCTGGCCACCAGCGATGCCGATTAAGCTTCGCTTAAGCGCCGATTAAGCCTGGTTTCAGCAAGGCTTCGTAGCCTGGACCCATCGAAACCAACTACGAGGCGTTACCCATGAAACTTCGTCACCTGCCCCTCATCGCTGCCATCGGCCTGTTCTCCACCGTCACCCTGGCCGCTGGCTATACCGGCCCGGGCGCTACCCCGACCACCACCACGGTGAAGGCCGCGCTGGAAGCTGCCGACGACACCCCGGTGGTCCTTCAGGGCACCATCGTCAAGCGCATCAAGGGCGACATCTACGAGTTCCGCGACGCCACCGGCAGCATGAAGGTCGAGATCGACGACGAAGACTTCCCGCCGATGGAAATCAACGACAAGACCCGGGTCAAGCTGACCGGCGAAGTCGACCGCGACCTGGTCGGCCGCGAGATCGACGTCGAGTTCGTCGAAGTGATCAAGTAAGGCCCTGAATCGAAACGGCCCGCCTCTCTTCCGGGAGGCGGGCCGTTTCGCGTTCCGACCGGGCGAAGTTGCGGGCGGGCTTACCGGTGAACCCCTTCGAAACCCTGTAGCACGTTCACCGCGTTGATCCCGATTTCCTCCACCGCGTAGCCTCCCTCCATCACGAACAGCGTGGCCAGGCCGAGCTTGCCGATGGCTTCGCCCATGCGCAGGTAGTCGGGGCTGTCCAGGCGGAACTGGGAAATCGGGTCCTCCTTGAAGGTATCCACCCCCAGGGAAACGATCAGGACGTCCGCCGCATAGGCCTGGATCTGCCGGATCGCCGCCTGCAGCGCCTGGCTCCAGGTCGCCCAGTCGCTGCCGGCCGCCAGTGGGTAGTTGAAGTTGTAGCCGGTGCCGACGCCGTTGCCCTTCTCGTCGGCGTAGCCGAGGAAATAGGGGTATTCGAAGCGCGGATCGCCGTGGATCGAGGTGAACAGCACATCGGCGCGGTCGTAGAAGATGTCCTGGGTGCCGTTGCCATGGTGGTAGTCGACGTCGAGGATCGCCACCCGCCCGGCGCCCCGGTCGAGGAAGGCCTGGGCGGCGATGGCGGCATTGTTGAAGAAGCAATAGCCGCCCATGTAGTCGGCCGCGGCGTGGTGGCCCGGCGGGCGACAGAGCGAAAATACCGAGCGCGCGCCGTTGGCGAGTTCGGACTGGCCGCTGAGGGCGACGTTGGCCGAACTGGTGATCGCCTGCCAGGTCCCGGCGGTGATCGGCGCGCCGGCGTCGAAGGAGTAGTAGCCGAGGCGACCGTCGATGTTGTCCGGCTCCGTCTGCCGCAGGCGCCGGGTCGGCCAGGCGATCGGCAGCATGTCGTGGCTGCGGCCGGTGGCCAGCCAGTCCTGCCAGGCGTTCTGCAGGAAACGCACGAAACCCTCGCTGTGCACCCGGCGGATCGGTTCCAGGCCGAAGTCGCGCGGTGCGCGGACTTCGCCGAGGCCGACGGCCTTCACGCGGTCGAGGACCATGTCGGCGCGGCTGGGTTTTTCGAAGCAGGGGGTGAACTGGCCGCCGATCAGTTCGTGCCGGCCGTGGTGCAGGCGATGGTCGTCGCTGTAGATGGTCAGCATGTCGGGCTCCCGGGCTCAGTTCTGTTCGGAGAAGGTCACGGTCGGCGCCTTGCGGCGGAAACCGCCGGTATGCAACGCCAGGTAGGCGAGGCCGGCGGCGAACCAGGTCAGGCCGATCACCAGGGTCAGCGCCGAGAGGCTGGTCCACAGCCACAGGGTCAGGCCCAGGCCGATGGCCGGCACCAGCCCGTAGCGCAGCAGGTCGCGCGGGGCGCGGCGGCCGTCGAGCAGCAGGTAGCTGCGGATCACCGCCAGGTTCACCGCGGAGAACGCCACCAGCGCGCCGAAGCTGATCATCGAGGCCAGGGTGGTGAGGTCGATGACCACCGCCAGCAGGGAAATCACCGAGACCACCAGGATCGCGATCACTGGCGTCTTGAAGCGCTCCGAGAGGCTGCCGAACACGCGCCGCGGCAGGATGCCGTCGCGGCCCATGCTGTAGAGGATGCGCGACACCGAGGCCTGCGAGGCCAGCGCCGAGCCGGCGGCGCCGGCGACGTAGGCGGCGGTGAAGAAGCTGGCGAGGAACTTGCCGCCGGCCGCCAGCATCACTTCGTTGGCCGCCGACTCGGCGTCCTGGAATACGCTGCCGGGGAACACCAGTTGGCTGAAGACCGCCAGCACGGTGAACAGCAGGCCGGCGCCGACCGTGGTGATGACGATGGCGCGCGGGATGTCGCGTTGCGGATCGCGGGTTTCCTCGGCCAGGGTCGAGACCGCGTCGAAGCCGAGGAACGACAGGCACAGCACCGCCGCGCCGGCCATCAACGGGGCGAAGCCCGGCTGGCTGCCGTCGCCGACGAAGGGCAGGCTCAGGTCCAGCGAGGGGATGCCGGCCAGGTGCTTGACCGCCATGGCGACGAACACCACGGCGAAGACGAACTGGGCGCCGACGATCACGTTGCTCATGCCGGCCACCGAGCTGATGCCGATCACGTTGAGCACGGTGACCAGGCCGATCGCCGCGAGCACGAAGACCCAGGCCGGCACCATCGGGAAGGCGATGTTGAGGAACAGGCCGATGAGCAGGTAGTTGATCATCGGCAGGAACAGGTAGTCGAGCAGCAGCGACCAGCCGGCGAGGAAGCCGACGCAGGGGCCGAAGCTGAGGCTGGTATAGGAATAGGCCGAGCCGGCGATGGGATATTTCTTCACCATGAAGCTGTAGGCAAAGGCGGTGAAGAGCATCGCCGCCAGGGTGATCAGGTAGGCGCTGGCGGTGCGACCGCCGGTGATCTCGGTGACTACCCCGTAGGTGGTGAACATGGTCAGCGGAACCATGTAGACCAGCCCGAAGAAGACCAGGGCGGGAAGCCCGAGGATGCGCCGCAGGCCGGTGCCCTGGGCGCTGTGGACGTACTCGGGGCGCTTGCCGCCGATGAGGATGCCGTTGTTGCGTTGGCTGGCCATGTTCCGCTCCTCGCGAAATGCCGTATCGATCCCGCAGGCGGCCGCGTGGGCGGACCTTTCCTGCGCCGGGTGAATGGACGGGCTAGTGGAAAACCGCTGGGGTTTCCGCCGGGTCGGTGGAAATGGCAGTGACGAGAGGGCGCGCGGCGTGTGCGGGCACGGGCGTTGGGGCGTCGATAGTGTTCATGGCGTTCTCAGGAAGCGTTCTTGTTGGATTTCTAGCTCGCGGTCGCGAGGTTCCCTTGGGCTCTGCCGGCGCCGTTTCCGCGGCTCCGGGCGACCCCTCGAGGAGGGCGCGGTTCGACTCTAGCAATCCGGTTTCGCCGGGGAGAACCCTGTAGACGGTCAAAAAGGGATCGAAATGGCCAAGCTGGCTGGCCGGCCAGCGCTGGCGCGAGCTGGCCGCCAGCGCCGTGTCGATCATTTCTTAAGCTTGGTCCAGACCTTGCTGCGCAGCGCCAGGGCTTTCGGCGAGCAGAGCTTGAATGGCTTCAGGCGGTCGAGCTTGTCCTGCGGGGTGTTGATCGCCGGGTCGTCGAACAGCGCCTTCTCCATGAATTTCTCCGAGCCGACGATGGCGTTGTTGTACTTGGCGAAGTTGGAGGCGGCGGCGATGTTCTCCGGGCGCATCATCCAGTCGATGAAGACGTGGGCTTCCTTGACGTTGCTGGCGTCGCGCGGAATCGCGAAGTTGTCGATGAACAGCCGGATGCCTTCCTTCGGATAGACGTATTCGAGGCTGGCGCGTTGGGCGTGGGCGCGGTGGAAGGCGCCGTTCCACTGCTGGTGCATGGCGACCTCGCCGGCGGCCATGCGCTCGATGGTGCCGTCGCTGTTGTACATGGCCAGCGCCGGCTTTTGCCTGAGCAGCAGGTCGAGGACCTTCTGCGCTTCCCTGGCGTCCTCGGTGCATTCGTCGATGCCGAGGTAGTAGGTGGCGGGAATGAACAGTTCCTCGATGGAGTTCAGAGCCACCACCTTGCCTTTCAGCTCGGCTGGTGGTTCGAAGAACGGCTTCCAGCTTTCTTCCAGCCTGCCGCCCGGCACCTTCGCCGTATCGTAGCTGTAGCCGGTGGTGCCCCAGAGATAGGGAATGCTGTAGTCGTGGCCGGGATCGAAGCCAAGGGTCCGGAAGTTTTCCTTCAGGTTGCCCAGGCTCGGCAACTGGCTCTTGTCGAGCTTTTGCAGCAGCCCCTCCTTGACGAATATTTCTATGAAACTGTCCGACGGCACCACCACGTCGTAGGCGCCGCCTCCGGCCTTGAGCTTGGCCAGCAGCGTCTCGTTGCTGTCGTAGGCGTCGAGGGTGGCCTTGATCCCGGTGTCCTTCTCGAACTTCTTCAGCAACTCCGGCGGGTAGTAGTCCGACCAGTTGGCGAAGTGCAGGGTGCCTTCGGCGCGAGCCTGGCCGCCCAGGGCTAGGCCGGCGGCGAAGAGCAGGGTGAGCGGTGTGCGGTAGGTCATGATGGACTCCTGGCGATCTTCTGTTTTTTCTTCGTGGAGGCAGATTCTCAGCGGCGGCGTTGGCCGAGGTAGTACGACAGGGCGACGAAGGCGATGGAAATCATGAGGATGATCGATGAAATCGCATTGATCTTCGGGGATATGCCCATGCGGATGGAGCTGAAGATGTACACCGGCAGGGTGGTTGCGCCGGCGCCGGCGACGAAATAGGTGATGACGAAATCGTCCATCGAGATGATGAACGCGAGCATCGCCCCGGACAGCACGCCGGGCATCAGCAGCGGCAGGGTGATTTTCCAGAAGGCCTTCCACGGCGAGGCGTAGAGGTCGGCGGCGGCCTCCGCCAGGCGCGGGTCCAGGCCCTCCAGGCGGGCGCGGATCGGCAGGTAGGCGAAGGGGATGCAGAACACGATGTGGGCGATGAGGATGGTGAACAACGACAGCTTCAGGCCGATGAAGGAGAAGAACATCAGGGTCGCCACCGCGGTGACGATCTCCGGCACCAGCAACGGCAGGCCGAGCACGCCGTTCATCAGGGTCTGTCCGCGGAAGGCGCGACCGCGCATGCCCAGCGCGGCGAGGGTGGCCAGGACGGTCGAGGCCAGGGTGGCGAGGGTGGCGACGATCAGCGAGTTCTTCGCCGCGCGGAGGATTTCCGGATCGTTGGCCACCACCGCGTACCATTTCAGGCTGAAGCTCTCCCAGAGCGTCGCCGACTGGCCGCTGTTGAAGCTGAGCACTACCAGCACCAGGATCGGGATGTAGAGGAAGGCGAAGAACAGCCAGGCGGCCTGGCGCACTCCGCTGAAGGTCCAGAGTGGATTGCGGCCGTTCATGGCTGGCCTCCGCCGGCGTTGGCCCGGAAGCGCAGGTTGTAGATCAGCATCGCTAGCAGGACGAAGGCCAGCAGGGCGAACGAAAGGGCGGCGCCGAACGGCCAGTTGTGCGCGGTACCGAATTGCAGCTGGATCAGGTTGCCGATCATCAGCGCCTTACCGCCGCCGAGCAATTCCGGAATGATGTAGCTGCCCAGGGCCGGGATGAATACCAGGATGCAGCCGGCGACTATCCCCGGCATCGCCAGCGGCACGATCACCCGCCGCAGCGCTTTCCAGCGGTTGGCGCCGAGGTCGAATGCCGCCTCCACCAGGCGCCAGTCCATCTTTTCCAGGCTGCTGTAGATCGGCAGCACCATGAACGGCAGGTAGGTATAAAGGAGGCCGATGATCACCGCGTTGTCGGTATAGAGCAGCCCCAGCCCGGTGTCGGTCAGGCCGATGCCTTGCAGGCCGGCGTCCACCAGCCCGCCGTTGCGCAGCAGCAGGATCCAGGCGTAGACCCGCACCAGCAGGTTGGTCCAGAACGGCACGGTGACCAGGAACAGCAGCAGGTTGCGCCGACGTTCCGGTTGCAACGCCAGGTACAGCGCGGTGGGGAAGCCGAGCGCCAGGCAGCCGAGGGTGGTCAGCAGCGACAGCCAGAACGAGCGCTGGAAGATGCCCAGGTAGTCGGCGTTGAACACCAGGCTGTCGTCCAGGTCGCGTTCCCAGAGGAAATTGAGGTAGGCCTCCAGGCTGTGCTGGCCCCATTTCACTCCGCCGTAGTCGCCGGATTGCTGGATCGACACGGCGAACATGATGCCCAGCGGGATCACCAGGAACAGCACCAGCATCAGCATCGCCGGGCTGCTCAGCAGCAGGCGCCGACGCAGCTGCCGGCGTTCGGCCGACTGTTGCGCGGTAGGTCGCCCGGCGGTGCTCATTCGGCGAGCACCCGGATGGCGGCGGCGGGAATCCGCACCCGCACCTTCGCCCCCGGACTGTGCGGGCAGCGTGCGCCGTCGCGGTTCTGCTGGCGCACGCGGAAGCCCGGCTGGCCGGCCACGTTCAGGTGGTAGACGGTATCGGTGCCGACATAGACGATGTTTTCCAGCACGCCTTCCAACTGGCCGTCGGCGGCCAGTTCGGTGCGCTCCGGGCGGATCGCCAGGGTCACCGCGCCGCTGCCCGGGGTCGTCGCGGCCAGCCGCTGGCCGTCCGCCAGGCGCACGCCGTCGGCGTCGGCCTGGCCCTCGAGGAAGTTGGTTTCGCCGATGAAGTCGGCGACCGCCCGGTTCAGCGGCGCCTCGTAGATGTCGCTGGGCGTGCCGACCTGCAACACCTTGCCCTTGCTCATCACCGCGATGCGGTCGGACATGGTCAGCGCTTCCTCCTGGTCGTGGGTGACGAAGATGAAGGTGATCCCGGTCTCGTGCTGCAGGCGCTTCAGCTCGATCTGCATTTCCTTGCGCAGCTTCAGGTCCAGCGCCGACAGCGACTCGTCGAGCAGCAGCACCTTGGGCCGGCTGGCCAGCGCGCGGGCCAGGGCGATGCGTTGCTGCTGGCCACCGGACAACTGGTCGGCGCGGCGCTTGCCGACCTCCGGCAGCTTCACCAGCTCGAGCATGCGGCTCACGGTGGCGTCGATCTCGCTGCGCGGGCGGCCCTGCATCTCCAGGCCGAAGCCGATGTTGTCGGCGACGCTCATGTGCGGGAACAGCGCATAACTCTGGAACACCGTGTTGACCGGGCGGCGGAACGGCGGCAGGCCTTCCATGCGTTCGCCATAGAGGCGGATGCTGCCGGAGCTGGGTTGTTCGAAACCGGCGATGAGGCGGAGGAGGGTGGTCTTGCCGCAGCCGGAAGGGCCGAGGAGGGTGAAGAATTCGTTGGCGTGGATATCCAGGGACACATCGTCAAGGGCCTTCAGGCCTTGGCCGGGGGTACCGAATTCCATGCAGATCCGCTCGATGGCTATCGCGCTGGTCATGCTGAATTCCATGCAGTCAAGCAGTTGTTATTGTTGAGGTTTTGCGGTTTCTGGGGCCCGCTTCACCTGCTGCGGTTCGATAATGACCGGGGCGCCGCGGGCGCAGAACGATAGATGCGGCCAATAAGGGATCGAACAGGCCAATCTGGTGGCGCTGGAAGAAGACTGCGGATGCTCTCTTGTCGTCTCTTTCGGACAGGAAACTCGGACCTGTCCGAGTCGCCCGGGCGGCTGGCTGACTTTAAGCTTGGCTTCAGCCTGGAGCCGTAGCTTGCGTAGGAAAGGTCGGGCGCAGCCCGTTTCCATACAGCGTACAGGCTCTATGCTATGACTATCCACGCCCAAACTCCCGAGCCGTTTTCAATGTCCCGAGCTTTTACGCCTCGCCGTCTGCTGCTGGCCGTCCTGCTGGTCGCGCTGACCGCGCTGGTCCTTCTCGGCCAGAGCTTCCGCGTCTTCGACCGGGCCTGGTTCGCTGTCCAGGAGTGGCGTCACGCCGATGCCTGGAAAGAGCGCTCGATATGGCTGCCGGACTACCGCGTGCGGATCGAGGCGCAGCCCATCGAGGGGTTGAACGACGACGTTTCCGCGCTGACCTTCGATCCCGACCGGCGCACCCTGTTCACCGTGACCAACCAGCCGGCGCAGATCATCGAGCTGTCCTTGCAGGGCAAGGTACTGCGGACCATCCCGCTGACCGGCTTCGGCGACGCCGAGGCCATCGAGTACATCAGCCGCGGTGTCTACGTGATCACCGACGAGCGCCAGCAACGCCTGGTCAAGGTGCGCCTGGAGGACGATACGCGCTTCATCGACGCTGCCGATGCCCAGCAGCTTTCGCTGGGTATCGGCCTCAACGGCAACAAGGGTTTCGAGGGGCTGGCCTACGACGCCGAGGGCAAGCGCCTGTTCGTCGCCAAGGAGCGCGACCCGGTGCGCATCTACGAGATCCACGGTTTCCCTCACACCCAGGCGGACAAACCGTTCGCCGTGCACGTGGTGGACGACCCCGGGCGCGACAAGCGCCTGTTCGTCCGCGACCTGTCCAGCCTACAGTTCGACGAGGGCACCGGGCACCTGCTGGCGTTGTCCGACGAGTCGCGTCTGGTAGTCGAGCTGGACACCGACGGCGAGCCGGTCAGCACCCTGTCGCTGCTGCGCGGCATGCACGGCCTGAAGCGCAGCGTGCCGCAGGCCGAGGGCGTGGCGATGGACGACCGTGGCGTGCTCTACCTGGTCAGCGAGCCGAACCTGTTCTACGTGTTCAGCAAGGACGAGCCGGCGCAGCCCTGACGCGGATGCGGGGACGGCAGGAGCGTCCCCTGGCCCGCTCAGAACTGCCAGTTCACCCCGAGCGAATAGCCCGCCTGGTTGCCTTCGCTGTGGGCGAAGCGGCTGTTGGCTTCGGCGAAGACCCCGAGCTGCTCGGTGATCGCCAGTTGCGCGCCAAGCTGGGCGCGGCCGAAATCCTTGTCCACGCCGCCCATGTCGGCGACCCGGACACGCCCGTCGCCGCGGCTGGTCAGGTCCATGTCCTCCAGGCGTCCGTCCGCCAGCTCGCGGACCCAGCGCAGGCTGGCGTAGGGTTGCAGGCGCATTCTCGCGCCCAGCGCCAGCTCGCCGCGCAGGCGCCAGCCGAGACTCGCCTCCAGCGAGTCGTAGTCCTGCTTCTCGTAGCCGAGTGCGGTACGCAGGGCCTCGTCCTCGCGGAAGTCGTCGATGCGGTAGCGCATGTAGTCGAGACCGGCCAGCGGCCCGCTCCGCAGTTCGCCGAAGCTGAAGTCATAGCCGCCTTCCAGCCGGGCGCCCCAGGGCCAGGCCGAGGTGTCGCCCGACAGACGCTGGTCGAGCAGCACCGGCCCGCCGGCGGCCTGGAGGTAGACCGAACGCTTGCTGTCGTAGCGGGTATGCCCGAGGTTCAGCTCGCCGGCCAGCCATTCCGGACCGCCGTCGTTGTACAGGCCGAACAGGCCGAGCTGCCAGGTGTCGCCCTCGATGCGCCCGCCATGGTCCAGCTTGTCGCGGCTGCGCTGGAAGGCCAGGCTGCCGCCGAGGGTCAGGGCCTCGCTGTAGCGGTAGTCGCCGAGCAGATGCACGCCGGCGCGCCTGGACTCCGGATCGCCAGGCATGTCGAAACCGCTGTCCGGCGAGACCTCGCCCTCCGCGCCCACCTCGCCGTCGAAGCTGCCTACCGGCCGGTTGCTGCCGAGCAGGGTCAGCCAGCGGCGGTCGTGCAGGCGGGTCAGTGCCTGGTGCTGGCGCTGCAACTGGTCTTCCATCTGCCGCGCCAGGGCGCCGCCGGAGGCGGTGGAGGCCAGCAGGTCGGCGTTGGTCAGCTCCAGCACCAGGCGCGTCAGCAGGCGGGAAAAGTCGCGCATGCGTTGCTCGATGCGCTCCTGGCCGAGGGCGTTGGTCAGTACTTCCTTGTTGTCCTCGGCCGGGTCGTGCCAGGTTGAGCCGCCGGGAATCGCCGGGTTGTCGGTCTGCTCGTAGCCGTCCAGGTCGCCCAGTTCCCAGTTGGTCGCCTCGATGAACAACACCGGGATGTCCATCCCGTTGAAGCTTTCGCCGTCGCTGCAGCAGCCGGTACCCGCCGGGTATTCGGCGTTCAGGCCGGGGTTGGTGAACAGCGGGATGTCCAGCTCGCGGGCGATGCGCAGGATCTGTTCGCGGTAGGCGCCGAGGGCCGGGTTGGACACGCTGTTGGAGCCGGCATGGGCGTACATCTTGTCGCCGGTGACCAGGCTGTCGAGGTTGATCATTCCCAGCAGGTTGGCGCGCTGGCTGGCGTCGAGGGACTCGACGTAGGCACGCGAACCGCGCAGGCCTTCCTCCTCGGCGCCGAAACCGACCACCTCGAGGCCGTTCTCCAGGGCGATGCCGCCGAGGTTGCGGGCGATCTCGGTGAGCACCGCCGCGCCCGAGGCGTTATCGTCCAGGCCCTGCAGGGTCGGGCGACCGTAGTAGGTGTCGTAGTGCGCGCCGAGTACCAGGAACTTCCCGCTGCTGCCGGGCGCCGAGGCGATGACGTTCTGCGAACTGCGGTTGCCGGCCCAGGTGAAGTCCTGGCGACTGGTCTGGTAGCCGAAGCCCAGGCGCGACTGCATCAGTTCGCTGGCACCGGCGAAGCTGGCGGTGCCGCGATAGCGGCCCGGGTAGTCGGTGATCAGGCGCTCCAGGGTCTCCCCGGCGTATTCCCCGTATTGGTAGGCGTTGGCACCCAACGACAGCGCAGCACATCCCAGGCCTACAGCGACAGCTAATGGTTTGAACACGGCACTTTCCTCTGTGTCGGTACGATGGTGCATCGAATGATGCTCGCGCCGCGGAAAGCAGGATGCGGACCGTTTCATGTCCCTGGAGCACGAATTGACGCCTGGGCGACCTGCGGTGTCGCCAGGTTGTAAGAAGCGTCGCTCCTGGCGATGGGCAGGAAGCTTCGTGCTGGACGTAGTGTTACCGGCGATGGCCGCTACTGGGGCGTGACTTCCCGTTTCGGGGCTTGGTAACCGCGAGCGGTCGATTTACAGTGCTCGCCCTGCCGATCTCCTGGATACCCGTCGCATGAACATTTTCCGCGAAGCCCTGCTCAACCGTCGCCTGAAGAAGGCCCTGGCACGTCACGGTTGCCGCATGGCCAGCGGGGTCGAGACGCTGCGCGACGGCACGCAGGTGACGCTGGAGCCGAACGTGAAGCTGGGCAAGGCGAAGATCCACTCGCCAGCACTGGAGGTCGGCGCCTATACCGACGTGGTCAGCGGCTGCGAGTTCTTGGAGGTGGCCAGCATCGGCCGCTTCTGCTCGATCGCCACCGGGGTGGTGATCGGCCAGCCGCGCCGCTCGCATCCAATGCACTGGCTGAGCACCCACGCCTTCACCGCCAATCCGAAGCTGTTGCGCAAGCCGTTGCAGCCCGAGCGCGAAGCGACCCCGGCGCGGATCGGCCACGATGTATGGATCGGGCGCGACGCGCTGATCCTCGATGGGGTGGAGATCGGCACCGGCGCGGTGATCGGCGCGCAATCGCTGGTCAATCGCGACGTGCCGCCCTACGCGGTGGTGGCGGGTTCGCCGGCGCGGGTGCTCCGCTATCGCTTCGCGCCGGAGCTGATCGAGCGACTGCTGGCGAGTCGCTGGTGGGAGTTGCCGCTGGACGTGCTCGGCGAATTGCCGCTGGACGATCCGCAGGCCTGCGTCGAGGCGCTGGAGCGTCGGCCGCCGCAGGCGCGCCAGGAGGCGCGGCGCTTGCGCATCCGGCACAAGCCGTTCGCCATCGAATGGCTGTCCTGAGGCCCGCAGCCGCCGCCGGCGTCGACGGCGGCCAGGGCTGGATCAGCTTTCGTCGCTGAGGCCGGCTTCCGGCGCTGCGCGCTTCACCGACTGCACGCCGGCTTCGGCGTTGGCCTGGCTGGCATAGAGCTGGCTCTGGCCGACGACCTGGCCATTGGTGGCCTTGAGCACGAAGTGGAACTTGCCGTTGTTGGCCGGCTTGACCTCGAAGGCACCGTCGCGCTGGGAGTTCTTGCGCACCGACTCGATGCCGCCGAGCGCCGAGTCCTTGGCCTTGTACAGTTCGCTGGTGAGAATGATCTCGCCGTTGGCGGCATGCAGGTTGAAGTGGAACTGGCCGTCTTTCGCTTTCTTCAGATGGAATTTGGCTGCCATGTCTAGCTCCTTGTTCACGGGGTGCGGCGGATCGCAACGGACCAGCCGTCTGCTGAGACACAGCGTAGCCGCTTTTGTTGCAGTGTCGCCCCGCACCGGTCATCGGCCTGGGGCGAGCGGGCTCAGGCTTTGAGGGTCTTGACGCCGTCGGCGGTGCCGAGCAGCAGCAGGTCGGCCGGGCGGGCGGCGAACAGGCCGTTGGTGACCACGCCGACGATGGCGTTGATCTTCTCTTCCAGTTCCACCGGGCTGTTGATGCGCAGGTTGTGCACGTCGAGGATGATATTGCCGTTGTCGGTCAGCACGCCTTCGCGGTAGACCGGATCGCCGCCGAGCTTCACCAGTTGGCGGGCGACGTGGCTGCGAGCCATCGGGATGACCTCCACCGGCAGCGGGAACTGGCCGAGGATGGGTACCAGCTTGCTGGCATCGGCGATGCAGATGAAGGTCTTGGCCACCGCGGCGACGATCTTCTCGCGGGTCAGCGCGGCACCGCCGCCCTTGATCAGCTCCAGGCGCTCGTTGCTTTCGTCGGCGCCGTCGACGTAGAACTCCAGCTCGCTGACCGTGTTCAGCTCGTAGACCGGGATGCCATGTTCCTTCAGGCGCTTGGCGGTGGCCTCCGAACTGGCCACTGCGCCGTCGAACTCGGCCTTGTGGCGGGCCAGGGCATCGATGAAGAAGTTGGCGGTGGAGCCTGTGCCGACGCCGACGATGCTCTTGCTGTCGAGGTGCGGAAGAATGTGGTCGACGGCGGCCTGTGCCACTGCCTGCTTGAGCTGATCCTGGTTCATCCCGGGTGCCTGTCTGGTTGCCTGGCCGGCCGTCCCGGCGGCGCAGGCGGAGGGTGCGCGCGGCCGGGGCGGCCCGGCGGGTTTCCGGCACGTCCTGTGCCGCTGCGATACGAAGGGACGAATTATAGCGGCCTGGCGTCCTCCGGTCTTGCCCCGGATGACCGGCAGTCGCGGTGTTTTCCTGCGGCACGCCGGTAGTCCGCCCGGCGGGCCTGGAGTAGACTCCGGGCTTCCGTGAAGTCCGCCGAACCGCCTCCGATGCTCGAACAATACGTCAAGAAGATCCTCACCTCGCGCGTCTATGACGTCGCGGTGGAAACGCCCCTGCAACCCGCCCGCCAGTTGTCCGAACGCCTCGGCAACCAGGTCCTGCTCAAGCGCGAGGACCTGCAGCCGGTGTTTTCCTTCAAGATCCGCGGCGCCTACAACAAGGTCGCGCAGCTCACCGAGGAGGAGAAGGCCCGCGGGGTGATCGCCGCCTCGGCCGGCAACCACGCCCAGGGCCTGGCCCTGGCGGCCAAGCGGCAGGGGATCAGGGCGGTCATCGTGATGCCCAAGACCACCCCCGAGATCAAGGTCCAGGCGGTGCGCGCCCACGGCGCCAAGGCGGTGCTGCACGGCGACGCCTTCCCCGAGGCGCTGGCCCACGCGCTGAAGCTGGTCGACGAGAAGGGCTACACCTTCGTCCATCCCTACGACGATCCGGACACCATCGCCGGCCAGGGCACCGTGGCCATGGAGATCCTCCGCCAGCAGCCCGGCCGCCTCGATGCGATCTTCGTCCCGGTGGGCGGTGGCGGATTGGTCGCCGGCATCGCCGCCTACGTCAAGTACCTGCGTCCGGAGATCAAGGTGATCGGCGTCGAGCCGGACGAGTCGAACTGCCTGCAGGCGGCCATGGCCGCCGGCGAGCGGGTGGTGCTGGGCCAGGTCGGGCTGTTCGCCGACGGCGTGGCGGTGGCACAGATCGGCCAGCACACCTTCGACATCTGCAAGGACCACGTCGACGAAGTGATCACCGTCAGCACCGACGAGATCTGTGCGGCGATCAAGGACATCTACGACGACACCCGCTCGATCACCGAGCCGGCCGGCGCGCTGGCGGTGGCCGGGATCAAGAAGTACGTTGAGCGCGAGCGCGCCGAGGGGCAGACCCTGGTGGCGATCGACTCCGGCGCCAACGTCAACTTCGATCGCCTGCGGCATGTCGCCGAACGCGCCGAACTGGGCGAGCGCCGCGAAGCGATCATCGCGGTGACCATTCCCGAGCGGCCGGGCAGCTTCAAGGCCTTCTGCGAGGCGGTCGGCAAGCGCCAGATCACCGAGTTCAACTATCGCTACCACAGCGGCAGCGAGGCGCACATCTTCGTCGGCGTGCAGACCCACCCGGAGAACGACCCGCGCGAGGCGCTGGTGGCCTATCTGCGCGAGAAGGGCTTCCCGGTCCTCGACCTGACCGACAACGAACTGGCCAAGCTGCACATCCGCCACATGGTTGGCGGCCATGCAGTGAAAGTCAGCGACGAGATGGTGTTCCGCTTCGAATTCCCCGAGCGGCCCGGCGCGCTGTTCAACTTCCTCACCAAGCTCGGCGGGCGCTGGAACATCTCGATGTTCCACTACCGCAACCATGGCGCGGCCGACGGCCGGGTGGTGGCCGGGTTGCAGGTGCCGGAAGACGAGCGCCACCTGATCCCGCAGACCCTGGAGGCGATCGGCTATCCGTACTGGGACGAGACCGCCAACCCGGCCTACCAGCTGTTCCTCGGCTGACCCGCGGCGGCTCGCCGACACGGGCTGCTAAGCTTCACGGGCAGGTGATCTCCTTCCTCGGGAACTGAGCCCGCCCCCGGCGCCTCAAACGGGCCGGGAACACGGACAAGGATGCGCTGATGGAACATTTTCTCCAGATCAAGATTCTCCACGGAGTCGCCACCGTGCTGCTCTTCGGCGGCCTGCTCGGCCTGGCGTTCTACGCCTGGCGCAGCTGGCGGACGGGCGACGCGGCGCGGGTCGCGCGCGGTTTCAAGCGGGTCCGCCTGATCGGCTGGCCGCTGCTGGGGCTCAGCCTGCTGGCCCTGCCGGTCAGCGGCTGGTGGCTGGTGCACCTGGCCGGCTGGCCGTTGGGCCAGAGCTGGCTGCTGTTCGGCGCCTGCCTCTATCTGCTCGGCTGCATCTTCTGGCTGGTCCTCGCCGGCCGCCTGGCGCGGGTCCAGCACCAGGCCGGCGCCGCCGAGACGGCGGGGGCCGCGCTGGGCGAGCAGACCCTGCGCGAGATCAAGGTGGGCCTGGTCATGGCCCTGCTCGGTGCGGCCAGCTTCATCGCGGTGGCGGTACTGATGGTCAGCAAGCCGCTCTGAAACGCCAACGAAATGGACTTCACCGGCCTTCGCCGGTTCTGTAGGAACGCATGCGTATTCTGCTGGTAGGCGCGGGAGGTTTCGTCGGGCGGCACCTGCTCCCGGCGCTGCTCGCCGCCGGACACGAACTGCTCCTCACCGCGCGCCGCCCGCCGGTCGATGCGCCTGCCGGCGTACGCTGGCTGGCGCTCGACCTGGAGCGGCTTGCGGAAAGGCCGGACAGCTTCGCCTGGCCCGCCGGGGTCGACCTGCTGATCAACGCCGCCGGCACCATGAGCCTCGACGAGGCGAGCATGGCTCGCGTCCAGGACAGCGGCGCGCGAGCACTCTTCGACCTCGCTGCGGCCCATGGGGCGAAGGTCCTGCAGATTTCCGCGCTGGGCGCCGGTGCGCACCCGGACGTGGCCTTCCTCGCCAGCAAGGCGGCGGCCGACCGCCACCTGCTGGAACTGGGCATCCCGGCGCTGGTGCTGCGCCCGTCCCTGCTGCTGGGGCCGGGCGGCGCCAGCAGCGCCTGGCTGGAACGCCTGTCGCCGCTACCGCTGATTCCCTTGCTGGACAATCGCGCGCGCCTGCAACCGCTGCATGTCGAGGACCTGGTCGGCGCGGTGCTGGCCTTGCTGCGCTGCTGGCCGGAGCGGGCGCAGGTGATTCCGCTGGTGGGCCCGCAGGCGCTGACCCAGGGCGAGCTGCTGGACGAGCTGCGCCGCGCCCAGGGTTGGCCGCGCGGCCGCTATGTGGTGCCGCCCGCGGCGCTTCTCGATGCGTTGGGCGGGCTTGGCCGGCGTGCTGGCTGGCGGACACTGAGTCCATCGATGCTGAAGCTGGTGCGCCACGACAACCTGGCCGACCCGGCACTCCTCGATGAGGCCTGCGGCTATCGTTGCGCGCCGCTGGCCAGTCGGCTGCTCGGCTGGCCGCAGGCGGCACGCAGCCTGGCGGCTCTGATGCGGCCGCTGATGCTGGCGGCCCTGGTGCTGATCTGGCTGGGTACCCTGGTCGCCTGCCTGGGGCCGGGTTACGGCTGGGGCCTGCGGATCCTCGGCGAGGCCGGCATCCACGGCTGGCCGGCGAGCCTGGCGGTGATCGCCGGGGCCCTGCTCGACGGCGCGCTCGGCGTCGGCCTGCTGCTCCGCCGCTGGCGTCGGCGCGCGCTGCTGGCGCAGTTCTGGCTGATGCTTGGCTACAGCCTGGCGATCAGCCTGATCCTGCCGCATTACTGGTACGACCCCTACATGGCGGTCGGCAAGAACATCGTGCTGATGGTGGCCACGCTCTGGCTGCTGGGCGACGAACCTCGAGCCAGGGAGGCCCGTGGATGAACCTTTACCTGCTGCTGAAGACCCTGCATATCCTTTCCTCGACCATTCTTTTCGGCACCGGCCTGGGGTCGGCCTACTACGCCCTGCGTGCCTGGCGCAGCGGGCAGTTGCCGGTGATCGCAGTGACCTTCCGCCACCTGGTCACCGCCGACTGGCTGTTCATCGCCACCACCGCGGTGTTCCAGCCGCTCAGCGGCCTGGCCATGGTGCATGTCGCCGGCTGGTCGCTGGCCCAGGGCTGGTTGCTGTGGAGCCTGGGCCTCTACGTGTTCGCCGGGCTCTGCTGGCTACCGGTGGTGTGGTTGCAGATCCGCGTACGCGACATGGCCGAGGCGGCCTTGCGCGAGGCGCGGCCCATCGAACCGCTGGCGTACCGCTACATGAACGCCTGGTTCATCCTCGGCTGGCCGGCCTTCATCGCCTTCATGGTCATCTTCTACCTGATGGTCAACAAGCCGGTCTGAGAGTCCGCTCGGCGCAACCAGAGCAACGCCAGGACCAGGAACGCCAGGGAGCCGCCCCAGTACAACCAGGCGAAGCCGCCGGGCCGCTCCAGCAGGAGGAAGGCCAGGGCCGGGCCCAGCGCGGCACCGAGGTCCTGGACGATGGAGTAGCGGGTCATGAAGCCGACCACGTCGCCGGCGCGGGCGACGTCGGTGGCGAGGGCGTCGGTCAGGGTGGTGAGGGCGGTGGCGACCAGCATCACCAGCAGGGCGATGGCCAGCCAGGCGAGAATGGGCAGCCTGCTGGAAAGCAGGCCGAAGCCCATTGCGCCGACCAGTAGCGCAGCCACGTAGAAGCGCCGACGCCCGCGCGGGCCATCCGACCAGGCGCCGAAGCGCCCGGCCAGCCAGGGCTCCCAGGACCAGCGCAGGGCCTGGATGATCCCGGAGAGGCCGGCGGCGCTGAGCGCCAGGCCGAGCAGGCTGACCTCGGTGCCGAAGCTGCGGGCGATCAGCGCGCTCAGGGTGGCGGCGAGCACGCCCTGGATCAGGAGCGCGGTGGCGAAGCCGCTGAGGATCACCAGGCCGCGCGGCGGCGGGCGCCTGGCGACGCTGGTGGATGCCGTTGCGGCGGAGGTCCGCGCATGTCCGGCGGGATTCTCCGGCAGGTCGAAACCCTTCGCCAGCAGCGGCAGGCCGAGCAGTGCCAGGATCGCGAAGGACAGCGCCAGCGCCGGCAGGCCGAGGACCGGCACCAGCAGCCCGCCGAGCAGCATGCCGACCAGGCTGCCCAGGCGGTAGAGGCCGTTGTACAGGCCCATGGCGCGGCCGCGCTGGTGGTCGGCGGCGCAGTAGACCACCGCCGAGAGCCCGCCGATGCGGAAGAACGACCAGCCGATCCCCCACAGTCCGCGCAGCAGCACCCAGGCCAGGAAACCGCTGGCCAGGCCGTAGCCGGCGGTGCTCAACACGCCGATGACGACCGCCAGGAGCAGGCCGGTCTTCAGTGCCAGGTGCTTGTACAGGCGGCCGATCAGCGGATTGAAGGGCAGGCGGATCAGGCGGTTGATCGACAGCAGCACGCCGACCTGCCAGAGCGCCTCCAGGCCGACCTCGTGCCAGTAGATCGGCAGGGCGATATAAAGCATCGAATCGCCGGCCAGGCATAGCGCGGTGACCAGGGCGACGATCACGACCGGCCGCAGCGAGCCGGGAGTGGGGGCGGTGTGGGGCATCCTGGGTCCGCCGTGGCGCCGCCCGTCGGACGGCGCACTTGTCAGTGGGTCAACGCAGGGAAATGATCGGCCAGCCGCGTTTTTCCGCCTCGGCGCGCAGGCGCGGATCGGGGTCGACGGCCACCGGCCGGCTGACCTTCTCCAGCAGCGGCAGGTCGTTCAGCGAGTCGCTATAGAAGCTGGCGCCTTCCAGGTTCAGGCCGTTCTCGTCGAGCCAGCGTTGCAGGCGAACCACCTTGCCGCCCTGGAAGCAGGGCACGTCGAAGGTCTGCCCGGTGTAGCGGCCGTCGCGCATCTCGCACTCGGTGGCAATCAGGGTCTCCACCCCGAGTCGTTCGGCGATCGGACCGGTGACGAAGCGGTTGGTGGCGGTGATGATCACCAGCCGGTCGCCGGCGGCGCGGTGCTCGGCGAGCAGCGCCTCGCCCTTGGCCAGCACGATCGGCTCGATCACTTCCTGCATGAATTGGCGGTGCCAGGTTTCCAGCTGGGCCATCTCGGTGCGACCGAGGATCGCCTGGGTGAAGGCCTGGTAGGCAAGGACGTCGAGCTTGCCGGCCACGTAGTCGGCATAGAAGGCGTCGTTGCGCGCCTGGTATTCGGCGGCGTCGACCAGGCCGCGCTGGCACAGCCATTCGCCCCAGCTATGGTCGCTGTCGCCGGCGAGCAGGGTGTTGTCGAGATCGAAAAGGGCCAGACGCACGGGGTGACTCCATCGGTTGGCGGGTGGCGGGAGGGCCGCGAGAGCCTTTTGCGAAGGCTCCCACCGGGCCTTGGGAAAACCCCTAGCCTACCGGCTTTTGCCGGCCCTGTATCCTCCCCGCACGAGTCGCAAAGCCGCGCGTTGCCGCTATCACAAGCTTTATGGAACAATGCGGGCACATGCGATTTCGAGGATGTCCCAGCGTGATCGATTCCGATGGTTTTCGCCCGAATGTCGGCATCATTCTCGCCAACGAGGCGGGGCAGGTGCTGTGGGCGCGGCGTATCAATCAGGAAGCCTGGCAGTTCCCGCAGGGAGGCATCAATGATCGCGAAACGCCGGAAGAGGCGCTGTATCGCGAATTGAACGAAGAAGTCGGGCTGGAGGCCGGGGACGTGCGCATCCTGGCCTGCACCCGCGGCTGGCTGCGCTACCGTTTGCCGCAGCGCCTGGTGCGGACCCACAGCCAGCCGCTGTGCATCGGCCAGAAGCAGAAATGGTTCCTGCTGCGGCTGATGTCCGACGAGGCGCGCGTGCGCATGGATATCACCAGCAAGCCCGAGTTCGACGGCTGGCGCTGGGTGAGTTACTGGTACCCCCTGGGACAGGTGGTGACCTTCAAGCGCGAGGTCTACCGCCGCGCCCTGAAGGAACTGGCCCCGCGCCTTCTGGCGCGGGACTGAACACGGAGACAAGGCCCCGAGCATGCTCAACACGCTGCGCAAGATCGTCCAGGAAGTGAACTCCGCCAAGGATCTGAAGGCGGCGCTGGGCATCATCGTGCAGCGGGTCAAGGAAGCCATGGGTACCCAGGTCTGCTCGGTGTACCTGCTCGACACCGAGACCCAGCGTTTCGTCCTGATGGCCACCGAAGGCCTCAACAAGCGTTCCATCGGCAAGGTCAGCATGGCCCCCAGCGAAGGCCTGGTCGGCCTGGTCGGCACCCGCGAGGAGCCGCTCAACCTGGAGAACGCCGCCGCCCACCCGCGCTACCGCTATTTCGCCGAGACCGGCGAGGAGCGCTACGCGTCGTTCCTCGGCGCGCCGATCATCCACCATCGGCGGGTGATGGGGGTGCTGGTGGTGCAGCAGAAGGAGCGCCGCCAGTTCGACGAAGGCGAGGAGGCCTTCCTCGTCACCATGAGCGCTCAGCTCGCCGGGGTCATCGCGCATGCCGAGGCGACCGGTTCGATCCGCGGCCTGGGCAAGCTCGGCAAGGGCATCCAGGAAGCCAAGTTCGTCGGCGTGCCCGGCGCCCCCGGGGTCGGGGTGGGCAAGGCGGTGGTGGTGTTGCCGCCGGCCGACCTGGAAGTGGTGCCGGACAAGCAGGTCGACGACATCGACGCCGAGATCGCCCTGTTCAAGCAGGCCCTGGAGGGCGTTCGCGCCGACATGCGCGCGCTGTCGAGCAAGCTCGCCAGCCAGTTGCGCAAGGAAGAACGCGCGCTGTTCGACGTCTACCTGATGATGCTCGACGATGCCTCCATCGGCAACGAGGTCAAGCGCATCATCCGTACCGGCCAGTGGGCCCAGGGCGCCCTGCGCCAGGTGGTGATGGAGCACGTGCAGCGCTTCGAGCTGATGGACGACGCCTATCTCCGCGAGCGCGCCTCCGACGTCAAGGACATCGGTCGCCGCCTGCTCGCCTACCTCCAGGAAGAACGCAAGCAGAACCTGACCTACCCGGAACAGACCATCATCGTCAGCGAGGAGCTGTCGCCGGCGATGCTCGGCGAGGTGCCGGAAGGGCGCCTGGTCGGCCTGGTCTCGGTGCTCGGCTCGGGCAACTCGCACGTGGCGATCCTCGCCCGTGCCATGGGCATCCCCACGGTGATGGGGGCGGTCGACCTGCCGTACTCCAAGGTCGACGGCATCGACCTGATCGTCGATGGCTACCACGGCGAGGTCTACACCAACCCCTCCGCCGAGCTGGTGCGCCAGTACAGCGACGTGGTCGCCGAGGAGCGCGAGCTGAGCAAGGGCCTGGCGGCCCTGCGCGAGCTGCCCTGCGAGACCCTCGACGGCCACCGCATGCCGCTCTGGGTCAACACCGGCCTGCTCGCCGATGTCGCCCGCGCCCAGGAGCGTGGCGCCGAGGGCGTGGGCCTGTACCGCACCGAAGTGCCGTTCATGATCAACGACCGCTTCCCCAGCGAGAAGGAACAGCTGGCGATCTACCGCGAGCAGCTCAGTGCCTTCCACCCGCTGCCGGTGACCATGCGCACCCTGGATATCGGCGGCGACAAGGCGCTGTCCTACTTCCCGATCAAGGAAGACAACCCGTTCCTCGGCTGGCGCGGCATCCGCGTCACCCTCGACCACCCGGAGATCTTCCTGGTCCAGACCCGCGCCATGCTCAAGGCCAGCGAAGGACTGGACAACCTGCGCATCCTGCTGCCGATGATCTCCGGCACCCACGAGCTGGAAGAGGCCCTGCACCTGATCCACCGCGCCTGGGGCGAGGTGCGCGACGAGGGCGTGGACATCGCCATGCCGCCCATCGGCATGATGGTCGAGATTCCCGCCGCCGTGTACCAGACCCGCGAGTTGGCCCGCCAGGTCGACTTCCTTTCGGTCGGTTCGAACGACCTGACCCAGTACCTGCTGGCGGTCGACCGCAACAATCCGCGGGTCGCCGACCTCTACGACTACCTGCATCCGGCCGTGCTGCATGCGTTGAAGAAGGTGGTCGACGATGCCCACCTGGAAGGCAAGCCGGTGAGCATCTGCGGCGAGATGGCCGGCGATCCCGCGGCTGCCGTGCTGCTGATGGCGATGGGCTTCGACAGCCTGTCGATGAACGCCACCAACCTGCCCAAGGTGAAGTGGCTGCTGCGCCAGATCACCCTGGACAAGGCCCGGGACCTGCTCGGCCAGTTGCTCACCTTCGACAACCCGCAGGTCATCCACAGCTCGCTGCACCTGGCGTTGCGCAACCTCGGCCTGGGTCGCGTGATCAACCCGGCGGCTACCGTCCAGCCCTGATTTCCCGCGCGCCGGACGCTTCGTCGTGCGGCGCTTACGCTTTCCCCGCAAGCGTATAGACTGCCTGCCATTCGGTAGAGGCCACTGGCCAGTCGAACGTGCGAGGGATTGCCGCAAAATGGACGAACGGGCGTCGAAGCCGCCAGGTCTTCTTCCGCTGTCACGCGAAGACCTTGAGAAAACCCTGCGATATGCCCTGGAGATCGTCAGCGACGGGATCTGGGACTGGAACATCGCGACCAACCAGGTCAGCCGCAGCGCCGGCTGGTACCTGATGCTCGGCTATCCGCCGCATAGCCTGCCGGAGAGCGTGGAGACCTGGAAGAACATCATCCATCCCGAGGACTATCCGCGGGTGATGGCCAGCTTCCAGGCCTACCTCGACGGCGAAAGCCCGGAATACTGCGAGGAATACCGCTGCCGCACCTACAGCGGGGATTACCTGTGGATCAGCGATCGCGGGCGTTTCGTCGAGTTCGACGAGCGCGGCGAGCCACGGCGGATGATCGGTGCGCACCACGAGATCCATCAGCGCAAGCTGGTCGAGCTGGAGTTGCAGCAGCGCAACGAGGAACTGTTCGACTGGAACCGGCGTCTCGAGGACCTGGTGGCCGAGCGCACCGAGGCGCTGCACCGGGTCAACCAGGCGCTGGCCTCGAAGATGGCCGAGGCCCAGCGCCTGAGCGAAATCGATCCGCTCACCGAGCTGTACAACCGGCGCAAGTTCGAGCAGTGCCTGCACCATGAATGGATGCGCCGGCAGCGCCATGGACGCGCGACGGCACTGGTGATGATCGATGTCGATCACTTCAAGCGGATCAACGACCTGTTCGGCCACTCCACCGGCGATCGCGTGCTGGTCGCCTTCGGCCGCCTGGTCGCCAGCGAGCTGCGCGAGGTCGACGTGCTGGCGCGCTGGGGCGGCGAGGAGTTCATCCTGCTGCTTCCGGAAACCGGCCTGGAGGCCGCGGCGGCCTTGGCCGAACGCCTGCGCCAGCGGGTTCGCTCGCAGTCCTTCGAGATGGGCGAGCGGTTGACCGCCAGCTTCGGCGTCGGCGTGCTGAACGATGGCGAGACCCTCGACCTGCTGCTGTGCCGGGTGGACGACGCCCTCTATCGGGCCAAGCAGCGTCGCGATTGCGTGGCCTGTTGCTGAAGGTCAGCCTGGCGGCAGCACCAGGCTGACCTCGCCGAGCCGGGCGCCGGACGGCCCGAAGCTGCGCTCGATCATCTCCCGCGTGCCGTCGGCGTGTACCCGTACGACGCTGCTGGCGCGAGTGCCGTAGCTCGGGCTGGCGATGAACACGCTGGAGAGCAGACGTTCCGTGGCCAGACCCACGCCGGTATCCGGCAACTGGCTGTCGGCGGCCGGCGCTGCGTCGGCCAGCAGCTCCAGCAGGGCCTGCGGATGCGGCTCGGCAAGCCGCTCGGCGAGGGCGGCGCGAGCCTTGAGCAGCTTCGGCCAGGGCGTATCGAGGGCCGCGTTGGACAGCCCGTAGACCCCCGCCGGCAGCAGGCGCGGTGGCCCTACGCGGGGGTTGTAGTGCCAGAGCTGATGGCGATCGCCAATGAGCAGGTTGAAGCCGGAATAGTCCGCAGCGCGCCCGGCGACCTGCGCCAGGTAGTCGGCCGGGTTGCCGCCGCCGCGCAGGAAGTCCGCCACCAGTTCGCCACGGGAGCGCTTGCCGAGAGCCTGCGACGGATCGCGGACGTTGGTCAGGGCGGCGAAACGGCCGGCCGGGCCGAGCCCCAGCCAGGTGCCGCCGGCCTCCAGGTCGCGTCCGGCGAATACCCCCTCGGCGTCCTCCCAGGCCGCCAGCGGCAGGCTCGGGCGGGCATAGAACTCGTCACGGTTGGCGGCGACCAGCAGCGGCAGGGCGTGCCCCGGTTGCCAGGCGAAGACGATCAGGCACATGCGCGATCCTTGGAATGGGCTGGCCGTCAGGCTAAAGGCATCCGCCATCGCCGTTCAAGCACGACGCCTGCCGCGCGGCGCGCAATTCCGTTACCATGCCGGCTTTCCAACGGGGGCGTGCATGGAGTTTCTCCTCTATATCGTGCTGGGCGCCTGTGCCGGCGTGCTGGCCGGACTGTTCGGCGTCGGTGGCGGCCTGATCATCGTCCCGGCGCTGGTCTTCAGCTTCACCGCGCACGGTTTCGGCGGCGACGTCCTGACCCAGATGGCGGTCGGCACCTCCCTGGCGACCATCGTCTTCACTTCGATCAATTCCATTCTCGAACACCATCGGCGCGGCGCGGTGCGCTGGCCGGTGTTCGCCTGGATGACCCTCGGCATCCTCATCGGCAGTGCCCTCGGCGCGCTGACCGCGGCGCAGATCAAGGGGCTGCTGTTGCAGAAGATAATCGGGGTGTTCGCCATCCTGGTCGCTTTGCAGATGGTTCTCGATCTCAAGCCAAAGGGTAGCCGCGAGGTGCCCGGCAAGGGCGGCCTGACCCTGGCCGGCGCGGTGATCGGCTGGGCCTCGGCGATCTTCGGCATCGGCGGCGGTTCGCTGACCGTGCCTTTCCTCAGTTGGCGCAGCGTGCCGATGCAGCAGGCGGTGGCGACTTCCTCGGCCTGCGGCCTACCTATCGCCATTTCCGGCGCCCTGTCGTTCATCGCGGTCGGCTGGCACAACCCGCAGTTGCCGGAGTGGAGCCTGGGCTACGTCTATCTGCCGGCGTTGGTCGGCATCGCTGCCACCAGTATGCTGTTCGCCCGCTTCGGCGCGCGCCTGGCGCATCGTTTGTCGCCGCGTGTACTCAAGCGACTGTTCGCCCTGCTGCTGTTCAGCGTGGGCATAAGTTTCCTGACCCCCGATCTCGCTTTTCTGTCGTAGGAGTTATCGATGCTGACGTATCCCCAGATCGATCCGGTTGCGCTGGCCATCGGCCCGCTGAAGATCCACTGGTACGGGCTGATGTACCTGATCGGGATCGGCGGCGCCTGGCTGCTGGCGTCGCGCCGGATGAAGCGCTTCGACCCGACCTGGACCAAGGAGCGCCTTTCCGACCTGGTCTTCTGGGTCGCCTGCGGCGTGATCCTCGGTGGCCGCCTGGGCTACGTGCTGTTCTACAACCTGGACGAGTACATCGCCAACCCGACGCTGATCTTCGAGGTCTGGAAAGGCGGCATGTCCTTCCATGGCGGTCTGCTCGGCGTGATGCTGGCGGTCTGGTGGTTCGGCAAGCGCCATGGCAAGAGCTTCTTCCAGCTGATGGACTTCATCGCCCCGCTGGTGCCCATCGGCCTGGGCGCCGGGCGCATCGGCAACTTCATCAACTCGGAGCTGTGGGGCAAGGTCAGCGATGTGCCCTGGGCCATGGTCTTCCCCAACGGCGGCCCGCTGCCGCGGCATCCCTCGCAGCTGTACCAGTTCGCCCTGGAAGGCGTGGCGCTGTTCGTCATCCTCTGGCTGTTCACCCGCAAGCCACGGCCGACCGCCTCGGTCTCCGGCCTGTTCGTGCTGTGCTACGGGATCTTCCGCTTCGTCGTCGAATTCGTCCGCGTGCCGGATGCCCAGCTCGGCTACCTCGCCTGGGGTTGGCTGACCATGGGCCAGGTGCTCTGCGTACCGATGGTGCTGGCCGGCATTGCCCTGATGGTCTGGGCCTACCGCCGCGACGCGGCGCAGCCGAAGACGGCCTGAGCCGCTTTTCGTGCCCGGGGCGGATAACGTCGCAGGCGTCATCCGCTCCGGGCAGCCGGCTTTCCGCGCCAGGGCGTGCATGGCTTGCGCCGGTCGCGCCGAACTGGCGATGCAGGCTCCGTCGCCGTAGACTTGGCCATCCTTCTGTCATCCCTCGGTGGGAGCCGCCACGTCGGCGCCGCACCGATATCGATCCGAGCCTCCGATGAAACAGTACCTCGACCTGATGCGCCACGTGCGCGAGCACGGCACCTTCAAGAGCGACCGCACCGGCACCGGCACCTATAGCGTGTTCGGCCACCAGATGCGCTTCGATCTGGCCGCGGGCTTCCCCCTGGTGACCACCAAGAAGTGCCATCTCAAGTCGATCGTCCACGAGCTGCTGTGGTTCCTCAAGGGCTCCACCAATATCGCCTACCTCAAGGAGCACGGCGTCTCGATCTGGGACGAGTGGGCCGACGAGAACGGCGACCTCGGCCCGGTGTATGGCTACCAGTGGCGCTCCTGGCCGGCGCCGGACGGCCGCCACATCGACCAGATCGCCAACCTGATGGCGATGCTGAAGAAGAATCCGGACTCGCGCCGGCTGATCGTCTCCGCCTGGAACCCGGCGCTGATCGACGAGATGGCCCTGCCGCCCTGCCACGCGCTGTTCCAGTTCTACGTCGCCGACGGCAAGCTCAGCTGCCAGCTCTACCAGCGTTCGGCGGACATCTTCCTCGGCGTACCCTTCAACATCGCCAGCTATGCCCTGCTGACCCTGATGGTGGCGCAGGTCGCCGGCCTGCAGCCGGGCGAGTTCATCTGGACCGGCGGCGATTGCCACCTGTACGCCAACCACCTGGAGCAGGCCGACCTGCAGTTGACCCGCGAGCCGCTGCCGTTGCCGAGCATGAAGCTGAATCCCGAGGTGAAGGATCTGTTCGACTTCCGCTTCGAGGACTTCGAGCTGGTCGGCTACGAGGCCCATCCGCACATCAAGGCACCGGTCGCGGTCTGACCCTTCGGCGGAGCCGTCGGCTCCGCTCAACCGAACAGGCGGCGGTACCAGGGAAGCGCGCGCCAGTCCCGCAAAGCCCGCTCCGCATCTTCTGCGCGTTGCAGCGCCTGCTCCAGGGCCTGCTCCAGCGGTGCGACCGGATGGCTCATGGCGTGGCCATGGCAGAGCTGGAAGTCGTCCAGCAGGTTCGGCGGTAGCGCGAAGGCGCCTTCCAGGCGGGCCTGTTCCTCCGCCAGGTAATAGCCGTTAAGGCCGTCGAAGTGGACGAAACGGTAGCCCGCGGCGAGCAGCGGCGCTTTCCACTCGGGGTCGTGGTCGAACGGAGTTTCCGCGAGGATCAGCCACGGGCGCCAGCGGTTCAGGTCGAGGCCGCGGAGCACCGCGCCTTCCAGCCCTTCGACGTCGATCTTGAGGAAGTGGATCGGCCCTTCGACATGGGCCGCGCAGATCGCGTCCAGGGTGCTGACCTTCACTTCGCGCGGAGTGGCCGTGCAGCCCTCGGCCTGGCGCTGGCGGGCTAGCTCGGGGTCCAGGGTGGAGAGACCCGAGGCGGCCATCTCGTAGAGCGTGGCGCGGCCTTCGCGCTCGCCAATGGCGAGGTTCAGGTTGAGGTCTTCCGGCCGTTCCCGCTCCAGCTCGCGGTGCAGGTGGGGCAGCGGTTCGATGTTGATGCCGCGCCAGCCGCGCTCGTAGAACGCCAGGGTGACCGAGTCGATCCGCGGGTGGTTGGCGCCGACGTCGATGTAGAACCCCCTGGGGAAGAGTTTCAGGGCCCGCCAGAGTCGGACGTCTTCCAGGTTCTGCGCGTAGGAAACGAAGGGCATGGGCCTACCTCTTGGGCGATCGTCGCCCAGTCTGTCATTCCCCGCGTCCGCTCTCCAGCAATTCGGCCAGCGCGTCGATCTGTTCCTGGCGGTCGCTGCCGCCCACCCGCCTGCCGTTCAGCGACGACCACTCCGGATGCGCGCGCGCCTTGCGCAGTGCTTCCGGCAGCTTGCCTTCGCGCCACTGCTTGTCCTCCGGGGTCTCCAGGCGGATCGCCTCGATCGCCGCGTGGCCGCGCGTTTGCAGGGCTGCCAGGAGCTGCCGTTGGCGCAGCGCAAGCAAGCGCAGCACGGCGTCGTTGACGGTCAGCTCGCGGGCGCCCTTGAGCTTGCCGAGCAGGCGCGAACCGTAGTGCCCGACGGTCTGCCAGGCGCCGCCAGCGAGGGCGCCGAGGGCGGCGGCGGCGCCAAGGGTGACGCCGCCCACCAGCAGGTCGATGCCGGCGCCGGCCGCGGCACCGGCCGCAACCCCGCCGCCGAGGCGGATACCGAGTTGGCGCAGGGTCTCCGGATTGAACAGATCGTCGCCCCAGCGGCCGTCGAGCAGCGGCAGGTCGGCGGCGCGGGCGTCGTCCCTGGCGAAGGCGTAGAGCCGCAGCAACGCTTCCACGCAGGCCTGCTCGCGCTTGCGCACCTGCTGGTGCAGGTCGCGGGTGGCTTCCTGCACGGCGCTTTCGCCGCCGGGCACCAGGCGCCGGCAGGCGGCGACGTCGACCAGCAATTCGGCGATCAGCCGTTGCCCGGCGCGCAGG
This sequence comes from Pseudomonas sp. HMSC063H08, assembly GCF_001813645.1. Classification (NCBI taxonomy): domain Bacteria; kingdom Pseudomonadati; phylum Pseudomonadota; class Gammaproteobacteria; order Pseudomonadales; family Pseudomonadaceae; genus Pseudomonas; species Pseudomonas sp. HMSC063H08. The sequence continues at coordinate 53,853 of NZ_KV813561.1, forward strand.
CGCGCGGCGGCCTGGGTCTCATGGTCGGCGATCAGCCGGTCGAGTTGCGGCCGGGCGCGCTCCAGCAGCAGCGCCAGGCTCTCGTAGAGGCGCCGTTCGCCGTCCAGCGGCGGCGCCACGCTGTCGAAACGCACCAGGGCGTGCAGGCCCAGGCGAGCGAGGGCGGTGCGCCACTCCTCCTCGCGATGCTGCGGGCTGGCGACGAAGTTCAGCACCGGCAGCAGCGGCCGGCCGCAGCCGGCAAGCACCGCCAGTTCGTCGCGATACTTGGCCAGCACCGGTTCGCGGGCGTCGATCACGTAGAGCCCGGCATCGGAGGCGAGCAACTGGCGGACCACCTTGGCTTCCTGTTCGAAACGCCCGCGCGCTTCGTTGCTGTCCAGCAACCGCGCCATGCGTTCCGGGCCATCGAGACGCTCGCCGGGGCGCTCCAGGGCGTCCAGGTAGTCGAGCAGGGCGATGGCGTCTTCCAGGCCGGGCGTGTCGTAGAGTTCCAGCAGCGCTTCGCCGTCCACCGACAGCCTGGCGCCCTCGACGTGGCGGGTGGTGCTGGGGCGATGGGAGACTTCGCCGAATCCGCGGTCGCGAGTCAGGGTGCGCAGCAGCGAGGTCTTGCCGGTATTGGTGTGGCCGACCACGGCCAGGATCAGCGGCTCAGTCATGGCCGGTCTCCAGCCAGGCCAGCGGCGAGGTCTCGCCGTGCGGCAGTTGCAGGCGCTCCAGGGCGGCGTGCCAGTCGCCCAGGCGGTCGCTGTCGAGCGCTTCGCCGGGCGGAGCCTGGAGCAGCCAGATGCGGGTGCTGGCGGCGCAGCGGGCGAGTTCGCCGAGCAGTGTCAGGGTGCCACGGTCCGGCGAGCGACGCGGGTCGCAGGCGATGGCCAGGCGCGCCGGCGGGTAGCGGGTCAGTTGTTCGAGCAGGCGACGGCGCTGCTGGCCGTCGTCGAGGATGCCGGCGTCGGCGACGCCTTCGGCGAGCTTCGGCGGCCAGGGCCGGCGATCGTCCAGCTCCACCGCCACCAGCACCGCTCCGGCGGCTTCCTGGCCGGACTGGCCGCCCTGCGGCTCCGGCAGCCAGTCCGGCGCAGCGTCGCTGACGCCGAGGCGTTCGCTGGCCGGCATCAAGCGTTCGCGCAGCAGGCTGTAGCCTGGGTCGTCGAGGTCCAGGTCGAGGTCGGCCAGGCCGCGTTTCCAGCGCCACAGGCAGAACAGACCGAGCAGCGCGCGCGGCAGGACCCCATAGACCAGCAGTACGCCTACCAGCCAGCCGGCCCAGGCGTGCCGTGCGGCTTCGCTGGCCAGGACGGCGTCGCCGCTGGCGCGGATCAGCTCGGCGTCCGGCAACGGGAAGCCAAGCAACGCCGGCAGGGCGCCGAGCGCCTGGGTAAGGGTGATGAAGGTATCGCTGCCGAGAATGGTGGTTTCCCAGACGAAACCGTAGCGGCGGGTCGCCAGCAGGCCGAGGAGCATGGCCAGCGCGGTCAGCAGGCCGAGCAGCCAGAGCCCGTGGACCAGCGCGCCGAGGCCCCAGCGAGCCAGCCGGCGCCGGCCGAGCAGGACCAATAGCGCCGGCGCCAGGTGCGCGGCGCGAGCATCGCGCGCCAGCTTGCCGCTGAGCCACAGCCAGAGCCGGCCGAGCGCGCCCGCGGCCTCGCCGCCGGCGAGCAGGCCGAGGGCCCAGCCGAGCAGGGTCAGCAGGTGCAGGCCGAGGAGGCTGGCCAGCGCCCAGAACACGTTGACCGGGCGCTGGCCGTCGCCGAGCGCGGCGAAGGCCAGTCCGGCGCCGCTGGCCAGGGCCAGCACCAGCAGCAGGGCCAGCGCCAGCCGCGAACCCTGGCGCCAGGTCCGCTGGGCGTCGAGCAGGCCCTCGCGGCGGCCCAGCCAGTGGGCGCGGGTGAGAATACGGCGCGGCAGGGAACCGCCCTGGGCCAGCGCCTGGCGAAGCGCCTCGCTGTCTTCCAGCGGACCGGCCTGCTCCTCGCGCAGGCGAACGGCCTCGGTCAGCCAGAGGGCGTCGAGGCCGGGATGCGTCGTGTGACTCAAGTCACCTCCTGTGTCGATTTCCCTGCCGAGCGTGAATCGTGCCCGGCCAACGGCGTCTGATCAGCGCCAAACATAGCAAAAAGCGCCCCGGCGGCTCATGCTGGCTTGCCAGCCGGGTGGCGGCGGGGTGTGGGATTTTGACTGGCGCCGTGGCGAAAGCGTTCGGCGCCGGTAGCGAGAGGAACACTGAGATGAAGGTAGTACGCCGATACCCCCTGGCGCTGTTGCTGGGGATGGCGGGCGCGCTGGCCGACGAGTTGCCCGATGGCTCCTTGCTGCAACGCTATGGCGTGCAGGCCGACCAGTTGCCGACCCTGGCGGCGGATCCGCCGTCGCGCAAGGAGGAGAAGGAAACGCCGTCGCGCTTCCGGGTGGAGCCGGAGCAGCCCTTGGTGACCTTTGGCGTCAAGGACCACAAGGGCGTGGAACCCACCGGCAACCCGTCGATCGACGCCATGCACGAGCGCGATCGGCGGATCTGCCGGAACATCAGGCGGCAGGCGCTGGAGAAGGGCAAGGCACAGCCCTTCGACGGCTACATCGAGTGTCCATGAGGCCGGCGCCCGCGTACGAGCGCCGGTCGGGCCGCGTCAGCGCTGCTCGCGCAGGCGCACGGCGACGTCCGGCTGGTCGCTGAACAGGCCGTCGATGCCGGCGTCGAGGTAGGCCCTGATCTCGCCGGCCAGGTCGCCGCGCGACTGTGGGTTGCCGTCGGCGCTGCGGAACTCCGCCGGAAGGAAGCTGTTTTCCGCGCGGAAGGTGTAGGGATGCACCTTCAGCCCGGCGGCGTGGGCGTCGCCGACGAAGCGGGTCGGCTGGCCGAGGTTGCCGTTGGCATCGCGGGGAATCACGTAGCTCTTGTCCGGACCGACCCCGTAGGCGTAGCGCGCCACCTGGCGCAGGTCCTTGGCGGTGGCCATCTCGGCGTAGGTCAGGCTGCCGCCGCTGGCCTGCTGGTCGTAGGGCTGGCCGCTGCCGTAGAGCTGGACCAGGCGGATGCCGGTGAGGCGCTTGAGTTCCTTCAGGTTGTTCACCTCGAAGGACTGGATGAATACCGGCGCGCGCGGACCGAGGTAGCCGTTGCGGTGCAGGGTCTTCACCAGCGGGCGTTCCATGGCCAGGCCGAGGCGCTGGAAGTGGGTGCCGTGCTTGATCTCGGGGTACAGGCCGATGGTGCGTTGCTGGCTGATTTGCAGGCTTTTCACCAGGTCGATGATCTCCTGCAGGGTGGGGATCTCGAAGGTGCCGTCCAGGCGCGCATTGCCCGGGCGGATCGTGGGGATGCGCTCGATGGCGCGCAGGGTCTTCAGTTCGGCGAGGGTGAAGTCTTCGCTGAACCAACCGGTGAGTTCCACTCCGTCGACTTTCTGCGTGCGCTTGCGGTCGGCGAATTCCGGGTGCTGGGCGACATCGGTGGTCAGGCCCAGCTCGTTGTCGTGGCGGGCGACCAGCTTGCCGTCGCGGGTCATCACCAGGTCCGGCTCGACGTAGTCGGCGCCCATCACCACCGCCAGGGCGTAGGCGCCCAGGGTGTGTTCCGGTACGTAACCGCTGGCGCCCCGGTGGGCGATGACCAGCGGCGAGCGTTCGTGGCCGGCCGGGTGGCGGACGGAGGCCTGGCCCTGGGCCCAGTCGATGGCGCGTTGTACGTTGCCGGTGTCGGCGTGGGCGGCGCTGGCCAGGCCAGCGGCGAGCATCAGGCAGGCGGCGCCGAGGTGGCGGCGCAGGAAGGCTGGTTGCATGACGGGTCCTCGTCGGCGATTCGGGAGTGTTCCAGTCCAGCAGAGTGACGCAGCCAGGTGATACTTCTTTGCCCGTTTCGCGACATTCCCGTGACAATCGCCGCCAGCGTGACGACGTCGGCGTTTTCCCGGCCAATCCAACGAAAGGGGCGGACGGCCGGGGCAGGGTATAGGGTGACGGCGCTCGCATAACAATAAGAGGATCGGTGATGGCTTCCGCGCAACCTGCCTCCGCGTTTCCCTGCCTGTCGTTGCAACTGGCCTGCCTGTTGCTGGGCGCCTGGCTGGCCTTCGATGCCCACGGTGGCGGCCAGGCCGTGGCGCCGCCGGCCCGTGTCGAAGCGCGTGTGCCGACGGCCGCTACCGATGACTGGGGGCGCCAGCCGGACAGCCTGATGAGCGCCGTGCCGCCGCGTACGCTGGAGGCGAGCGTCGGCGCCCGCGGCTCGGGATCGGCGAGTTCGCGACTGTGGATCGCCGATACCGACTTCCGCCTGCACGACGACATCGGTTTCTTCATCCAGCGCATGCTGATCCGCATGGAACCGACTCGTCCCGGCGCGCCCTTGTCGCTCGACGATCCGACGGCGATGGTGGCGCGGATCCAGGCCGGCGAGATATTCGTCAGCGACGCCACCCTGGCGACCCTGCTCAACCAGGACCTCGCCGCGTCCCGCGCGGCCGTGCGCAACCTCAGGATGAACACCCGCAAGGACGGCCAGGAAGTGCGTGGCGAGTTGTTGCGCAAGGGGCGCTGGCGGCCGCTGCGGATGCTCACCGAGATCGAGCTGAGCGGTCCGCTGGAGGTGACCCTGGTACCCCGGCGGATCTTCGTCGACGGGGTCGAGGTCACTTCGTCGCTGGCGGCGGCCTCGATCGAGATGTCCGAGGTGCTGAAGCTGAAGACCCGGCACATGGAGCTGGTCGGCAACCGCATCCGCGTCGACCTCGACGGTTTGTTCCCGCCGCCGCGCCTGGACTTCCGCGTCAGTCGCCTGGCCCTGGCCGACGGCGGCATGCAACTCGCCCTCGGCGACTCCCTGGCCGACCTGCAATGGCCGGCATTACGGGCGCCGGACAGCTACATGTTCATCGAGGGCGGCGATATCAAGATGGCGCGCACCGTGCTGGTCAAGGCCTACGCCCTGTTCACCAGCCTCAGCCCGGGGCAGCCGCTGCTGTTCAATCTCTACGACTACCGGCGGCAACTGCAGAACGGTGTGATCCGCCTGCGCGAGGACGGCATGGTGCAGATCGCCGTGTCGCCAGTGAAGGCGCCGGCGCCGCTGGAGGCACGGCTGTGAGCCGGCGTCCGTGGGGCGTGCTGCTTGGCTGGTGCCTGTTGGCGGCCAGCGCGGTCCAGGCCGAAAGCGCCATCGACCGGCAGCAACGCGAACTGGCCCTGCTGCGCGAGGGCTGGTACCGGCAGGTCCCGCCGGCGCCGGTGCCGCTGCCCATGCGTACGGCCGGGCCGGCGGATTCCGGCCAGGATGGCGTCGGCATACTGCTGCGCAACGTGGACATGTACCTGCGCGGCAACATCGGTTTCCACGTGCCCGAGGTGAAGGGCTGGCTGGTGCCGAACCGGGCCGGCCAGCCGGTGGACTTCGACCGCCCGCAGGACATGCATTTCCAGGTGATGGAGGGTGAGGTGCTGCTCAGCCCGCGGCAGCTGGCCAACCTGTTCAACGAGCACATCCTCGCCTACGACGGGACCATGTTGAAGGACTTCCGCATGAGCAGTGCGGCGGGACGCCTGGAGGTGGAGGGGCGGGTGCGTCCGCTCGGCGTAGGGCCCTGGCTGCCGCTGCGGCTGGGCGGCGGCGTGGAGGTGGACGCGGCCAGCGGCGCGCTGGTCTATCGGCCCGACCAGTTGAAGGTGATAGGTCTGCCGCTGTACGGGGCGATGAGCCTGGTCGGCCTGCCGATGTCGGCGCTGGTCAGCCTCGATCGGCCGGGGGCGAGCCTGGTCGGCAGCGCCATGCGCCTGGACTACCGCAAGGTCTTCCCGCTGCTGGGCATCGATGGCCACGTACAGGAGGCCTGGCTCGACGACCAGGGGCTGCACCTGCGTTTCTCCCAGGCGCCCGGCCAGCCGTCGCCGGTGTTCAGCCCGCCGGCCGCGGCGGGCCCATCCTTCCTCTGGCTACAGTCCGGCGACCTGAAGATCTTCGAAATCCTCATCACCTACGCCCAGGTGCTGCTGAAGACCGAGACCCCGGACCAGGTGCTGACCTTCAACCTGCAGGACTACCGCAAGGTGCTGGCGACCGGCACCACCCAGGTCAACGAGGATGGCACCTTCTTCATGCAGGTGCCGCCGTATGCCAATCCCTTGTAGGCCGGGCCTGGAGTCCGCCGGCGCGAGTGTTTATCCTCGCGCCTTTGTCCTTCCACGATGAGGTAACCCCATGGCACGACCGCTGGCGATGATCGCCGCCCTTGGCGAGAACCGCGCGATCGGCATCGACAACCGCCTGCCCTGGCGCCTGCCGGCCGACCTCAAGCATTTCAAGGCGATGACCCTCGGCAAGCCGGTGATCATGGGGCGCAAGACCTGGGACTCGCTGGGTCGGCCGCTGCCGGGCCGGCTAAACCTGGTGGTCAGCCGCCAGGCCGGCCTGGCACTGGAGGGTGCGGAAGTGTTCGCCAGCCTGGACGCCGCGCTGGCGCGCGCCGAGGCGTGGGCGCAGGCGGAGGACGCCGACGAACTGATGCTGATCGGCGGCGCCCAGCTCTATGCCGAGGCCTTGCCGCGCGCCGCGCGTCTCTACCTGACCCGGGTTGGCCTGGCGCCGGAGGGCGACGCCTTTTTCCCCGAGATCGATGGCGCGGCCTGGCGCCTGGCGTCGAGCATCGAACACGCCGCGGCTGACGATGCGCCTGCCTACGCCTTCGAGGTATGGGAGCGCCGCTGACGGTTCCAGGCGGGGTCAGAGGGTGATCAGCTCCGCCTCGATCTTCTTCCCCGCCACTTCCAGCACGCCGATCCCGATCGGCAAGCTGAAGCGCCGCGGTCCGGCGCTGCCCGGGTTGAGGTAGAGCACGCCGTCGCGCTCTTCCTTCAGCGGCTTGTGCGAATGTCCGGCGACCACCACGTCGATGCCTTCGGCGGCCGGGTCGAGGTCGAGTCGCTTGAGGTCGTGCAGTACGTAGAGGGTCAGCCGGCCGATCTTCAGCAGCAGGCGCTCGGGGATGTCCGCCGCCCAGTCCTGGGTGTCGTTGTTGCCGCGCACCACCGAGAGCGGCGCCAGGCGTTCCAGCTCGGCGAGGATTTCCGGCTTGCCGATGTCGCCGGCATGGATCAACTGGTCGCAGCCGCGCAACCGTTCCAGCGCCTCGGGCCGGAGCAGGCCATGGGTGTCGGCGATCAGGCCGATGCGCAACGGGCGGCGGGACTGGGGCATGGGCGCGGGTCCGGGTTGCGGGACGGAAGAGGGTGGCCGACGGGCATGGCCATGCCGTCGATCATACCCAACCATTGGCCGGGTACGAAAACCCTTCGGCGAAAACCGCGACGCCACCCGGAGGTGGCGCCGCGCCTATCAGTGTGCGGCCTTCTGGACCGGGCTTTCCGGCAGGAACCAGTTCAGCAGCAGGGCGCAGATGCCGCCGGTGGCGACCCCGGATTCCAGCACGTTGCGCAGCGCCGCGGGCATGTGCGCGAGGAACTCCGGCACCTGCGAAACGCCCAGGCCGAGGGCCAGGGACACGGCGATGATCAGCAGGGCGCGGCGGTCCAGTTGGATGCCGGCGAGGATGTTGATGCCCGAAGCGGCCACCGCGCCGAACATCACCATCGCCGCGCCGCCCAGTACCGGTTCCGGCACCGCCTGGATGACCCCGGCGACGCTCGGGAACAGGCCGAGCAGGACCAGCATGGCGGCGATCCACAGGCCGACGTAGCGGCTGGCCACGCCGGTGAGCTGGATCACCCCGTTGTTCTGGGCGAACACCGAGCTGGGGAAGGTATTGAAGATACCGGCGAGGAACGAGTTGGCGCCGTTGACCAGCACGCCGCCCTTGATCCGCTGCATCCACAGCGGGCCTTCCACCGGTTGCTTCGACACCTTGCTGGTGGCGGTGACGTCGCCGATGGCTTCCAGGGAGGTGACCAGGTAGATCACCAGCATCGGGATGAACAGCGGCCAGGAGAAGTCCAGGCCGAAGTGCAGCGGGGTCGGTACCTGGAACAGCTCGGCCTGGTGCATGCCGGTGAAGTCCAGGCGGCCGAGGTAGCCGGCCAGCGCGTAGCCGACGGCCAGGGCGATGACGATGGCGCAACTGCGCATCCATACCACCGGGATGCGATTGAGCACCACGATGATGCCCAGCACCACGCCGGACAGCAGCAGGTTCTCGCCGTTGGCGAAGGTGCCGTTGGACATCGCCGAGAAGCCGCCGCCCATGCTGATCAGGCCGACCTTGATCAGGGTCAGGCCGATCATCAGCACGACGATGCCAGTCACCAGCGGGGTGATCAGCCGCTTGACGAACGGCAGTATGCGCGAGATGCCCATCTCGACGAAGGAGCCGGCGATGACCACGCCGAAGATCGCCGCCATCACGCTTTCCACCGGCGTGCCCTGCTTGACCATCAGCGCCCCGCCGGCGATCAGCGGGCCAACGAAGTTGAAGCTGGTGCCCTGGACGATCAACAGTCCGGCGCCGAACGGGCCGAAGCGCTTGCACTGGACGAAGGTGGCGATGCCGGAGATCACCAGCGACATCGACACGATCAGATTGGTGTCGCGCGGCGATACGCCCAGCGCCTGGCAGATCAGCAGGCCGGGGGTAACGATCGGCACGATGATCGCCAGCAGGTGCTGGAGGGCGGCGAGCAGGGCGATGGGAGCGCTGGGACGGTCGTCCAGGCCATAGACCAGGTCGTTGCGGGCGCTGGCGTCCGACGGGCTTTGCAGGGAACTCATGGTGGCGGTCCGGGGAAAAAGAGCGCGATTTTACTGGGCGAACACGGTCTCGCCCAGGCCTGGCTGCGCCGCATGTCGGCGGATAACGCCGGTGGCGTATGCGCCCTACGGTTGGAGCGTGGGTGAGCGGTAGGGCGAATGACCGCTTGCGATTATCCGCCATTCGGCGCGCGCACGCGTGAATGAAAAAGCCCGGCGCGGGACCGGGCTTTTTTCGTCGCGGGACGATTCAGCCGTCCAGCAGTGCCTTGTTGCGTACCGCGCCCTTGTCGGCGCTGGTGGCGAGCAGGGCGTAGGCCTTGAGCGCGGTGCTGACGCGGCGGGCACGCGGCGCGGCCGGCTTCCAGCCCTTCTTGTCCTGTTCGGCGCGGCGTGCGGCGAGTTCTTCGTCGCTGACCAGCAGGTTGATCGAGCGATTGGGAATGTCGATCAGCACCTTGTCGCCGTCCTGCACCAGGCCGATGGCGCCGCCGGCGGCGGCTTCCGGGGAGGCGTGGCCGATGGACAGGCCCGAGGTGCCGCCGGAGAAGCGTCCGTCGGTGAGCAGGGCGCACTGCTTGCCCAGGCCCTTGGACTTCAGGTAGCTGGTCGGATAGAGCATTTCCTGCATGCCCGGCCCGCCCTTCGGTCCTTCGTAGCGGATGATCACGATGTCGCCGGCCTTCACCTCGTCGCCGAGGATGCCTTTCACCGCGGCGTCCTGGCTTTCGAAGATCTTCGCGCTGCCTTCGAACACGTGGATCGACTCGTCGACCCCGGCGGTCTTCACCACGCAGCCGTCGAGAGCGATGTTGCCGTAGAGCACGGCCAGCCCGCCTTCCTTGGAATAGGCATGCTCGACGCTGCGGATGCAGCCCTCGGCGCGGTCGTCGTCCAGGCTCGGCCAGCGGGTGTTCTGGCTGAACGCGGTCTGGGTCGGGATGCCCGCCGGACCGGCCTTGAAGAAGGTGTGCACGGCTTCGTCGCGGGTCTGGGTGATGTCCCACTGGGCGATGGCGTCGGCCATGCTCGGGCTGTGCACGGTGGGGACGTCGGTGTGCAGCAGGCCACCGCGGGCCAGTTCGCCGAGGATGGAGAAGATGCCGCCGGCGCGATGCACGTCTTCCATGTGGTACTTCTGGATGTTCGGCGCCACCTTGCACAGTTGTGGCACCTTGCGTGACAGGCGGTCGATGTCGCGCAGGTCGAACGGCACCTCGGCCTCCTGGGCGGCGGCCAGCAGGTGCAGGATGGTATTGGTCGAGCCGCCCATGGCGATGTCCAGGGTCATGGCGTTCTCGAAGGCCTTGAAGTTGGCGATGTTGCGCGGCAGCACGCTGTCGTCGCCTTCGCCGTAGTAGCGCTGGCAGAGTTCCACGGCCAGGCGCCCGGCGCGCAGGAACAGTTGCTCGCGGTCGGCGTGGGTGGCCAGGGTCGAGCCGTTGCCCGGCAGCGACAGGCCGAGCGCCTCGGTCAGGCAGTTCATCGAGTTGGCGGTGAACATGCCGGAGCAGGAGCCGCAGGTCGGGCAGGCGCTGCGCTCGTACTCGGCGACCTTCTCGTCGGAGCAGGAGTCGTCGGCGGCCACCACCATGGCATCGACCAGGTCCAGGCCGTGGCTGGCCAGCTTGGTCTTGCCGGCTTCCATCGGCCCGCCGGAGACGAACACTACCGGGATGTTCAGGCGCAGCGCGGCCATCAGCATGCCGGGGGTGATCTTGTCGCAGTTGGAGATGCAGACGATGGCGTCGGCGCAGTGGGCGTTGACCATGTATTCCACGGAGTCGGCGATGATCTCCCGGCTCGGCAGCGAATAGAGCATGCCGTCGTGGCCCATGGCGATGCCGTCGTCGACGGCGATGGTGTTGAATTCCTTGGCCACGCCGCCGGCCTTCTCGATCTCGCGGGCGACCAGTTGGCCGAGGTCCTTCAGGTGCACGTGGCCGGGCACGAACTGGGTGAAGGAGTTGGCGATGGCGATGATCGGCTTCTTGAAGTCTTCGTCCTTCATCCCGGTGGCGCGCCAGAGGGCGCGGGCGCCGGCCATGTTGCGGCCGTGGGTGGAGGTTTTCGAGCGGTAATCGGGCATGACGATTTCCTGCGGCTAATCAGGTTCGGGTTATGACTGTATCGTGAGCGTCGAAGGAACCGGATGCAAACGGGGAATAGCCGAGTGTACGGAGTTGGCCGGGGTCTGAATGGGGTCACCATTGGCGACGGCCTGGGCTCACTGCCCGCCGGGGGATGATTGGCGAGGAATGCCCGGATTCTAAGCCCAGAGCGGGCGAATGGGGAAGGCTGGCGGTCGGCGGAGCGGCGCGTCGCGACCCGGCTGGCGTCTTGCGCCGCCCGTCGCGCCATGAGAGGCGGTGGCCGTAGGGCGGATGAACGCAGGCGCTCATCCGCCGGGACGGGCTCAGCCGTTGGGCAGCAGCCGGCAGGTCAGGCTCTTGATGTAGCGGGTTTCCGCGATCGCCAGGTGCACCGGATGGTCGGGGCCCTGGCCGCCGCGCTCGAGCAGCTGGATGTTGCGGTCGAGATGGCGGGCGCTGCCGATCAGGATGTTCTGCAGGTCGTCCTCGGGCAGGTGCATCGAGCAGGAGGCGCTGACCAGGATGCCGTCCTTGCTCAGCAGGCGCATGGCCTGTTCGTTGAGACGGCGGTAGGCGGCCTCGCCGTTCTTCAGGTCCTTCTTGCGCTTGATGAAGGCCGGCGGGTCGGCGATCACCACGTCGAAGCGTTCGTCGGCGGCCTTCAGCTCGCGCAGGGCCTCGAACACGTCGCCCTCGACGCAGGCGACCTTCTCCGCCACGCCGTTCAGCGCCGCGTTGCGCTCGACGCCGTCGAGGGCGAAGGCGGACGCGTCCACGCACATCACTTCGCTGGCGCCGAAGGCGGCGGCCTGGATGCCCCAGCCACCGATATAGCTGAACAGGTCGAGGACCCGCTTGCCCTGCACGTAGGGCGCCAGGCGCGCGCGGTTCATGCGGTGGTCGTAGAACCAGCCGGTCTTCTGCCCGGCCAGCACCGGCGCCTCGAACTTCACGCCGTTCTCTTCCAGCGCGACCCACTCCGGCACTTCGCCGTAGGCGTTGGCCACGTAGCGCTCCAGGCCCTCGGCGTCGCGCGCGCTGGAGTCGTTCTTCCAGAGCACGGCGGCGGGCTTGAGCACCTGCAGCAGGGCAGCGAGCACCTCGTCCTTGCGCAGTTCCATGGCCGCGGACGCCAGTTGCACCACCAGCACGTCGCCGAAGCGATCGACCACCAGGCCGGGCAGCAGGTCGGAATCGCCGTAGACCAGCCGGTAGAACGGCTTGTCGAAAAGCCGCTCGCGCAGGCTGAGGGCGATGTTGATGCGATGAACCAGCAGTGATTTGTCGAGAACGTGCTTGGTATCACGGGAAATGAGGCGGCCGCAGATGAGATTGTTCGGGCTCAGCGCGACGATGCCCAGCGGCTTGCCGTTGGCCATTTCCAGCACCGCCTGGTCGCCGGCGGCGAAGGCATTCAGCGGCGTCGCGGCGACATCCACCTCGTTGCTGTAGACCCACAGGTGGCCGGCGCGCAGGCGGCGCTCGGCGTTGGCTTTGAGACGCAAGCTGGGCAGGGTCATGGGAAAGGCTCCGGCAAAAGAGCGCGATTATAGCGCAGCGACGGGATTCGCCGCTGCGCGAACGCGGGCCGTTCAGCCGGCGAGGATTTCGATGAATCGACGGTTGAAGGCCGGGATGTCTTCGGGTTTGCGGCTGCTCACCAGCTTGCCGTCCACCGCTACCTCCTGGTCCACCCAGTGGCCGCCGGCGTTGTTGATGTCGTCCTTGAGCGACGGCCAACTGGTCAGGGTACGACCCTGCACCAGTCCGGCGGAGATCAGCAGCCAGGCGCCGTGGCAGATCACCGCCACCGGCTTGCTCGCCTGTTCGGCGCGGATCGCCAGTTCCTGGGCCTTGGCCAGGCTGCGGATCTGGTCGGAATTGACCACCCCGCCGGGCAGCAGCAGGGCGTCGTAGTCGTCCAGGCTGGCGTCTTCGAAGGTGCCGTCGACGCGGAAGGCGTCGGCTGGCTGGTGATGGTTCCAGCCGCGCACCTCGCCGGCCTTGTCGGAAAGAATCCTTACCGTGGCGCCGGCGTCTTCCAGGGCTTTTTTCGGACCGATCAGTTCGATCTGTTCGAAACCGTCGGTCACCAGGGCGGCGACGACCTTGCCGTGCAGGGATTGGGTCATGGCGTGTCTCCCGATATCGGATGGGGGTATACATTCCGACCCTGGCGGCTGCGGGAAAAGTTCCATGCCCGTTGCCTGGCGCCGCTTTTCCGGCAGAAGCCCGCCCCATGGCGGGGTTCTCCGGGTAAACTGCGCACACCGTCAACTTTCGCCCCCGCCCTCATGGTCCAAGAACTCACCGCCGAGCAGATCCGCCAGGCCCTGCAAGGCATCAGCGTGCCGCCGCAACCCCAGATCATGGTCGACCTGCAGATGGAGCAGGTCATGCCCAATCCGGACCTGAAGAACATCGCCAGGCTGATCAGCCAGGACCCGGGCCTTTCCGGCGCCCTCCTGAAACTGGTGAACTCGCCGTTCTTCGGCCTGGCCAACCGCATCACTTCGATCCAGCGCGCGGTGAACCTGCTGGGCAGTCGTTCGGTGATCAACCTGATCAATGCCCAGTCGATCAAGGGCGAGATGAGCGACGACACCATCGTCACCCTCAACCGTTTCTGGGACACCGCCCAGGACGTGGCCATGAGCTGCCTGAGCCTGGCCAAGCGGGTCGGCTACGAGTCGGTGGACGAAGCCTACGCCCTCGGCCTGTTCCACAACTGCGGCATTCCGCTGATGCTCAAGCGCTTCCCGCACTATATGGCGGTGCTGGAGGAGGCCTATGCCGCCGCCAGCGACGAGCGCCGGGTGGTGGACACCGAGAACCGCGTGCTGAACACCAACCATGCGGTGGTCGGCTACTACACCGCGCGCTCCTGGCGCCTGCCGGAGCACGTCTGCGAGGCGATCGCCAACCACCACAACGCGCTGTCGATCTTCGGCGACGAGTCGGCCCGCGACACCCAGCTGAAGAACCTACTGGCGATCCTGAAGATGGCCGAGCACATCTGCGGCTCGCACCGGATTCTCGGCAACCAGCCGGAAGACCACGAGTGGAACAGCATCGGCGCGCTGGTGCTGGACTACGTCGGGCTCACCGACTACGACTTCGAGAACCTCAAGGGCTCGATTCTCGAGCTGGGCGTCGGCCAGGGCAGCTACTGACTGGCCGCGCCGCGGCGCTTCCTGCTAAGGTGCCGCGGTCAACCGGATTGCTGCCGCCATGCCCGAACTACCCGAAGTCGAAACCACCCGCCGGGGCATCGCCCCCTACCTCGAAGGCCAGCGCGTCGAGCGCGTGATCGTGCGCGAGCGGCGGCTGCGCTGGCCGATCCCCGAAGACCTGGACGTGCGCCTGTCCGGACAACGCATCGTCAGCGTCGAGCGCCGCGCCAAGTACCTGCTGCTGGGCGCCGAGGCCGGTACGCTGATCAGCCACCTGGGCATGTCCGGCAGCCTGAGGCTGGTGGAGAGCGGCACCCCGGCCAGTCGCCACGAGCACGTCGACATCGAGTTGGCCTCGGGCATGGCCCTGCGCTACACCGATCCGCGGCGCTTCGGCGCCATGCTCTGGAGCCTGGCGCCACTGGAACACGAGCTGCTGCGCAACCTCGGCCCGGAACCGCTGACCGACGCTTTCGCCGGCCAGCGTCTGTTCGAGCTGTCGCGCGGGCGGAGCATGGCGGTCAAGCCGTTCATCATGGACAACGCGGTGGTGGTCGGGGTCGGCAACATCTACGCCAGCGAAGCGCTGTTCGCCGCCGGCATCGATCCGCGCAAGCCCGCCGGGAGCATCTCCAAGGCGCGCTACCTGCGCCTGGCGGAGGAGATCAAGCGGATCCTGGCGATCGCCATCGAGCGCGGCGGCACCACCCTGCGCGATTTCGTCGGCGGCGACGGCCAGCCCGGTTACTTCCAGCAGGAATTGTTCGTCTATGGCCGTGGCGGGGAGTTCTGCAAGGTCTGCGGCAGCACCCTGCGCGAGATCCGCCTAGGCCAGCGCGCCAGCGTGTACTGCCCGCGCTGCCAACGCTGAAGCGCCGCGCCGCGCATACTCTACCGCCACAAGAAGGGCCGCCACGGTGAGCGGCCTGCCATAAGAAAGGTGCACGATGTCCGGCAATTACCTGCCTCGCAACACCCTGGTCGAGTCGCTCGGCCATGCCATGCTGAAACTCTCCGGCTGGAAGATCGAGGGCCAATTGCCCGCGCTCGACAAGTTCGTGGTGATCGGCGCCCACCACACCTCGAACTGGGACTTCGTGGCCTTCCTTGCCGCCAAGTTCGTCCTGCGCCTGAACGCCCGCTGGTTCGGCAAGCACACCCTGTTCAACGGCCCGCTAGGCGGCCTGATGCGGCGCTGGGGCGGTATCCCGATCCAGCGCCACCTGAAGCTGAATACCGTGGACCAGGCGATCCAGGCCTTCCGCGAGCACCGTGAGTTCATGCTGATCATCGCTCCGGAAGGCACGCGCAAGAAGGTCGACCGCTGGCGCATGGGCTTCTACCACATCGCCCGTGGCGCCGGCGTGCCGGTGGTGCCGGCGGCGCTGGACTACGAGAACCGGCGGATCGTCATCGGCGAACCCTTCTGGCCGACCGGCAACGAGGACGCCGACCTGTGCAGCCTGATTGGCTTCTACCGGCCGTTCATCCCGAAAAAGCCGCACTACGCATTCCTCGGCGATTGAAGGCGGTCACGCTGGCACTACCCGCAGCGCTGTTATAGTTAGGCGATATCTGCCCAACCAAAAACCAGAAAGGACCGCCTCCATGAACCTGTTTCGCACCACCGCGCTCGTGCTGGCGCTGACCACCGGGCTCTCGTCCATGCCCGCGCTGGCGGATGCCGTGCAGGAAAACGCCAGCGGCGACCCGATGTACACCGTCGAAGCGCCCCCCGCGTACGCCATGATCGGCGATCTGCTCATCGCCCGTCCCTTCCTGATCGCCGCCACGGCCGTCGGGGCGGTGGCCTTCGTGGTCAGCCTGCCGTTCACCGCGGCCAGCGGCAGCGTCGGCAAGGCCGGCCAGGCGCTGGTGGTCGATCCGGGCAAGGAAGCCTTCGTCCGTTGCCTGGGCTGCACCACCAGCGGCTATAACCACGACGAAAGCTGAGTTTCCAACGGAATGAAAAAAAGCCGGTCATCGACCGGCTTTTTGTTTTCTCGATGCATTGCAGGGGGCACGGAGATTGGGCTAAGTCTTTTCTTCCGCCACGGCAGGCGGCAGCTATAGCGCCGCATCGGCCGATGACAGATGTTCCGCACGGACCGTTCGCGGCACTTGATCGGACTCTCCGATGGTGACACTGTCCTGCTGACCAGCAAGGTCACAAGGTCGACCAGGGGTGGCCGACCGGCTCAACCAAGATAAGGATTTCGCGTATGTTCAGTCAGTGGGTGTTCCTGTCCGTCCTTGCTCTTGCCGTACCCTCGTTCGCCTGGGCGGAGGACGCGGTGTCCGACCTCGCCAAGGAGCAGTCCAAGGCCGAGCAGGGCGACAAGCGCGGCGATGAACTGTTCGCCGAATTCACCCGCCTCCGCCAGGCCGCCGAGACGGGGGAGCCGCAGGCTCTGTTCGATTTCGGCGCCTACTTCTACCAGCAACAGAACTACGCCAGCGCGCGCGAATGGTGGGGCAAGGCGGCCGCTGCGGGGATGGTCCGCGCGCAGATCCAACTGGCCATGCTCTATCGCGATGGTGACGGCGGGCCACAGGACAAGACCGAGGCGGCACGCTGGTTCCGGAAGGCCGCGGAGCAGGGGGATGCCGCCGCCCAGAATGAAATGGGCGTTCTCTACTGGAGAGGCGAAGGGGTCGACCAGGACCGGGTGAAGGCCGGGACCTGGTTCGAACGTGCGGCGGCCAGCGGTAGCGAAGACGCCGAAACCAATCTGGGATGGTTCTACCTGGACGACTCGCAAGGCGTCTATTCCGCCACTTCAGACGAGGAAGCCGCCCTGCTGGACCGTTATGCCGGCAGCCGGGAAAAGGCCTTCCAGTGGTTCTGCAAGGCTGCGACCCAGGGAGATACCCGTGCCCAGTTCAAGGTGGGCGAGGCCTACTGGAACGGTTCCGGTGCCGGGATGAACAAGCTGCAAGCACGGCTCTGGCTGGAAAAGGCCGCACAGCAGCAGGATGCGGATGCCATCGCCTGGCTGGAGAGCGCCGCGAACGCAGCCTGGTACACCCGCCTGGAAAACTGGATTCACGCTGCGCTGGATGGAGAGCTGTCCGGCGTCGCCGACTGCTCCGGTGTCGCCGATCGCCGGCACTCCGGCCGAGGCATGGAGGGCGCCTCGTCTGAACCGGAGGCGGTGGAAGCCAGTGCGGAGGATGCGCAACAGGCGGCTGAAGCGGCGAGCCAGTGAGGCCCGCCGCCTGGATTGCCAGCCGGACTCGTCGGCGAGACGTCTACGCGTGGGCCGGGGCGCCCTGTCGGTCGAGGAGGACCCGGCCGGTCATCGATCGGCTTTTTCTTGTTCAGGGGGTGTAGCGGTATTTCGTTTCCACGTCCTGGCGCTTCCGCGCCAGCGTGGCGCCGTCCAATGCGCCGTTGTCGGCCAGCCGTTGCAGTTCGTCGAAGTCGCGCTGGCGCAGCTTCTCCAGGTGCACCCGGGTCGCGGTGTAGTTGATGCGCTGGGATGCGTCGTAGCCGCTCACCGGGTCCCAGAGGATCGACAGCGGCCAGAAC
This sequence comes from Pseudomonas sp. HMSC063H08, assembly GCF_001813645.1. Lineage (NCBI taxonomy): Bacteria > Pseudomonadati > Pseudomonadota > Gammaproteobacteria > Pseudomonadales > Pseudomonadaceae > Pseudomonas > Pseudomonas sp. HMSC063H08. Next base: position 71,343 of record NZ_KV813561.1, read on the forward strand.
AGCAGGTTGACCACCCCGAGTCCGTAGGAACGGCCGTAGAAGGAGCCGCCGCCGGGGAGCAGGCCGAGGGCCGCGCCGGTGCCGGGGGATTTCTCGATGACCGCCAGGTTGCGGGCTTCGTAATACTCAAGTTCGGCCGTCTGCTGCGAGTTGAGGCCGCTGGCGCAACCGCTGGCGAGGGCGAGGGTGGAGGCGATCAGGAGGGGACGAAACAGCGACATCGGGTTTCCTTGCTTTTGATTATCCAGTATCCGTGTGAGCCGCCTGCGCGGCGGCGCGCAAGCTAGCATGGATGGATGTCAAAAGGCCATCATCGATCGCTGGTATCCGCGTTTTTGAGCGCTGTCTCTCGTTTCGCCGCTCTCCTGGGGTTCAGTGCGCCTGGGGCTGTGCCTGCATCTCCGGGGAAAACGCCGAATAACCGATCCCGCGCGGGTCGCTGGCGGCGTCGACGCGGCCGCTGCGCTTGTCCCAGTAGAGCACCTGCTGGTTGCCGTAGCTGCGCTCCAGGCGTTTGAGCTGATAGCCGCGCCGGCGCAGTTCGGCGGCCTCGGCATCGCTGAAGGCGCGCGGTTCGTACTCGACGACGTCCGGCTTGTACTGGTGGTGGTAGCGCGGCGCGGCGACCCATTGGCCGACCGGGCGGCCGTCGAAGTACTGCAGCATGGAGATCAGCACCATGCTCGGGATGCGGCTGCCGCCAGGGGTGCCGAAGGCGGCGAAGTCGGTCGGGCTTTCCAGGAAGCTCGGGCTCATGCTCGACAGCGGGCGCTTGCCGGCCGCCACCGCGTTCGCCTGGCTGCCGGCCAGGCCGTAGCTGTTGGCGCCCTGGGTGTCGGCGGCGAAATCGTCCATCTCGTTGTTCAGCACCACGCCGGTACCGGGAACGGTGAAGGCGGCGCCGAACGGCAGGTTCACCGAGAGGGTGGCGGCCACCGCGTTGCCCTGGGCATCGATCACCGCGAAGTGGGTGGTGTGGTCGCCTTCGCGCCAGGCCGGCGCCTCCGGCAGCGCCGAGCTGGGCGTGGCGCGGCGCGGGTCGATGCTGGCGGCAAGGCGCTTCAGGTAGTCCGGCGCCAGTAGGCTGGGTAGCGGGTTGGCGACGAAGTCGGGGTCGCCGAGCAGGCCTCGATCGCGGTAGGCACGGCGCAGGACCTCCAGCACGTAATGGGCGCGCTGTACCGGCTCGGCCTTCTGCCACGGCAGCTGTTCCAGCATCTGCAGGCTCTGTGCCAGGGCCACGCCGCCGGCCGAGGGCGGCGGTGCGCTGATCAGTTCGCGGCCGTTGGCCAGCTTCACCTCCAGCGGGCGGCGTTCGATCACCCGGTAGTCGCGCAGGTCGGCCGCGCTCCAGATGCCGCCGCCGGCGCGGACCCCGGTGAGCAGCTTGTCCGCTGTCTCGCCTTCGTAGAAACCGATCCGCCCGTAGCGCCCGAGGCGTTCCAGGGTACGTGCCAACTGCGGTTGGCGGAGCAGGTTCCATTCGTCGGGGATTCCGCCCTTGTCGAGGAAGATCCGCGCGGTTTCCGGGTCCTTGCGCATCGCTTCCAGGCGCATGGCGGCGCGGTCACGGTAGATCCGGTCGACGGATACGCCATCCACCGCCAGGCGGATCGCCGGCACCAGGTTGTCGGCCAGGGGCTTGCGTCCGTAGCGGCCGCTCAATTCGACCAGCGCCGCCGGCAGGCCGGGGATCGCCGCCGCCAGCGGGCCGTCGACGGACAGCCTGGGGTCGACCTTACCGTTGCGCCGGTACATGTCGGCGTAGGCGGCCTTCGGCGCGCGCTCGCGGGCGTCGAGGAAGCGATAGGTCGGCTGCGCGCCGGCCTGGCGCAGAAGGAAGAATCCACCGCCGCCGAGTCCCGAGCCGTAAGGCTCGGCTACCGCCAGGGCAGCGGCGATGGCCGCCGCGGCGTCGAAGGCGTTGCCGCCATTGGCCAGGGTTTCCAGGCCGGCGACGGTCGCGGCCGGATGTGGCGTGGCGACGGCGGCCTGCTGCGGTGCGTGGGCGTCGCCGCGAAAGCTGTCGGCATGCGCCGCGAGGCTGAGCAGGGACAGGCCGCAGGCGGCGACCAGGGTACGGACGGGCAGGTTCAGGAAGGACATGGCGGCTCACTGTTCAGCGGCGTTCGCGGGACGGGACCGCGAACGCCTCAGACTGGATTGCCAAGGATAGCCAAAAGCGCGTCGGACGGGGCGCGAACCGTCCCTGAAGGACAGGCGCCGGCGGGGATCAGGCCTTGCCGGTGATCTTCCGGTATTTCTCCATCAACTGGTCCTTGCTCTCGACATTGGCGTCGTCGAGGGGAATGCAGTCCACCGGACAGACCTGCTGGCACTGCGGCTCGTCGTAGTGGCCGACGCACTCGGTGCAGAGATTGGGATCGATCACATAGATTTCTTCGCCTTGCGAGATCGCGCCGTTCGGGCATTCGGGTTCGCAGACGTCGCAATTGATGCAATCGTCAGTGATTTTCAGGGACATCTAACAACTCCAACCGCGACGGACAGCCACGGCATCGGTAACGGGAATAGCGGAATTGTGCCGCATCGGCGCCCGCAGTGCACGCGGGGCGCCGACGGGAGGCCGGCGGAGAGATGCGGATCAGCGCTTGAAACGTTCCGCCAGGGCGTCTGCCACGGCCGGATGCACGAACTTGCTGATATCCCCGCCGAGAGCGGCGATTTCCCGGACCAGCGTCGAGGAAATGAAGGAATACTTCTCCGACGGGGTGAGGAACATGCTTTCCACGTCGGGGGCGAGCTGGCGGTTCATGTTGGCCAGCTGGAACTCGTACTCGAAGTCGGAAACCGCGCGCAGGCCGCGGAGGAAGACATTCGCCTTCTGCTCCTTGACGAAGTGCGCCAGCAGGGTGGAGAAGCCCACCACCTCGACGTTCGGCAGGTGCTTGGTGACCTCCTGGGCCAGCGCCACCCGCTGTTCCAGGCTGAACAGGGGGTTCTTCTTGGGGCTGGCGGCGACCGCGATGATCACATGGTCGAAAAGCCGTGAAGCACGTTCGATCAGATCGCCGTGACCCTTGGTGATGGGATCGAAGGTGCCTGGGTACAGCACTCGGTTCATCGCTACGTCCTGGCAGGGTTTCGTAAGGGAATCGGATGGTAGCGCAGGGATGCCCGTGCGGCCAAGACGCACGGGCCATCGGCCTTTAGCCCATAGGTCTGATGGCGCCGGGCCGGCTGCCGCGGCGCGCGGCCGGCCCGGCGGCGGTTCAGGCCCTGGCCAGGCGTTCGGCCAGCGCGCTGGCCAGTTGCGCGGTAAGACCGTAGACCGAGAGCTGCGGGTTGGCGCCGATGCTGGTAGGGAACAGCGAGCCGTCGTGGATCGACAGGTTTCGCAGGTGGTGATGGCGGCCGAGGCTGTCGGCCACCGCCACGGCCGGGTCTTCGCCCATGGCGCAGCCGCCCATGACGTGGGCGCTGCCCAGGCGCGTGCGGTAGATCTCCAGGCGCAGGCCGTCGATGATCCCGCGCGCCTCCTGCAGGTTCTTCGCGCTACGCGCGTCGCTGTGCACCGGCCGCACTTCCCGGGCGCCGGCGGCGAACTGGATCTCCGCCATGGTATGGAAGGCACGGCGGATACCGTCCCAGGTGTAGTCGGTCATCCGGTAGTCGAGCACCGGGGTGTCGTCGCCGCGCAGGCCGACCGAGCCCTCCGCGCTGTCCGGGTGGAAGCCGTCGCGAAGCAGGGCGAGCATCATGTTGGTATGCGGTAGCTGTTCCATGCGCAGGGCGTTGTCGCTGCCGAAGCCGCCGAGCAGCACCGAGGCCAGCGACGGTTGCAGCGGCGGCACCTCCAGTTTGTAGGACATGCGTCCGGTGACACCGTCGTCCCATTGGAAATGGTCGGAGTAGATCGACTGCGGTGCGCCGTAGAAGGGGTTGATCACCCGGTCGAACAGCCCCGCGCTGAAATTCACCGTGTGCAGGAAGGTGCGCTTGCCGACCCGCTGGCTCGGATCAGGCGCCTTCGAGCGGAGAAGAATCGCCGGGGTGTTGATGCCGCCGCCGGACAGCACGTAGTGCCTGGCCCGGACCCTGATCCGGCGGCCGTTGGGCGCCACGCAGCGCTCATCCATGCCCAGGCATTCGAGGCCCGTCACCTTGTCGCCATCCAGCAGCAGGCGGTTGGCGCGCGCCAGGTAGAGCAGCTCGCCGCCCTTGTCGAGGGTCGCCGGGATGGTGGTGACCAGCATCGACTGCTTGGCGTTGACCGGGCAGCCCATGCCGCAGTAGCCGAGGTTCCAGCAGCCGAGGACGTTGCGCGGGATGACCTTCCAGTGATAGCCGAGCTTCTCGCAGCCCAGGCGGATCACGTCGTTGTTGGCATTCGGCGGCAGCGCCCAGGGCGCCACGTGCAGGCGCTGCTCCATTTTCTCGAACCAGGGCGCCATGTCCTCCGCGCTGTGGCCCTTGACCCCGTAGACCTGGGCCCAGTGCTGCAGGGTCGGTTCCGGGGTGCGGAAGCTGCTGGTCCAGTTGATCAGGGTGGTGCCGCCCACGGCGCGACCCTGGAGGATGGTGATGGCGCCGTCCTTGCTCATCCGGCCGATGCCTTCCTGGTACAGCTCGGGGTAGGCGTCGGCCTCCTGCATCTTGAAATCGCTGCTGGTCTTCAGCGGGCCTTCTTCCACCAGCAGCACCTTCAGGCCGGCGGCGCTGAGGATTTCCGCGGTGGTGCCGCCGCCGGCGCCGGTGCCGACCACGACCACGTCGGCCTCCAGCTCCAGGTCGGCGTCCAGGCGCGAGCCGTTGTAGGTTTTCCAGCCGCGGGCGAGGCCCTCGGCGAACAGATCGGGTACAGGCATGAATGCACTCTCAGGCTAGGCGGCTTCGGGCTCTTCGTATTGTTCCGGGGGCGGCTCAAGCGATCTTCGGCGGTCCGGGATAGCCACAATGGGCCCACGCCTCGGGGCGGGCGTACCAGGCCATCATCGCCAGTTGCATCAGCGAACTGTGGCCCATCCGCAACAGGCCGATGAAGCTGTTTTCCCAGCGCGAAAGGAATGCCCGCACGTCGTCGCCGCTGGCGTTCTCCCAACTGCCCCAGATACCGGTCAGCGGGCCACGGGTGAGCGGCAGGGCGAGCACGTCGAAGAGTTGCTGGGTGAGCTTGAACATCTCCGGGGAGAGCCGCGCCAGGTTGTGGTCGAGGCTCTGGATCGCGCCCTCCACGGCTTTCGGCATCTGCTCGGCGGAAACCGCGCCGAGCAGCATCACCGGCAGCAGCGCACGGAGGAACGGCAGGTCGGATTCGCGGACCTTTTCCAGGCCGCTCGCCGGTTTCTCCGCCGAACAGCCGGTGAGGCTGGCGGTGACGCCCGCGGTGGCGAGGAAGGCGCCGCCGATCAGGCCGACTTTCATCAGGCTGCGTCGGGACAGGCCGGCGCTTTCGAGAGTGGTGTCGCTCATTGTTGTTATGTCACCTGCAGCGTAGGAATGAGGGGGCGCCGCACGCGCCCCGGTTCAGCGCACGAACAGCTTGTAGACGAGCTTCTGGATCGACTTGCCGTAGGGCGGGTAGATCATTCGCGCGGCGTTGAAGCGCGGCTTGCTGAACACGCCCTTGGCCTTGCTGAAGGTGAGGAAGCCTTCGTGGCCATGGTAGTGGCCCATGCCGGAGGGACCGACGCCACCGAACGGGATGTCGTCCTGGGCGACATGCAGCAGGGTGTCGTTCAGACACACACCGCCTGAGTGGGTCTCGTGCAGCACGCGCTGCTGTTGCGCCTTGTCGTAGCCGAAGTAGTACAGGGCCAGCGGTCGCGGGCGCTGGTTGACATAGGCCAGGGCGTCTTCCAGGCGCTCGTAGGGGATCACCGGCAGCAGCGGGCCGAAGATTTCCTCCTGCATCACTTTCATGTCGTCGCTGACGTTCAGCAGCAGCGTCTGCGGCAGGCGCCGTTGCTGGCCTTCGGCGAACAGCGGGACGAGGGTCGCGCCCTTCTCGCGGGCGTCGTCGAGATAGCCCCGGAGGCGGCCGAGCTGGCGCTCGTTGATGATCGCGGTGTAGTCGGGGTTGTCCGAAAGACGCGGGAAGAAGCCCTGGACCACCTCCTTGTACTGACTGACGAATTCCTCGACGCGCCGGCTCGGTACCAGCACGTAGTCGGGCGCGACGCAGGTCTGCCCGGCGTTGAGGCTCTTGCCGAAGGCGATCCGCTCGGCGGCGTCCTTCATCGGCACGCTGTCGGAGACGATCGCCGGCGACTTGCCGCCCAGCTCCAGGGTGACCGGGGTCAGGTTCTCGGCGGCGGCGCGCATCACGTGCTTGCCGACGCTGGTGGCGCCGGTGAACAGCAGGTGGTCGAACGGCAGCTTGGAAAAGGCCACGCCGACGTCTACCTCGCCTAGCACCACGGCGACCTGGTCCTCGGGGAAGATCCGCGCCAGCAGGTCCTTGAGCAGGCGCCCGGTGGCCGGGGTCGACTCGCTCATCTTGATCATCACCCGGTTGCCGGCGGCGAGGGCCCCGGTCAGCGGGCCGATGGAGAGGAACAGCGGATAGTTCCAAGGCACGATCACCCCGACCACGCCCAGCGGCTGGTACACCACCTGGGCCGAGGCCGGCTGGAATTGCAGGCCGACCGCGCGGCGCGCAGGCTTCATCCATTTCTTCACGCGCTTGGCGGCGTAGTGGATGCCGTGCAGGCTGGGCATGATCTCGGCGAGCAGGGTCTCGTCGGCGGAGCGCGCGCTGAAGTCCTGGTCGATGGCCTCGATCAGTGCCTGCTGTTCCTTGAACAGCAGGTCGCGCAGGGCCTTCAGCCACTGCACGCGCTGCGTGGCGTCGGGCATCGGCTGCGCCAGGTAGGCGGCGCGCTGGCGGGCGAAGAGGGCTTCGAGCTGGTTGATTTCCTGCTGGCTCTGCTGCAGGTAGGCGATATCGGCGACCATGGGCTGGCTCCTCGGCGAAGCGTGGGCGGCTGCGTGGCCGCGCGTCTGTCGTTATGGCGGACCTGCTCGGTCCGATGAATTTCGCTACGTCGCTGGATTTCTAGAGTAAATACTCTAAAGTGTCAAACAGCATGCCTGCCAGCCCGGCGCTTGCGTACCCAACGAAAGGCGGGCCGGTCGCCGGCCGCCGCCCCGGGGGCTGACCCGGGCGGCCGGCTTTGTGTACCTTCTACGCTGTCACGGCGGGGCGCGCCCCGCACTGTTACCCGAACGAGCCCGTCGTCCCCATGGCACCACGCATCAAGACCCGCGATCGCATCGCCCAGGCCAGCCTGGAACTGTTCAACGCCCAGGGCGAGCGCAGCGTCACCACCAACCATATCGCCACCCACCTGGGTATATCGCCTGGGAACCTCTACTACCACTACCCGAACAAGCAGGCGATCATCGCCGAGCTGTTCGCCGAGTACGAAAGCCACGTCGAGAGTTTCCTGCGCCTGCCCGAAGGGCGGGGTCTGACGGTGGACGACAAGACCTTCTACCTGGAAGCGCTACTGGCCGCGATGTGGCGCTACCGCTTCCTCCACCGCGACCTCGAGCACCTGCTGGAAAGCGACCCGGAGCTGGCGGCGCGCTACCGCGCCTTCGCCCAGCGTTGCCTGGTCAACGCCAAGGCGATCTACCGGGGCTTCACCGAGGCCGGCATCCTGCGGATGAACGAGACCCAGCTGGAGGCCCTGACCCTCAACGCCTGGATCATCCTCACCTCCTGGGTGCGCTTCCTCTGCACCACCCTCGATCTCGACGGCGACCTCAGCGAGGCGCAACTGCGTCGCGGCATCTACCAGGTGCTGGCGCTGGAGAGCGGGCACATCGAGGCGCAGGCCCAGGATGCGGTGGACGGGATTTCCGAGCGGCTCTACGTGCCGCTCTGATCGCGCAGGGTTTTCTCCAGCACCTGCTGGATGTGGATGCCGTGGCGGCGGAAGAAGGCTTCGGTACCGAGGGTGGCGTCGGTGAACAGGTAGGCGCCGCGGTGATCCTCGGCGAAGCGCCGCAGCAGGGCTGCGCCGACGCCGCTGCGCTGTGCGCCTGGCAGCACGGCGATTTCCGCCAGCCAGACGCGAATCGGTGTTTCTTCCTCGGCGCGCAGCAGGCCGACCAGGCGGCCGTCGCGTTCGGCCAGCAGGGAATAGCCGGAATGCTGGTACAGCGTGCGTAGCTCGGCAGGCGGCATGCGCCGGTCCCAGCCGACTGCCGCGTGGATCGCCAGGATCGCCTCGCAGTCGGCGTCGTCGAGCATCGGGTTGTGCCGCAGCGTCAGTTCCATTCGCCCCCCTTTTTCCTTCAGCCTGTTCCTATTCTGCCGCCCGTCGCCGGACGCCGGCCAGCTCAGTGCTGCCGCAGGCGGGCCTCCAGCCAGTCGGGGATGCGTCGTTCCAGGTAGTAGGTGGGCTGGCGCGGAGAGCCGTCGACGAAGCCGACGTGACCGCCGCGGGCGTGCAGTTCCAGCTCGGTGCAGGGTGCCAGTTCGCTGCGATCGGGCAGGCTGCGGGCGAACACGAAGGGGTCGTCGCTGGAATGGATGATCAGGCTCGGCGTGCGGATGTCCGGCAGGTAGTAGCGGCTGGACGCGCGCCGATAGTAATCCCTGGCGTCGGCGAAGCCGTGCAGCGGCGCGGTGACCCGGCCGTCGAAGTCCCAGAAGGTGCGCGTGCCCTCCAGCGGACCGAGGCGTTGCAGGGCGGCCAGGCCTTCCGCCTGGCCCTGCTCGCCGAACAGCCGCTGCTTGTCCTGCACGTAGGCCAGCATGGCCTTCATGAAGTGCGCCTGGTAGACCCGGGAAAAGCCCAGGCCGATGCGGTCGGCGCACTCGTCCAGGCGGAACGGCACCGACACCGCGACGCCGCCGAGCAGCGGGCAGTCCCCAGCGGTTTCGCCCAGGTACTTGAGCAGCACGTTGCCGCCCAGCGAATAGCCGACCGCGTACAGCGGCGCTTGCGGGCGCCTGGCGCGCAGGTGCGCGACCACCTCGGCGAGGTCGTCGCTGACCCCGGAATGGTAGCCGCGCGGCAGGCGGTTCGGCTCCCCCGAGCAACCGCGCCAGTTCAGCGCCACGCTGGCCCAGCCGCGCTCCAGCAGGGCGCGCTGCAGACCGAGGATGTAGTGCGACGAGGATGACCCGGTGAGGCCGTGCAGTGCCAGCACCAGCGGGGTTTCGGCATCGTGCGGGCCGGCCCAGTCGAGGTCGATGAAGTCGCCATCGGCCAGCCACAGGCGTTCGCGCTGCCGTTCCAGGGTCGGCCCGCGGCGGAAGAACGGGCTCCACAGGGTCTGCAGGTGCGGATTGGGCAGCCACCAGGCGGGCTGGAAGGTCGGGGACGCGGTCATGCGCAGGTCATGGGCGGTGGTGGTGTGGTCACCAGCTTACCAGCCGAACTCGTCGGCGAGGTCCTCCGCCCGCTGGCGCGAACCGAGGATCGGTTGCAGTTCGTCGACGAGCTGCTGCCGATAGCGGGGCGCGACGCTGCAGTCGTCCAGCAGGATGTCCTCGCCGGCGCCGCTCCAGACCTCGCCGAAGCAGGCCAGGCTGGCCGCCATCTGCCACAGGTCGTCGAAGCACGGGGCCGGGTCCCAGCCCCTGCCGCCATGCAGGTCGAAGAGTATGCGCCCGCTGCCGGTCTCGAGGATGAACGGGTCGGCGCCCTGGTCGGCCACCACCAGCCAGTCGTCCTGCCAGCCCGACAGGCGCTCGCCGCTGATGCCGTGCCAGCGATAGCCGGCCTGGCGCTGCCAGAGGCGGGCCAGGGACGGCAGGAAAAATGGGTTGCCGGCACTCTCCAGGGTGCAGTCGAGTGGGCCGACCTCGCGGTAGAAACGCTCCAGCTCGGCGGGCAGGGCGATATCGCCCTGCCAGTCGGCGGCGGGTTGCGCCGCGCAAGGCTCGCCAAGCGCCAGCAGGCGTTGGCGAATGCTCGCGGAAGCCGGGCTCATCCTCAGGCTCCCCGCTGCCAGAGCGCGTAATGTACGTTGCCGGCTTTCTTTTCCCGGTGCAGCCGCCAGTTTCCGGGCAGGCCGAGGGACGAGGGGACGCTCTCGCTCTCGGTATAGATCCAGGCGTCGGGGTTCAGCCAGCCGCGGGTTTCGAGCAGGCGGCAGGCGTCCTGCAGCAGGTTCTGATGGAACGGCGGGTCGAGGAACACCAGGTCGAAGGCGCTCGGAGCCTGGTTTCCCAGGTAGCGCACGGCATCGCCGAGGACCAGTTGGGCGGTGCCGCACTTGAGCGCGTCGAGGTGGTTGCGCAGGGCCGCCACCGCTTCGCCGTTGGTATCCAGGGCCAGCCCTTCGCGGGCGCCGCGCGACAACGCCTCGAGGAACAGCGCGCCGCTGCCGGCGAAGGGATCGAGCACCCGTGCGCCTTCGACATAGGGTGCCAGCCAGTTGAACAGGGTCTCGCGGACCCGGTCCGGGGTCGGTCGCAGGCCGGGCCCGTCGGGAAAGACGAAACGCCGGCTGCGCCATTCGCCACCGATGATCCGCAGCTGTCCCTGGCCGCCGTGGCGGCCGGGGGCTTTCGCAGTAGGTTTGCTCATCAATGCTCCGGAACGCCGCTGGGTTGCTGGGCCGGCTTGGCGGTGGGTGGCGGCAGGGGTTTCTGCGGCACGCTCGGGCCGGCGCTGACGATGACGAAGGCGTCGGCGTCCAGGTGCTTGGCCATGGCGGTCCTGACCTGTTCGACGCTGAGTCCCTCGACCTGCTTGAGGAAGCTTTCCAGGTAGTCCAGCGGCAGGCCGTAGAAACCGATGGCGCCGAGCTGGCCGACGATGTCGGCGTTGCTCGCGGTGGACAGCGGGAAGCTGCCGGCCAGTTCGCGCTTGGCGTCGTCCAGCTCCTTCTGGGTCGGGCCGTTGGCCAGGTAGTCGCGGACGATGTCCTGGACCAGCTTCAGCGCACCTTCGCTGAGTTCGGCGCGGGTCTGGAAGTTGATCATGAACGGACCGCGTGCCTGCATGGCGGTGAAGCCGGAATAGATGCCGTAGGTCAGGCCGCGCCTTTCTCGCACCTGGTCCATCAGGCGGGTGCCGAAGCCGCCGCCGCCGAGGATCTGGTTGCCCAGGTAGAGCGCCGCGTAGTCGGGATCCTGGCGGTCGATGCCAAGCTGGGCGAGCATCAGGTGGGTCTGCTCGGAGGGGAAGTCGATGTGCGTCAGGCCGGGCTTGGGCGTTTCCGGCTGGGCGGTCTTGGCCAGCGCCGGGCCCTGGGGCAGCGCCTTGGAGACTTCCGCGGCGATCGCTTCGGCCTCCTGCCGCGAGAGGTCGCCGACCAGCGCGATGACCACGTTGCCGGCGGCGTAGGCTTTCTTGTGGAACGCCTGCAATTGTTCGCGGCTGATCGGTGGAACGGACTTTTCGTCGCCGTCGCTGGAGTGCGCGTAGGGATGCTCGCCATAGAGGCGCTTGAACAGCTCCAGCCCGGCCAGCTTGCCGGGGTTCTGCTTCTGGTACTCGAAACCGGCCAGGACCTGGTTCTTGATGCGTGCCAGGGCGTCCTCGGGGAAGGTCGGCTGGCCGATCACCTGTTCGAACAGCTTCAGCGCCTGGGTCCGCTTGTCGGCGTCGGACAGGCTGCGCAGGCCGGCCACCGCCATGTCGCGGTAGGAACCGTTGCTGAACGAGGCGCCGAGGTCCTCGAAGCCGGCGGCGATGGCAGTGGTGTCCTTGCCCGGCACGCCTTCGTTGAGCATGGCGTTGGTCAGCATCGACAGGCCGGGGGTGCCGGCGTCCTGGCTGCTGCCGGCGGCGAAGGTCAGGCGCAGGTCGAACATCGGCAGTTCATGGGCTTCGACGAACAGCACCTTGGCGCCTTCGGCGGTCTTCCATTCCTGGATGTCCAGCTTGCGATGGACCGGCGGCTGCTTGGCGACGTCCTTCAGCGACTGCAACTGGTTTTCCTCGACCGCCGCGGCATGGGCCGCCGCCGGGGTCTGGGTGGGACGCGCGACGAAATAGGCCAGCGCGGCCAGCAACGCAATGACGATCAGGCCGAGCAGGCCATAACGCAGCCCTGTGCGCTCACTCATGACGGGCCTCCTTTTCCTCGGCCTTCACAGGCAGCACTTGCGCCAGGGTCAGGCGCGACGGGGTGAAATAGGTGCGGGCGGCTTTCTGGATATCGTCCGGAGTCACTGCCTTGAGGGCCTCCAGGTCCTGGTCGATCAGCTTCCAGGACAGGCCGACGCTTTCCAGCTGGCCGATGCTGCTGGCCTGGGCGGCGATGGAGTCCTTCTCGTAGACCATCCCGGCGATCATCTGCGCGCGCACGCGCTCGATCTCCGCGGCGCTGGGCGGGTTCTGCTTGAGGTCGTCGAGCTGCTTCCACAGACCGGCCTCGACCTGCTCGAGGGTCTTGCCCTTCTGCACGTTCGGCGTGGCCGAGAGGACGAACAGGCTGTCGCCGCGGTTGAACGCGTCATAGTAGGTGGAGGCGCCGGCGACCAGCTCCTCGCCGCGCTCCAGGCGCGAGGCCAGGCGGGCGCTGTAGCCGCCATCGAGCAGCGCGCCGATCAGGCGTAGGGCGTTGACTTCGCGAGGGTTCTCGCTGCTGCCCAGGCTGGGCACATTGAAGCCCATGATCAGGTTCGGCAGCTGGGTGCGTACGTACAGCTTGAGCCGGCGCTCGCCGGGCTCGGCCAGTTCCAGCGGCTTGCGCGCCGGCGGTAGCTGGCGCCAGGGGATCTCGCCGAAGTAGCGCTTGGCGAGGGTCTTGACCTCGTCGGCGGTGACGTCGCCGACCACTACCAGGGTGGCGTTGTTCGGCGCGTACCAGGATTCGTACCAGTGGCGCAGGTCGTCGATGGTCATGCGCTGCAGGTCGGCCATCCAGCCGATGGTCGGGGTGTGGTAGCCGCTGGCCGGGTAGGCGGCGGCCTTGAAGCGCTCGAAGGCGAGGGCGTTGGGATTGTCGTCGGTGCGCAGGCGGCGCTCCTCCTTGATCACCTCGATCTCGCTCTTGAACTGGTCGGCCGGCAGGCTCAGGTGGGCCATGCGGTCGGCTTCCATCTCCAGCGCCACCGGCAGGCGGTCGCGGGCCAGGACCTGGTAATAGGCGGTGTAGTCGTCGGTGGTGAAGGCGTTCTCTTCCGCACCCAGGTCGCGCAGCACCCGCGAGGCTTCGCCCGGGCCGAGCTTGCGGCTGCCCTTGAACATCATGTGTTCGAGGGCGTGGGACAGGCCGGTGAGCCCGGGTGTCTCGTAGCTGGAGCCGATCCTGTACCAGAGCTGGGAAACCACCACCGGGGCGCGGTGGTCTTCACGCACTATGACCTTCAGGCCGTTGTCGAGGCTGAACTCGTGGGTGGGCTGGGTTTCCGCCGCCTGGGCGAAAAGCGGGAGACAAAGGCTGGCTAGGAGCAGGCCGACGCGGCGGCGAGCTGGGGTTTTCATGGTGATCTGGACCTTTCGTGCCGCCACCGGGGTCTCAGGTCACTGCGGGGCAGGACCCTTAGCCCCGTCGGGCGAGGAGATGCTAGGATACCCATCCGTTTTCCGGGCGGCCACGTCCCGTGCCGCTCCCTTGAGATACAAGCATTCATGTTTGGTTCCAACGACGACAAGAAGGCCCCGCAGGGCGGGGAAAAGAAAGGTCTGTTCGGCTGGTGGCGGAAAAAGCCGCAAGCCGGCGAGCAGCCTGCCGATCAGCCTGTCGAGCCGGTCTCCGAGACAGCGGCCGCCGAGCAGCGCGCGCCTGCCGATGACGTGGCGCAATCCCTGACAGAACAGCCAGGTCGGCAGCAGCCCTCCGCTGCCGAGCCGGCCGAGCCGCCGGCGCCGGTTGCCGAAGCGCCGCTCGCCGGTGACGAGCCAGCATCGGCCGAGGAGCATTCGCCCCGGCCCGAGGCGCCCGTCGCGCAACCCGAGCCTATCCTCGCTGCCGAGCCCGAGCCCGAGCCCGAGCCCGAGCCCGTTGCGCCGCTGGCCGCCGCTCCGGCAGTCAGCGAGCCGGCGACCAGGCCGGGCTTCTTCGCCCGCCTCCGGCAGGGACTGTCCAAGACCAGCGCCAGCATCGGCGAAGGCATGGCCAGCCTGTTCCTCGGCCGCAAGGAAATCGACGACGACCTGCTCGACGACATCGAGACGCGCCTGCTGACCGCCGACGTCGGCGTCGAGGCCACCACCCTGATCGTGCAGAACCTGACCAAGCGCGTGGCGCGCAAGGAGCTGGCCGACAGCGGTGCGCTGTACAAAGCGCTGCAGGAAGAGCTGGCCAGCCTGCTGCGCCCGGTGGAGCAGCCGTTGCAGGTCGACGTCGCGCGCGAGCCCTATGTGATCCTGGTGGTCGGGGTGAACGGCGTGGGCAAGACCACCACCATCGGCAAGCTGGCGAAGAAGCTGCAACTCGAGGGCAAGAAGGTCATGCTGGCCGCCGGCGACACCTTCCGCGCCGCCGCCGTGGAGCAGTTGCAGGTCTGGGGCGAGCGCAACCGCATCCCGGTGATCGCCCAGCACACCGGCGCCGACTCCGCCTCGGTGATCTTCGACGCGGTGCAGGCCGCCAAGGCCCGCGGCATCGACGTGCTGATCGCCGATACCGCCGGACGCCTGCATACCAAGGACAACCTGATGGAGGAGCTGAAGAAGGTGCGCCGGGTGATCGGCAAGCTGGACGAGACGGCGCCCCATGAGGTCCTGCTGGTGCTCGACGCCGGCACCGGGCAGAACGCCATCAACCAGGCCAAGCAGTTCAACCTCGCGGTGGAGCTGACCGGCCTGGCCCTGACCAAACTGGACGGCACCGCCAAGGGCGGGGTGATCTTCGCCCTGGCCAAGCAGTTCGGCCTGCCGATCCGCTATATCGGTGTCGGCGAGGGGATCGACGATCTCCGTACCTTCGAGGCCGACGCCTTCGTCCAGGCACTCTTCGCAGAGCGGGAGAACGCATGATCCGCTTCGAGCAGGTCGGCAAACGCTATCCCAACGGCCACGTAGGCCTGCACGAGGTGTCCTTCCGCGTGCACCGTGGCGAGATCCTCTTCGTCACCGGCCACTCCGGCGCCGGCAAGAGCACCCTGCTGCGCCTCATCCTGGCGATGGAGCGACCGACCAGCGGCAAGCTGTTGCTCGGCGGCCAGGACCTGGGGCGCATCACTACCGCGCAGATCCCTTTCCTGCGCCGGCAGATCGGCGTGGTGTTCCAGAACCACCAACTGCTCACCGATCGTACGGTGGCGGACAACATCGCCCTGCCGCTGCAGATCCTCGGCATGCCCAAGCCGGAGATCGCCAAGCGCGTGGCCTCGGCCCTGGAGCGGGTGAACCTGAAGGAAAAGGGCGAGGCGTTGCCTTCCGACCTTTCCACCGGCCAGCAGCAGCGGGTCGGCATTGCCCGCGCCATCGTCCACCAGCCGGCCCTGCTGCTGGCGGACGAACCCACCGGCAACCTCGACCCGCGACTCGCGTCGGAAATCATGGGCGTGTTCGAGGATATCAATCGCCTGGGCACCACCGTACTGATCGCCAGCCACGACCTGGCCCTGATCGCCCGTATGCGCCATCGCATGCTGACCCTGCAGCGTGGCCGGATCATCGCTGACCGTGAGGACGAGGCCTGATGAGCGCCAACGATCTTCCCCGTGGCCCCGAAGAGGGCGCACCGGAACGCAAGACCCGCGAGAAACCGAGCCAGGAACAGACCGACTGGAGCGGCTCGTTCAGCGCCTACCTGGAAAGCCATCGCGCCAGCCTGGTGGACAGCCTGCGCCGGTTGTTCGGCCACCCGTTCGGCAGCTTCTTCACCTGCCTGGTGATGGGTATCACCCTGAGCCTGCCGATGGGCCTCTCGCTGCTGCTGAACAATGTCGAACGGCTCGGCGGCTCCTGGCAGCGCGCCGCGCAGATCTCCCTGTTCCTCGACCTGAAGACCAGCGAAAACCAGGGCCAGGACCTGCGCGAGCAGATCGAACGCCTGCCGGACGTGATCGAGGCCCAACTGATCAGCCGCGAGCAGGCGCTCAGCGAATTGCAGGAACAGTCCGGCCTGGGCGAAGCGCTCAAGGAGCTGCCGGAGAACCCGCTGCCGCCAGTGATCTCGGTCACGCCCAAGCAGATCGACCGGGCCGGCCTGGAAGCGCTGCGCCAGCAGCTCGCGGAGCTGCCTCATGTGCAGCAGGCGCAGCTCGACCTGGTATGGGTCGAGCGCCTGAGCGCGATCCTCAAGCTCGGCGAACGCTTCGTCTTCGGCCTGACCATCCTGCTGGTGCTGACCCTCTTGCTGGTGGTGGGCAACACCATCCGCCTGCACATCGAAAATCGCCGTAACGAAATCGAGGTGATCAAGCTGGTCGGCGGGACGGACGGTTACGTGCGCCGGCCATTCCTGTACATGGGCGCGTTGTACGGCCTGGGCGCGGGCATCCTGTCCTGGGCGCTGCTGGCCTATTCGCTGAACTGGCTGAACGGTTCGGTGGTCAACCTTTCAGGGCTGTACGGCAGCGACTTCGGCCTGCAGGGCGTGCCGCTGGACGACGGCCTGTCGCTCACCGTCGGCGCGGTGCTGCTTGGCTGGGTCGGCGCCTGGCTGGCCGTGGCCCGCCACCTGCGCGAGCTGGCGCCGCGCTGAGGACAGGGGAATCACGACCGGTCAGCGGGTCGCTGTAAAGGAACTTATACACCCGCTTGCAGTCAGATATCCGAGTGCTACACTGCGCGAGTTTCGTGAATCGGAGGATTCGCATGACCACTTCTTTGCAACCTGTACATGCCTTGGTTCCAGGCGCAAACCTGGAAGCCTACGTGCACTCGGTGAACAGCATTCCGCTGTTGTCGCCGGAACAGGAGCGTGAACTGGCCGAACGCCTCTTCTATCAGCAAGACCTGGAAGCGGCGCGGCAGATGGTGTTGGCGCACCTGCGCTTCGTTGTTCATATCGCCAAGAGTTATTCGGGGTACGGCCTGGCCCAGGCCGACCTGATCCAGGAAGGCAACGTCGGCCTGATGAAGGCCGTGAAGCGTTTCAACCCGGAAATGGGCGTTCGCCTGGTGTCCTTCGCCGTGCACTGGATCAAGGCGGAGATCCACGAGTTCATCCTGCGCAACTGGCGGATCGTCAAGGTCGCCACCACCAAGGCGCAGCGCAAGCTGTTCTTCAACCTGCGCAGCCAGAAGAAGCGCCTGGCCTGGTTGAACAACGAGGAAGTCCATCGCGTCGCCGAGAGCCTGGGGGTCGAGCCCCGCGAAGTGCGCGAGATGGAAAGCCGCCTGACCGGCCAGGACATGGCGTTCGACCCGGCCGCCGACGCAGACGACGAGAGCGCCTACCAGTCGCCGGCGCATTACCTCGAAGACCACCGCTACGACCCGGCGCGCCAGTTGGAAGACGCCGACTGGAGCGACAGCTCCAGCGCCAACCTGCACGAGGCGCTGGAAGGCCTCGACGAGCGCAGCCGCGACATTCTCCAGCAGCGCTGGCTGTCCGAGGAGAAGGCCACGCTGCACGACCTGGCGGAAAAGTACAACGTCTCCGCCGAGCGTATCCGGCAGCTGGAAAAGAACGCCATGAGCAAGCTGAAAGGGCGGATTCTCGCCTGATCGCCGCGCCTCGCGAAAACCGCACCCCGCAAGGGTGCGGTTTTTTTCTGCCCGGAGGAATCCCATGCCGCGCAATACCCGCTGGCTGTTCTACCTGTCGCTGGCGGTCCTGACCTTCGTCGTCGGCGCCTGGCTGGTCCGTACGCCGGAACCGGCGCGGCCGTTGCCGTGGCTGGCCGACTGGCAGGAGCAGGTGCTGGCGCCGTTGGCGGACAACGCCCTGACCCTGCGCCAACTGCACGACGCGGTGGATGGCGAGCTGTGGGTGGACCCGCGCCTGGATGGCGTGCGCCTGGCCTTCCGCGGCCGCCTGCTGGGCGACGGCGGCCCCTGGCAGGTGGAAGGCGAGCTGGGCCTGAGCGCCGAGGAGCAACTGAGCCTGCAGCGGGCATCCGCGTTGCAGCCTGGCAGCGCGCCGCAGCCATTGAGCGCCGGGCTGGAAGGACAGTTGGGCGACAAGCCGATCGTGGCGCTGAGCATGATTCCCGAAGGCAGGGTCGGTGCCGAGCGGCTGCTGGCCAGTCTCGGCCAGCCGCGCCTGCGCCTGCAACTGGCCCAGGGCGAGGCCTGGGTCTATCCGCAACTGGGCCTGACCGCGCACCTGCCGGACGACGACTTGCGGCTGATGCTCGCGGTGCCGCGCCAGGCCCTGGAAAAACCGCCGCGTTGAGCTTTCAGCGCTCCAGGCGCAGCAGGTAGTCGTCGCCGCCCAACTGCCACATCTGCTGGCGAATCCAGGCCGCGCGCTGGCGTACGTAGGGGCCCGGCCTGGCCGCGCTCCATTTCAGCGGGCTGGGCAGCACCGCGGCGAGCTGGCTGGCCTGGGTGCGGCTCAGGCGCTCGGCGTCGAGGCCGAAGTGATAGCGTGCCGCAGCCTGCGCGCCGAAGACGCCCGGGCCCCATTCGGCGCTGTTCAGGTAGACCTCGAGAATCCGTTGCTTGGTCCAGAGCGTCTCGATCAGCAGGGTGAACCAGGCCTCCAGGCCCTTGCGCAGCCAACTGCGCCCGGACCAGAGGAAGACGTTCTTCGCCACCTGCTGGCTGAGCGTACTGGCGCCGCGGATACTGCCGCCGCGCTCGTTGTGCGCGAGGGCCTGCTGGATGGCCGGCAGGTCGAAGCCGTGGTGCTCGGCGAAGTGCTGGTCCTCGCCGGCGATCACCGCGACCTTCAGGCTGTCCGGCAACTGCTCCCAGGAGCGCCAGTCGCGCTGCAGGTCGATGGGCTGGCCGTCGACCCAGGAGCCGACCTTGCGTTCGACCATGACCATGGTCCCCGGTGGCGGCACCCAGCGCAGGACCGCGACCAGCACGACGCTGGCGGCCATGAACCAGAGCAGGTACTTGAACAGGCGGCGGAACAGGGATCGCAACATGCGCGGCTTGGCTTGGAAGAAGGGGGCGGCCATTATAGCGGGCTGGATGCTATCACCGGAGTCTTGTCCATGCTTCGTCCCTTCCTGTTGTTGGCGGCATTTTTCGGTTTCACCGGCGTGGCCCTCGGGGCGTTCGCCGCCCACGGCCTGAAGAAGCAGCTCAGCGCCGAGTACCTGGCGGTATTCCAGACCGGCGTGCACTACCAGTTGATCCACGCCCTGGCGCTGTTCGGCGTGGCGCTGCTCGCCACCCGCCTGGACGGCCGCCTGGTGAGCGCGGCGGGTGGCCTGTTCACGCTGGGCATCCTGCTGTTCTCCGGCAGCCTCTACCTGCTGACCCTCAGTGGCATCGGCAAGCTCGGCATCGTCACCCCGTTCGGCGGCGTCTCCTTCCTCGCCGGCTGGCTGTGCCTGGGGCTGGCCGCCTGGCGCCTGGGCAACGCCTGAGACCGGTTGCCTCAGGCGGCGCACTTGTCGACAAGGCGCCTTGGTCATCGGGGTGGATCGGGCTAGAATGCCGCTCCCTTTCACTTTCGTGACCGTCCAGCCATGCAGATTCAACTGAACGGCGAGCCCTTCGAGCTGCCCGACGCGGAGAGCGTCGCGGACCTGCTGGCCCGCCTGGAGCTTGGCGGCCGCCGCGTGGCCGTCGAGCTGAACCTGGATATCGTGCCGCGCAGCCAGCACGCCAGCACCGCGCTCAAGGATGGCGATCGCGTGGAGATCGTCCACGCCATCGGCGGCGGCTAGGCCTGGCCCCCGAACCCTTCCATCGGCCCCGCAAGCCTTTCCATCCAGGAGTCATCCGATGAGCCAAGCATCCAGTACCGATACCCCCTTCGTCATCGCCGGCCGTACCTATGGCTCGCGCCTGCTGGTGGGGACCGGCAAGTACAAGGACCTCGACGAGACCCGCCGGGCCATCGAGGCCTCCGGAGCGGAGATCGTCACGGTGGCGGTGCGGCGCACCAACATCGGGCAGAATCCCGACGAGCCGAACCTGCTGGATGTGATCCCGCCGGATCGCTATACCATCCTGCCGAACACCGCCGGCTGCTATGACGCGGTCGAGGCCGTGCGCACCTGCCGCCTGGCCCGCGAGCTGCTGGACGGGCACAACCTGGTCAAACTGGAAGTCCTCGCCGACCAGAAGACCCTGTTCCCCAACGTCGTCGAGACCCTCAAGGCCGCCGAGCAACTGGTGAAGGACGGCTTCGACGTGATGGTGTACACCAGCGACGACCCGATCATCGCCCGCCAGTTGGCCGAGATCGGCTGCATCGCGGTGATGCCGCTGGCCGGCCTGATCGGCTCCGGCCTGGGCATCTGCAACCCCTACAACCTGCGCATCATCCTCGAGGAAGCCAAGGTCCCGGTGCTGGTCGACGCCGGCGTGGGCACCGCTTCCGATGCAGCGATCGCCATGGAGCTGGGTTGCGAGGCGGTGCTGATGAACACCGCCATCGCCCATGCCAAGGACCCGGTGATGATGGCCGAGGCCATGAAGCACGCGATCGTCGCCGGTCGCCTCGCCTACCTGGCCGGACGCATGCCGCGCAAGCTGTATGCCAGCGCCTCGTCGCCGCTGGACGGCCTGATCGACTGATACCGACTACCTGGGGCGGGCTGTCCGCCGGATGCGGGAAGCGTCCGGCAGGCAGCCCGCCCTTCTGTCTCTAGCAAGGTTTTCTTTTCCATGAGCGATACCCCGCAATCCCCGGCCCAGGACTCCCTGGCGGAACACGACGAAGCACGGCCGATGCGCACCGTGAAGAGCTTCGTGATGCGCGCCGGGCGCATGACCGAAGGCCAGCAGCGTGGCCTCGACCTGGGCTGGCCGAAGTTCGGCCTGGAACTGAGCGATGAGGTTCAGGACTTCGACGCGATCTTCGGTCGCCGGGCGCCGCGGACTTTCGAGATCGGCTTCGGCATGGGCCATTCCACCCTGGAAATGGCCGCCGCCGCGCCTGACATCGACTTCATCGGCGTCGAGGTGCACAAGCCGGGCGTCGGCGCGCTGCTCAACGGCCTGCTGACCCAGGGCCTGGGCAACGTGCGGGTGTATAGCTGCGACGCGCTGGAAGTGCTGCGCCACTGCGTGGCCGACGCCAGCCTCGATCGGCTGCTGCTGTTCTTCCCCGATCCCTGGCACAAGAAGCGCCACCACAAGCGGCGGATCGTCCAGCCGGAATTCGCCGAACTGGTGCGGCGCAAGCTGAAGGTCGGCGGCGTGCTGCACATGGCCACCGACTGGGAGCCCTATGCCGAGCACATGCTGGACGTCATGAGCGCGGCGCCGGGCTACCGCAACCAGGCCGAAGACGGCCGCTTCGTGCCGCGCCCGCAAGAGCGTCCGGTGACCAAGTTCGAACGGCGCGGGGAGCGCCTGGGACATGGCGTCTGGGACCTCAAGTTCGAGCGCATCGACTGATCCACCGCACCAGCGACGTATCCCTGGCGCCGAACCGGCGCCGGGACTCCAAGCAGACCGGGAACACCCGGCGGACCTCACCTTCAAGCTGCACGTTTCCCGGCTTCGGCCGGATCCAATAATAAGAGCGGCACGGCTCGGCCGGCTGCAAAGGAGACTGCTGTGTTGAAGAAACTGGGCATCCTGTTGCTCGGGGCCGGTTGCGCCTGGGCGGCGCAGGCCAAGGTAGACGAAGTCCAGGCCGCACGCCTGGACCAGGACCTGACCCCGCTGGGAGCGGAGCGGGCCGGCAACGCCGATGGCAGCATCCCGCCCTGGACCGGCGGCATCACCCAGGCGCCGGCC
>NZ_KV813561.1:93092-184507 GCF_001813645.1 Pseudomonas sp. HMSC063H08
CCGGCGGCATCACCCAGGCGCCGGCCGGCTACCGGCCCGGCATGCATCACCTCGACCCGTTCGCCGCCGATCGTCCGCGCCTGGTCGTCGACAGCCGCAACATGGCCGCCTACCAGGCGCTGCTGACGCCGGGCACCCAGGCCTTGCTGCAGGCCAACCCGGACTACCACCTGCGGGTCTTCCCCACCCGCCGCAGCGCATCCCTGCCGCAGCGCCTGTACGACGCTACCCGCGCCAACGCCAGCCGCGCCGAGCTGATCGCCGACGGCAACGGCGTGCAGGGCGCTGCCGCCGGCGTGCCCTTCCCCCTGCCGCAGAGCGGCCAGGAAGCGATCTGGAACCACATCATGCGCTACCGCGGCGAGCAACTGCACCTGCAGACCAACCAGGCGGCGGTGCTGGCCAACGGCAGCTACAACCTGCTCAAGCTAGACCGCTACCTGTACTTCGTCTATGGCCGCGAGGGGATGATCCCGGAGAACCTCGACAACACGTTGTTCTACTACAAGTACAAGGTGGTCGCGCCGGCGCGCCTGGCCGGTTCGGCGCTGGTGGTGCAGGAAACCCTCGACCAGGTGCTGTCGATCCGCAAGGCCTGGCGCTTCAACCGTGGCGAGCGGCGCGTGCGGCGCTTGCCGACCCTGGCCTACGACAGCCTGCAGCCGGATACCAACGGCATGGCCACGGCGGACACCGTGGATGTCTACAACGGCGCACCGGACCACTACGAGTGGGCGTTGCTCGGCAAGCGCGAGATGCTGGTGCCTTACAACAGCTACGCGGTGCACCAGAAGGGCCTCGCCTATGGCGACATCCTCAAGAGCCGCTTCATCAATCCCGACCTGCTGCGCTACGAGCTACATCGCGTCTGGGTGGTCGAGGCGACCCTGCGCAAGGGCTTCAGCCATCCCTACGCCAAGCGCCGCTTCTACCTCGACGAAGACAGCTGGCAGATCCTCGCCGCCGACATCTACGACAAGGATGGCGTGCTGACCCGGGCCCAGGAGGTCCATCCGATCAACTACTACGATGTGCCGCTGGTCTCCAGCACCCTGGAAGCGATCTACGACTTCAAGGGCGGCCGCTACTTCGTCGATGGGCTGGACAACAACGAGCCGATGTACGACTTCGGCGTGCAGGTCGGGCCGCGCGACTTCACCCCGCAGGCGCTGCGCCGGGAGGGTAACTGAGGCGGACGGCCCTCAGACGATCAGCTCGGCGCCGCGCAGCGTGCCGTCGTCGTCCAGGCGCGCCGGCGCCGGGCTGATCTGCAGGTACTTGATGCTGTCCCGCGGGATCAGCAGCAGGTCGCCGTCGACCTCGACGCTGAGATAGGGCGTGTCCAGTTGCTGGCGGATGCTGCGGGCGACCTCGGCCGGGTCGTCCTGCTGGCGCGGGAAGCGCAGCGACAGGCGCTGGCCGTCGGTGAAATGCAGATAGAGGTGCTTGATCGGTTTCATGCGGGCTCCCGGAGGCCATGACGCTCTTGGGGACGGCGCTGGCCGCCGGGAGACCGGGGGCTCAGCTGCGATCGGCGATCATGCCGATCACGAAGAACACTAGCAGGAGCACGGGCGCCAGGGTGTAGTTGTTGAAGTAGCCGAGGCCCTTGGCCAGCCAGGGGGTGACGAAGACCATCGCCAGGCCGTAGCCGACCGCGCAGATCAACACGAACAGCAGGGTGCGGAAGACGAAGTTGAGGCTGCCGATGCGCTGCTGTACCCAGGCGTTGATCGCCGGGCCGAACAGCACCAGCAGGGTGGCCATGATGGCCAGGGAAATGTCCGACAGGTGGCTGCGGCTCCAGCGCGACAGGGTGGCGATCAGGTCCAGCGCGTAATCCATCGAGGGTTCCTTGTAACGAATCGGCGTGTCGGTCGGCGGAGTTTACCTGCCTGCCGGCACGGATGGGCGTGCATCCGTCGTCACGGCAGGAAATGTTGCAGCAGGTCATTGAGGAACAGCTGGCCGCGTTCGCTGGGACGCAGGCGCTGCGGGTCGTCGGCGAGCAGCCCGGCGTCGCGCGCGGCGGCGCAGGCATCGGTGATCGTCGCCAGCGGCTGGCCGGTGCGCTGCGGGTAGAGCGCGGCGGGGACGCCGTCGACCAGGCGCAGCACGTTCATCATGAACTCGAATGGCAGGTCGGCCGCTTCCAGCGGGCGCTCGCCGGCCTGGAAGGCCTTTTGCGGGTTGAGGTAGTCCTTCGGCAGGCGGGTCTTCCAGGTCCGCACGATGCGTCCGTCCGGCGCGCTCAGCTTGGAGTGGGCGCCGGCGCCGATGCCGAGGAAGTCGCCGAAGCTCCAGTAGTTCAGGTTGTGCCGGGCGCGCAGGCCGTCGCGGGCGTAGGCGGAGGTCTCGTACTGGCGGTAGCCGTGCGCGTCGAGCAGGGCCTGGCCGGCTTCCTGGATGTCCCAGAGGATGTCGTCCTCGGGCAGCTCCGGCGGCTGGCTCCAGAACACCGTGTTCGGCTCCATGGTCAGTTGGTACCAGGAGAGGTGCGTGGGGGCCAGGGCGAGGGCCTGGCGCAGGTCGGCCAGGGCGTCGTCGAGGCTCTGCCCGGGCAGGCCGTGCATCAGGTCGAGGTTGAAGTTGTCGAAGCCGGCCTGGCGCGCCATGTCGGCGGCGCGCACTGCCTCGGCGCCGTCGTGGATGCGCCCCAGAGCCTGCAGCTTGTCGGCCTGGAAGCTCTGCACGCCGATGGACAGGCGATTGATGCCGAGGCGCCGGTAGTCGGCGAACTTGACCTGTTCGAAGGTGCCGGGATTGGCTTCCAGGGTGATCTCGATGCCGTCGGCGAAGCCGACCCTGCGCTCGACGCCTTCCAGTAGCCGGCCCAGGGCCTTGGCCGAGAACAGGCTGGGCGTGCCGCCGCCGAAGAAGATCGAACCCAGGCGCCGGCCGTGGACATGGCGCAGGTCCTGCTCCAGGTCGGCGAGCAGGGCGTCGACATAGGCCTCTTCGGGCAGCTCCGGGCCAGCGGCGTGGGAGTTGAAGTCACAATACGGGCACTTGCGCACGCACCAGGGGATATGCACGTACAGGGCCAGGGGCGGGAGCTGGAACGGGGTGGCTTGGGTCACGGCGGGGCAGGGTGGGGGCGGTTTCGGGGCGCTATCGTGGCATGAGTTCGGCCAACCTCCAAGGCGGCCGGACGAAACGCCGTGCCGACGCCGCCCGGGGGCGGCGCCGGCGGTTGCGGCTCAGAGACCCAGGCGCTGCTTGAGCAGGGCCATGGCGCGGGCCCGGTGGCTGAGGCGGTTCTTCTCCTCGGGCGCCAGCTCGGCGCTGGAGCAGTCGCGTTCCGGCACCCAGAACAGCGGGTCGTAGCCGAAGCCGTGGGCGCCGCGGGCTTCGCGAAGGATGCGGCCTTCCCAGATGCCCTCGCAGAGGATCGGCAGCGGGTCGTCGGCGTGGCGCACCAGCGCCAGCACGCTGACGAACTGCGCGCCGCGCTCGGCGTCCGGGACATCCTTCATGGCCTCCAGCAGCTTGGCGTTGTTCGCCGCGTCGCCCCGGCCGTCGGCATAGCGCGCCGAGTAGATGCCCGGCGCGCCGCCGAGGAAGTCCACCGCCAGCCCGGAGTCGTCGGCCAGCGCCGGCAGGCCGGAGAGGCGTGCGGCGTTGCGTGCCTTGAGGATGGCGTTCTCGACGAAGGAAAGACCGGTTTCCTCCGGTTCCACCTGGCTGAACTCGCCGATCGAGCGCACCTTCACGCTGGCGCCGAGCATGGCCTGGAGTTCCTTGAGTTTGCCGGCATTGTGGCTGGCCAGCACCAGCTGTTCGAGCTTGATCATTCGTCCGGGAAGATTTCCTTGTTGAAACTGAAGGTTTGCGCAGGTTCGCCCTTGGCCTCGACCTTGATGGTGAAGACCAGGGTCTCGCGCTGGCTGATCGGGAATTGCGCCAGGTTGTAGATGGCGCCTTCCTCGCTGACCCGGCGGAACTCCAGGGGAATGACCTTGCCGGTCAGGTCCTTGGCCGAGCCGGTCACGCTGGCCTCCACCGGCTTGCCTTTCTCCATCGGCACCACGTTGATCACGCCCTGCGCCTTGCTGCGTACCAGGCCGACCGCGCTGGCCACGTTGGGTTGGAGGAAGCTGGAGTTGAACACGTTGTAGTGGACGTCCAGGTCGCCGAAGCGCTGCACCTGCTCGGCGAGGACCGGCAGGCTCAGGCAGAGGCCGAGGACGAAAGCGGTGAAGCGGCGCATGGTGGTTTCTCCTGAAAGGTGGCATGGACGTTGTCCATGGTCTGCTGCTGGCGGCCTTGGCCGGCTTCGGCAGCGCTCTCCCGAGGACGAGCGGAGGGGCGCCCGGCCCTGGCCCGCAGCCTGGCGCGTTCCTAGACGGCGAGGTTGCGGGTCTGCACTCCGGGTCCGGTGACCCGGTAGATTCCAATCTCACCCAATAGATTAGGCCACAGCCGGCTGGCCCAGCCATGCCGGTGGTCACGGTCTACGGCCAGGCGGTCGAGCACGCGCATGCGCAACTGGCGGCACAGGCGCTCGAAGTCCTGGAAGGTGCAGAAATGGATGTTCGGCGTGTTGTACCAGGTATACGGCAGGAACTCGGAGACCGGCATCCGGCCGTTGCGCGCCAGGTACCAGCGGCAGCGCCAGTGGCCGAAGTTGGGGAAGGTGATGATGCAGGTCTTGCCGACCCGCAGCATCTCTTCGAGGATCTTGTCCGGATAGTGCACGGCCTGTAGCGCCTGGGTCATCACCACCACGTCGAAGCTGTCGCTGGCGAAGTTGCCCAGGCCCTTGTCGAGGTCCTGCTCGATCACGTTCACCCCGTTTTCGATGCAACGGGCGATGTTGTCGGGGTCGATCTCCAGGCCGTAGCCGCTGACCTGCTTGTGGTCGCGCAGCCAGGCCAGGAGTTCGCCGTCGCCGCAGCCGAGGTCGAGGACGCGGCTGCCGGCGGGAATCCATTCCTGGATGATTTCGAGATCGGCGCGCATCGGGTCCTCACACGCTGATGCGGTTCATGTAACCGCTGAAGGCTTGCAGGTACCGGGGGATCGGCATGAGGAAGGCGTCGTGGCCTTGCGGGGCGTCGATCTCCAGGTAGCTGACGTTCTTTTTCGCCGCGATCAGGGCGTCGACGATTTCCCGCGAGCGGGCCGGCGAGAAACGCCAGTCGGTGGTGAAGGACATCAGGCAGAAGTCCGCCTCGACGCCCTCCAGGGTGCGCACCAGGTCGTCGCCGTGGGCGGCGGCGGGGTCGAAGTAGTCCAGCGCCTTGGTCATCAGCAGGTAGGTATTGGCGTCGAAGCGGGTGGAGAACTCCTCGCCTTGGTAGCGCAGGTAGCTCTCGACCTGGAACTCGACGCTGTGCAGGTCGTAGTTGAGCTTCTCGGTCTTCAGTACACGGCCGAACTTGGCGCCCATGGCGTCGTCGGACAGGTAGGTGATATGGCCGACCATCCGCGCCAGCTTGAGACCGCGCTTGGGAATCACGCCCTGTTCCTGGAAGTAGCCGCCGAGGAACTCAGGGTCGGAAAGAATCGCCTGCCGGGCGACTTCGTTGAAGGCGATGTTCTGCGCCGACAGCTTCGGCGCGCTGGCGATGCACAGGCAGTGACGGACGCGTTCGGGGTAGCTGATGGTCCATTGCAGCGCCTGCATGCCGCCGAGGCTGCCGCCGACCACCGCGGCCCACTGGCGGATGCCGAGGCGGTCTGCCAGGCGCGCCTGGCTATGCACCCAGTCTTCCACCGTGACCATCGGGAAGTCCGCGCCGTAGACCTTGCCGGTCGCCGGATTGATGCTGGCGGGGCCGCTGGATCCGTTGCAACCGCCGAGGTTGTTGAGGGCGACGACGAAGAACTTGCGGGTGTCGATCGGCTTGCCCGGACCGATGCAACTGTCCCACCAGCCCGGCTTGCGCTCGTCGACGCTGTGGTAGCCGGCGGCGTGGTGGTGGCCGGAGAGGGCGTGGCAGATCAGCACCGCGTTGCTCTGCGTGGCATTCAGCTCGCCGTAGGTTTCGATCACCAGGTCGTACTCGGCCAGGGACTTGCCGCTGGTCAGCTCGAGCGGTTCGTTGAAGTGCAGCGTCTGGGGGGAGACCAGACCGACGGAGTCGTCGGGGAAGACTGTGGGCATCGACCCTGCTCTCGAACAAAGGAGGGCGCCAGTCTAAAGAGCGTCGCCCCCAGCGGCAAGCGCGCTGGCGCGCGCCGTGGGAGCGGGGTCAGGCGCGCTGCGAGCCGGGCAGGTTGACCACCTTGGCCTGGCGCTGCAGGGGCGAGGGGCGGCGCAACTGGCGGAGAATGTCGCCGGCTTCGCGCAACTGTTCCTGCAATTCCTCGGCGAACCCGGCGAAGGCCTGGCTGCGCTGGCGTACCTGCTGGGTCTCCTGGGCCAGGCCCTTGAGGCGGAGCATGTGGCTTTCGAGCAACTGTTTGTTTTCCAGGGTGTGCTGCATCAGCGGCATCAGCGCGTCGTTGGCCCAGCGCTCGGTTTCCTCGCGCAGACGCTGGTGCAGGCCGACCACCTCCTGCACCAGGGTGGCGAAGAAGCGCCGGGTCAGCAGGCGTTGCTCGGTAAGCACGGTCTTCAACTGCAGGCGGAACTGGTCGCCCTTCTTCTTCAGTTGCAACAGTTCGCGCTGGTAGCGCTGGACCCGCAGCTGCGGCGCGTCGAGGGCGTAGAGCGGGTTCTCCTCGTTGTGCCGGCGGTAGATGGCGGCGACCATGCGGTTGGCCATGCCGGCCTCGTGCTCGAGGTTGTCGAGGTCGTGCTCCACCGCGCGGAAGAACGCCAGGATCGCCTGGTTGATGCCGACCGTGGTCAGGCTGCCGTTGAGGTTGCGCCGCACCTTCTGCAGGTGCTGTTCCATGCGTTCGCTACGGATCGTCTCGCGCAGCGTCGCGCCCTGGTGCTGCAACAGGCGCTGGTTGGTCTTCAGGTTGAGCAGGCGGCGGTGGTGGCGGCCGTGGTCGTCCTTGGTCTTCGCGGTCAGTTCGAACAGCAGTTGGCCGCTGTCGCGCTGCTTGTCGTCGAGCAGCGCGCGCTGTTCCTCGACCTTCTCCAGGCGCAGGCGCAGCAGATGCTGGCTGTTGTGCAGCAGGCCGAGGACCTGGCCGAGCACGGCGTTCTCCAGCAGCGCTTCCTTCTGCGCGACGATGCGCTCGCAGAGCAGCGCTTCCAGCCGATCCAGGCGACTGCGTTCGAGCAGCGCCGGTTCGCCGCGGACCTTGGCCAGCAGCGCCTGCTTCGCCGACAGCGGCAGCACGTCGCCGCGCTGCAGGCCGAGCTGGCGGGCCGTGCCGTCCTGGATCAGGCGGATGGCGTTCTGTACGAAGCGCTCGCCGGAGAGGTCGTCCCAGAGCACGTCGATCTTGTTCAGCACGGCGAACAGGCTGCTATGGCCGTCCTCGCGCAGTGGCTGGATGTACTTCTGCCAGATTTCCATGTCCGAGGCGGTGACACCGGCGTCGGCGGACAGCAGGAACAGGATCGCCTGGGCGTTGGGCAGCATCGACAGGGTCAGCTCCGGCTCGCTGCCGAGGGCGTTCAGGCCGGGCGTGTCGAGGATCCGCAGGCCCTGGCGCAGCAGCGGGTGGTCGAAGTTGACCAGGGCGTGGCGCCAGGCCGGGACGCGCACCTGGTCGGGCTCGTCGGCGGCTTCCAGGGCATCCGGATGGAAGCCGAGCTGGATCGCCTGTTCCACCGGCAGCGCCTTGGTCTTGGCGACCTGGGCGAAGGCCTGGGCCATGCCCTCCGGGTCGCCGGTGTCCAGCGGAATGTTCACCCAGTGGCGCGGCACGCGCTTGAACTGGGCGACGCTGGCGTCGGCCAGGCGCGTCTCGATCGGCAGCAGGCGGATGTAGCTGCGCTCGGCGCGCGGATCGTGGAACAGCTCGGTGGGGCACATGGTGGTGCGCCCGGCGTGGGACGGCAGCATGCGCTGGCCGTAGCCGGCGAAGAACAGGCTGTTGATCAGCTCGGTCTTGCCACGCGAGAACTCGCCGACGAAGGCCAGGGTGATGTGGTCCGCGCGCAGTTGGCGCAGGGCGCGTTCGAGCTTGGCCTCGACCGCCGGGCTGTTCAGCCGGCTGCGCTCCAGCCAGCCGCGATAGCGGGTGATTTCCCGCATCAGCTCGCGCTTCCAGGCGACGTAGGCGTCGATTTGATGGCTGAGTCTTTCCATGCTCATCCAGGGGCTCCAGGGCGCGGGACCGGCGGGGGAAGGATGGCGTGGATTATGCGGGGGAGCGGGGGAGCGTCAATTGGCCTGCTTCACATTCCTGCACGTAAGGTCGGTCAAGCGGGTCGAGCGGCGATCCCCAGTTCCTCCGGCAATCGGGTCGGACGGCGGATGCGCACCCGTTTCTGCCGGTTCAGCTCGCCGCTTTCGAGACTCACCAGGCTCTTGGCCACGCCGAAGGCCTTGCCGAGGAAGGCCAGCAGATGGGCGTTGGCCTTGCCCTCCACCGGCGGTGCGGTGAGGCGGATCTTCAGGCGTTCGCTGTGCAGCCCGGCGAACTCGTCGCGGCTCGCCTTGGGCTGCAGGTGGCAATCGAGGAGCAGGTCCTCGCCGTCCCAGCGGTAGAAGCTCAGAGGAAGATGCTCAACTGCTGGGGCATGCCGGTCATGGCCGCCAGGTTGTTGATCACCAGCATGTCGATCAGCTTCAGCGCGAGGAACGCGAAGATCGGCGAGAGATCCAGTCCGCCGAGGTTCGGCAGGAGCTTGCGGAACGGCATCAGCAGCGGTTCGCAGATCTGGTTCACCAGTTGCGCGCCGGGGTTGTAGCTGCCCGGGGCGACCCAGGAAAGGATCACGCTGATGATCAGGGCGAAGAAGAACACCTTCAGGAACAGCGAGGTGACGGCGATGATCGACCAGATCAGCAGTTGCATGATGAAGCCGCCGACGCCGTAGCCCATCAGCATCAGGATCAGGATCATCAGCACTAGCTGGATCAGGATCGCCAGCACCAGCGAGGCCAGGTCGATCCCGCCGAAGCCGGGGATGATCCGCCGCAGCGGGTTCAGCAGCGGCTTGGTGGCGCGCACGATGAACTGGCTGAGGGGGTTGTAGAAGTCCGCGCGGACCAGTTGCAGGATGAAGCGCAGCAGCACGATCAGCAGGTAGAGGCTGCCGAGGGTCTGGAGGATATAGATAGCAGCGGTGTTGAGGCCGATCATCGACTACTCCTTATTGGCCAAGCTGTTCGGCCAGCTCGGCGGAGCGCTGGCTGGCGGCGTTCAGGGCCTGCTCCACCAGTGCTTCGAAGCCGTTGGCCTGGAAGGATTTGATCGCCGCCTCGGTGGTGCCGTTGGGCGAAGTCACCCGGCGCCGCAGTTCGGCCGGCTCGACCTCGCTGGACAGCGCCATCTGCGCCGCGCCGAGGGCGGTCTGCAGGGTCAGGCGCGAGGCTGTCTCGCGGGACAGGCCGAGCTTCTCGCCGGCGTCGGTCATGGCCTGCATCAGCAGGAAGAAATACGCCGGGCCGCTGCCCGACACCGCGGTCACCGCGTCGATCTGCGCTTCGTCGTCCAGCCACAGGGCGATGCCTACCGCAGACAGCAGCTGCCCGGCCTGCTCGCGTTGCGCGGCGCTGACCTGCGCGTTGGCGTACAGCCCGCTGGCGCCCTGGCGCAGCAGCGCCGGGGTGTTGGGCATGCAGCGGACCACCGGGCGCGGCTGGCCGAGCCAGGCTTCGAGGCTGGCGCAGGGGATGCCGGCGGCGATGGAGACGATCAGTTGCTCCGGCTTCAGCGCCGGCGCCAAGGCCTGGCACACGGCTTTCATGGCCTGCGGCTTGACCGACAGGACCACGACGTCGGCGTCGGCCACGGCCTCGGCGTTGGACTCGACCACGTCGATGGCGAACTCGCCGGCGATCTTCGCGCGTTGCTCGGCGCCCGGGTCGCTGGCGCGGATCTGCGCCGCCGGCACGCCTTGGGCGCGCAGGCCGCCGATCAGGCTGGCGGCCATGTTGCCGGCGCCGATGAACGCTATGCGGGGTGTGCTCATAGGGGATTCCTTCAAGAAGCCGGCGCGCCGTAGTCGCGGGCGCCGAACAGGGCGGTACCGATGCGGACCCAGGTCGCACCTTCGCCGATGGCTGCCTCGAGGTCGTCGCTCATGCCCATGGACAGGGTGTCCAGGCCAAGGTTCAGGTCTAGCAGCAGTTCGCGCAGGCGGGCGAACGCGGCGTGTTGCGCGGCGCGTTCGGCGGTGGGTTCGGGGATGGCCATCAGGCCACGCAATCGGAGGTTGGGCAGTTGCTTCACGGCCTCGGCCAGGGCCGGCAGGTCCTCGGGGGCGCAGCCGGACTTGCTGGCTTCGCCGCTGACGTTGACCTGCAGGCAGACATTCAGGGGCGGCAGCCCGGCCGGGCGTTGCTCCGACAGGCGCTGCGCGATCTTCAACCGGTCCACCGAGTGCACCCACTGGAAATGCTCGGCGATGGGCCGCGTCTTGTTCGACTGGATGGGGCCGATGAAGTGCCAGTTCAAGGGCAGGTCGGCCAGTTCGGCCTGCTTGCCGAGGGCCTCCTGCAGGTAGTTTTCGCCGAAGTCGCGAAGGCCGGCGGCGTGCGCCTCGCGCACCGCGGCGGCGGGCTTGGTCTTGCTCACGGCGAGCAGGCCGACCGTGGCCGGATCGCGCCCCGCAGCTTGCGCTGCCTCACGGATGCGCGCGGCAACCTTTGCAATATTCTCTGCTATCGTGGACATTACCTGCGCCCTATGGAAGTGCGGTCGGCGTCGGCTCGACGCCCTCGAAACCGCCGGCCTCGATGGCCATCTTCCTGTTCCAGTGTCGAGGTTCCGCGTCTGGCGCAGGACACCACGCGTGTCCTGGAAGCACCCTGGTTCATCCGGTGTTTTCCTTGTCCGAGACGGCGGCTTTGGCGGCATTCTACCTGCTTGCTTGTAATTGGGGAGTCCCATGGATATTACCGAGCTGCTCGCCTTCAGTGCCAAACAGGGCGCTTCGGACCTGCACCTCTCCGCCGGCCTGCCGCCCATGATCCGGGTGGATGGCGATGTACGCCGGATCAACCTGCCACCGCTGGAACACAAGCAGGTGCATGCGCTGATCTACGACATCATGAACGACAAGCAGCGCAAGGACTTCGAGGAATTCCTCGAGACCGACTTCTCCTTCGAGGTGCCGGGCGTCGCGCGTTTCCGGGTCAACGCCTTCAACCAGAACCGTGGCGCCGGCGCGGTATTCCGGACCATTCCCTCCAAGGTACTGACCATGGAGGAGCTTGGCATGGGAGAAGTGTTCAAACGTGTTTCAGACGTCCCGCGCGGGCTGGTACTGGTCACCGGGCCGACCGGTTCGGGCAAGTCCACCACCCTGGCGGCGATGCTCGACTACCTGAACAACACCAAGTACCACCACATCCTCACCATCGAGGACCCGATCGAATTCGTCCACGAATCGAAGAAGTGCCTGGTCAACCAGCGCGAGGTGCATCGCGACACCCTCGGCTTCAGCGAAGCGCTGCGCTCGGCGCTGCGGGAGGACCCGGACATCATCCTGGTCGGCGAGATGCGCGACCTGGAAACCATCCGCCTGGCCCTGACCGCGGCGGAGACCGGCCACCTGGTATTCGGCACCCTGCACACCACCTCGGCGGCGAAGACCATCGACCGGGTGGTCGACGTGTTCCCGGCCGAGGAAAAGGCCATGGTTCGCTCGATGCTCTCCGAGTCGCTGCAATCGGTGATCTCGCAGACCCTGATCAAGAAGATCGGCGGCGGCCGGGTGGCGGCCCACGAGATCATGATCGGCACCCCGGCGATCCGCAACCTGATCCGCGAGGACAAGGTCGCGCAGATGTATTCGGCGATCCAGACCGGCGGCTCGCTGGGCATGCAGACCCTCGACATGTGCCTCAAGGGCCTGGTCGCCAAGGGCCTGATCAGCCGCGAGAATGCCCGCGAGAAGGCGAAGATCCCGGAAAACTTCTGATCCTGGCGCCGATCCGCCGCGCTTCGCCCGAATCCCGGAACTGCGTCTAGGATTCAAGAGCGGGAGAGCGGTACCGTAGGCGCATTCCTACCTATCCTTGCCGGCGAGCGCGTCCAGCGCCCGCTCGCCCGCATCCGGCTCGCCGTCGCGGCGCGCCCCTGAGTGAGCGAGAACATCATGGAATTCGAAAAGCTGCTGCGCCTGATGGTGGAAAAGGGCGGCTCCGACCTGTTCATCACCGCCGGCGTACCGCCGTCGATGAAGGTCAACGGCCGGGTGATGCCGGTGACCAAGACGCCGCTGTCGCCGGAGCAGACCCGCGAGACCGTGCTAGGCGTGATGAACGAGCAGCAGCGCCGCGATTTCGCCGAGAACCATGAGTGCAACTTCGCCATCAGCGCCCGCGGCATCGGCCGCTTCCGGGTCAGTGCCTTCTACCAGCGCAACCTGGTGGGCATGGTATTGCGCCGGATCGAGACCAACATCCCGACCCTGGAAGAGCTGAAGCTCCCGGAAATCCTCAAGAAGCTGGCGCTGACCAAGCGCGGCCTGGTGATCTTCGTCGGCGCCACCGGCACCGGCAAGTCCACCTCGCTGGCGGCGATGATCGGCTACCGCAACAAGAACTCCACCGGGCACATCATCTCCATCGAGGACCCGATCGAGTACATCCACCAGCACCAGGGCTGCATCGTCACCCAGCGCGAGGTGGGGCTGGACACCGACTCCTTCGAGGTGGCGCTGAAGAACACCCTGCGCCAGGCGCCGGACGTGATCATGATCGGCGAGGTGCGCTCGCGGGAGACCATGGACCACGCCGTGGCCTTCGCCGAGACCGGCCACCTGTGCCTGGCGACCCTGCACGCGAACAACGCCAACCAGGCGCTGGAGCGGATCATCCACTTCTTCCCGGCTGATCGTCATGGCCAGGTGTGGATGGACCTGTCGCTGAACCTCAAGGCCATCGTCGCCCAGCAACTGGTGCCGACCCCCGACGGCAAGGGGCGGCGGGCGGTGATCGAGGTGCTGCTGAACACCCCGCTGGCCGCCGACCTGATCCGCAAGGGCGAGGTGCACGAGCTGAAGCCGCTGATGAAGCGCTCCACCGAGCAGGGCATGCAGACCTTCGACCAGGCGCTGTACCAGCTCTACACCCAGGGCGAGATCACCTACGAGGACGCCCTGGCCCACGCCGACTCGGCCAACGACCTGCGCCTGATGATCAAGCTCGGTTCGGAAAGCGACGCCGACCACCTGTCGAACCTGACCCAGGGCCTGAGCCTGGAAATCACCGACGACGACCCTGCCGGCCGGCGCTTCCGCTGAACCGCCTTCAGTAGGCCAGCGGCTCCTCGGCCTGGGCGCAGGCCGAGGTTTCCAGTTGCAGGGTGCTGTGTTCGATCTCGTAGCGGTCGTGCAGCAGCGCCTTCACCGTGCCCAGCAGCGCCTCGGCGTCGACCAGGGCCGGGTCGTAGACCAGATGGCTAGTCAGGCTGATCTTGCCGCTGGTGATCGACCACACATGCAGGTCGTGCAGCCCGGTCACGCCGGGAATCCCCAGCAGCGCTTCGCGCAGCTCGGCCAACTGGATTTCCTTCGGCACCCCTTCGAGCAACACATGCAGGCTCTCGCGCAGCAGGATCCAGGTGCGCGGCAGGACCCAGAAACCGATCAGCACCGCCACCAGCGAGTCGACCCAGGCCCAGCCGGTGAAACGGATCACGATCGCGGCGACGATCACCCCCAGCGAGCCGAGCATGTCGCTCCAGACCTCCAGGTAGGCGCCCTTGACGTTCAGGCTGTTGCCCTGGGCCGGCGCCAGCAGGCGCATGCTGGCCAGGTTCACCAGCAGACCGAGCACGGCGATCACCAGCATGCCCACGGACTGGATCTCCGCCGGCTGGTTGAGCCGCTCGTAGGCCGCGTAGAGGATATAGAAGGCCACGCCGAACAGCAGGAACGCGTTGAACGCCGCGGCGAGGATCTCGAAGCGGTGGTAGCCGTAGGTCAGGCGATCGTTGGTCGGGCGCCTGGCGATGTTGATCGCGGCCAGGGCGATGGCCAGGGCCACGGCGTCGGTGAGCATGTGCGCGGCATCGGAGATCAGCGCCAGGCTGCCGGTGAGGATGCCGCCGACGACCTCGGCGACGAGGAAGCTTCCGGTCAGCAGCAACGCCCATTTCAGGCGGGTCGAGTTGGTCTGGGCGAAGCTGTGCTCGTGTCCGGCACTCATGGCGGCTCCTGTGGGGCGGTGGCGGCAGCACCAGCCTACAGGATAGGCAATTGCAAAACTGTCATGCGCCGGGCCGCTCTGGCGCGGCGTCCGCCGCTCCGCTAACCTGCGGCTCAAGCGCGGCCGCAGCCGCGCACGGAACGAGGGGGACGCATGACTCAACAGCACGACACCCATAGCAAGGCCATCGGCTACCTGCTGTGGATCTTCGGTTTCACCGGTTCGCACCGCTTCTATTACGGCAAGCCGATCACCGGGACGATCTGGTTCTTCACCTTCGGCCTGTTCTTCATCGGCTGGATCATCGACCTGTTCCTCATCCCGTCGATGGACCGCGAGGCCGACCGGCGCTTCCAGGGCGGCAACCTGGACTACAACGTGGCCTGGATCCTGCTGACCTTCCTCGGCGTGCTCGGCGTGCACAGGATGTACATGGGCAAGTGGATCACCGGGATCATCTACCTGTTCACCGGCGGCCTGTTCTTCCTCGGCGTGCTCTACGACTTCTGGACCCTCAACGGACAGGTGTCCGAGCGCAACGGGCCGCAGCGCATCTGAGGCTCGTCGCCAGGTGCGAGAAGCCCGCCATCCGGCGGGCTTTTTCATGGGTGGCGCCACGGTCGGCAGGGAATTCCTCCGGCGGGACTTAAGGAACCAAAGGTTCTAACGTTCTACCTGTAGGTTATTGGCGCCCGCGCGCGCCAGCCCCTATGGTCTGCAAGCCCCAGAACGGATAGGTGCAATGGCTCACGAGGCCGCGCACCGTATCGCTCCGTGCGGAAACACCGAAAGGAGAAAAGATGACTTCCGAC
Source organism: Pseudomonas sp. HMSC063H08 (assembly GCF_001813645.1). NCBI lineage: Bacteria > Pseudomonadati > Pseudomonadota > Gammaproteobacteria > Pseudomonadales > Pseudomonadaceae > Pseudomonas > Pseudomonas sp. HMSC063H08. The sequence goes on from NZ_KV813561.1 coordinate 108,082, forward strand.
TCACGTCCCGCCGTGCTCGACCTGATCGGCAACACCCCGCTGGTTCGCGTGACGCGCTTCGATACCGGCCCCTGCACCCTGTACCTCAAGCTCGAATCGCAGAACCCCGGCGGCTCCATCAAGGATCGCATCGGTGTCGCCATGATCGAGGCCGCCGAGCGTGACGGCCGCCTGCGGCCCGGTGGCACCATCGTCGAGGCCACCGCCGGCAACACCGGTCTCGGCCTGGCCCTGGTCGGCCGCGCGAAGGGCTACCGGGTGGTGCTGGTGGTGCCGGACAAGATGTCCACCGAGAAGGTCCTGCACCTGCGCGCCATGGGCGCCGAGGTGCACATCACCCGCTCGGACGTCGGCAAGGGCCATCCGGAGTACTACCAGGACGTTGCCGCGCGCCTGGCGCAGGACATTCCCGGCGCCTTCTTCGCCGACCAGTTCAACAACCCGGCCAACCCGCTGGCCCACGAGTGCGGCACCGGCCCGGAGCTCTGGGCGCAGACCGGCCACGATCTCGACGCCATCGTCGTCGGCGTCGGCTCCTCCGGTACCCTGACCGGCCTTACCCGGTTCTTCCAGAAGGTCCAGCCGGAGCTGGAGATGGTGCTCGCCGACCCCGAGGGCTCGATCATGGCCGAGTACTCCCGCTCCGGCACCCTGGGTACGCCGGGTTCCTGGGCGGTGGAGGGCATCGGCGAGGACTTCGTACCGGCCATCGCCGACCTCTCCAGCGTGCGCCATGCCTATTCCATCAGCGACGAGGAAAGCTTCGCCATGGCCCGCGAACTGTTGCGCGTCGAGGGCATTCCCGGCGGCTCCTCCACTGGCACCCTGCTGGCCGCGGCGCTGCGCTTTTGCCGCGAGCAGAAGGAGCCGAAGCGGGTGGTCAGCTTCGTCTGCGACACCGGCACCCGCTACCTGTCGAAGATCTACAACGACCAGTGGATGACCGACCAGGGCCTGCTGCAACGCAAGCACTACGGCGACCTGCGCGACATCATCGCGCGGCGCTTCGAGGAGGGCCGGGTGATCAGCGTCGGTCCGGACGACACCCTGCTCACCGCCTTCCAGCGCATGCGCCTGGCCGACGTTTCGCAATTGCCGGTGCTGGACGATGGAAAACTGGTCGGTGTGATCGACGAGTCGGATATCCTGCTCGGTGTCCACGCCGACGCGCCACGCTTCCGCGATGCGGTAAGCAGCGCGATGAACGCCGCGCCGGAGACCCTCGCGCCCGGCGCCAGCCTGGCCCAGTTGCAGGCGGTCCTGGACCGCGGCCTGGTGGCGATCGTCGCCGACGCCAGCGGCTTCCACGGCCTGATCACCCGTTTCGACCTGTTGAACCATTTGCGGAGAAAGCTCGCATGAGCCAGCACGACCAGCATCCCGACGCCCCGGCCCAGGCCTTCGCGACCCGGGTCATCCACGCCGGGCAGGCCCCCGATCCCTCGACCGGCGCGATCATGCCGCCGATCTATGCCAACTCCACCTACATCCAGGAAAGCCCCGGGGTACACAAGGGGCTCGACTACGGCCGCTCGCACAACCCGACCCGCTGGGCCCTGGAGCGCTGCGTGGCCGACCTCGAGGGCGGCGCCCAGGCCTTCGCCTTCGCCTCCGGCCTGGCGGCGATCTCCTCGGTGCTGGAGCTGCTCGACGCCGGTTCCCACATCGTTTCTGGAAATGACCTCTACGGCGGTACCTTCCGCCTGTTCGAGCGGGTCCGCCGGCGCAGCGCCGGGCATCGCTTCAGCTTCGTCGACCCGACCGACCTGCAGGCCTTCGAGGCCGCGCTGACCCCGGAAACCCGCATGGTCTGGGTGGAAACCCCGAGCAACCCGCTGCTGCGCCTCACCGACCTGCGCGCCATCGCCCAGCTCTGCCGCGCCCGCGGCATCATCAGCGTGGCCGACAACACCTTCGCCAGCCCCTACATCCAGCGCCCCCTGGAACTGGGCTTCGACGTGGTGGTGCACTCCACCACCAAGTACCTGAACGGCCATTCCGACGTGATCGGCGGCATCGCCATCGTCGGCGACAACCCGGACCTGCGCGAGCGCCTGGGCTTCCTGCAGAACTCGGTGGGCGCCATCTCCGGGCCGTTCGACGCCTTCCTCACCCTGCGCGGGGTGAAGACCCTGGCGCTGCGCATGGAGCGCCATTGCAGCAACGCCCTGGCCCTGGCCCAGTGGCTGGAGCGCCAGCCGCAGGTGGCGCGGGTCTACTACCCCGGCCTGGCTTCGCACCCGCAGCATGAGCTGGCGAAACGGCAGATGCGTGGCTTCGGCGGGATGATCTCCCTCGACCTGCGCTGCGACCTGGCCGGCGCCCGGCGCTTCCTGGAGAACGTGCGGATCTTCTCCCTGGCGGAGAGCCTGGGCGGGGTGGAAAGCCTGATCGAGCATCCGGCGATCATGACCCACGCCAGCATCCCGGCGGAAACCCGCGCCGACCTGGGCATCGGTGACTCGCTGATCCGCCTGTCGGTGGGCGTCGAGGCGCTGGAGGACCTGCAGGCCGACCTGGCGCAGGCGCTGGCGAAGATCTGAGGCTCCGCAGGGAGCGGCGCCGACCGGCGCGGCTGCCGGCCATCGGGTGTTCCCGGCGAGCATGCCTCGGCGGATAACGCTCCGCGTTATTCGCCCTGCCGTTGAGGCGGGTTGGTGGCAGAGGCTGGGATAGGGCGCCCACCCCGGCAACGGATACGCCCCCGGAATCGCGAACGCGAAGATGAAAAAGCCCGCCGGATGGCGGGCTTTTTCGTGGTGGCAGGGATCAGCCCTCGTGGGTCAGGTGTCCGTCCACCAGGGTGTAACGCACTCGTCCCGGCAGGCAGTGACCGACGAACGGGCTGTTCTGCCCCTTCGAGTACCAGCTCTCACCGGCCAGGGTCGAACCCTGCGGGTCGAACAACACTAGGTCGGCGGCCTGGCCGACCGCCAGGCGCCCGGCAGGCAGGCGCAGGGCCTGGGCCGGGCCGTGGGAGAGGCGGGCGAGCAGGGTCGGCAGGTCGAGCAGGCCGTCCTGCACCAGCGTCATCGCCAGCGGCAGCAGCAGCTCGGCGCCGCTGATGCCCGGCTCGGTGGCGGCGAACGGCGCGTTCTTGGCGTCCGCCTCGTGGGGTTGGTGGTGGCTGGCGATGGCTTGTACCACGCCGTTCTTCACCGCCTCGCGCAGGGCTTCGCGGTCGGCCCTGGTGCGCAGCGGCGGTTGCACGTGGTAGAGGCTGGAGAAGCCCACCAGCGCTTCGTCGGTGAGGATCAACTGGTACAGCGCCACGTCGCAGGTCACCGGCAGGCCACGGGCCTGGGCCTGGGCGACGAGTTCGATGCCGCGGGCGCTGGTCAACTGGCTGAAGTGCGCGCGCACGCCGCTCTGTTCCACCAGCAGCAGGTTGCGGGCCAGGGCCACGGTCTCGGCGGTTTCCGGGATCCCCGCGAGGCCGAGGAAGCTGGCGGTCGGGCCTTCGTGGGCGAGGCCGCCTTCGGCGAGATCGGTGTCCTGCGAGGTGAAGATCACCGTCAGGTCGAAGGTCGCCGCGTACTCCAGGGCGCGCCGCAGGATGCGGTTGCTGGCGAAGCCATGCAGGCCATTGGTGAAGGCCACGCAACCGGTGTCGCGCAGGGCCACCAGTTCCGACAGTTGCTCGCCGCCGAAGCCGCGGGTCAGCGCGCCGATGGGGTAGACCTTGGCGTTGCCGGCCTCGCGGGCGCGGTCGAGGATCAGCTCGGCCACCGCCGGGGTGTCCAGCACCGGCCGGGTGTAGGGCGGGCAGCACAGGCTGGTGGTGCCGCCGGCCGCGGCGGCGCGGGTCTCGCTTTCGACGTTGCCCTTGCGTCCGTAGCCCGGCTCGCGCAGGGCGACGCTGAGGTCGACCAGTCCCGGCGCGGCCACCAGGCCGGCGCCGTCGAGGGTCTTCTGGGCGCTGAAGCCGGCCGGCGCGGCGCCGATGGCGACGATCTTGCCAGCCTCGATGTGGAGGTCGCCGACCTGGTCCAGGCCGCTGGCCGGGTCGATGACGCGGGCGCCTCGGATACTGATGGTCATTCGGCGTCCTCCTGTTCCAGCTGGCGTTGGGTGTTCTGGCCGCTCATGGCCATGGACAGCACCGCCATGCGGATGGCGATGCCGTAGGTGACCTGGTTGAGGATCACCGACTGGGCACCGTCGGCCACCGCCGACTCGATCTCCACGCCACGGTTGATCGGGCCAGGGTGCATGACGATGGCATCCGGCTTGGCCAGCTTCAGGCGCTTCTCGGTCAGGCCGTAGAGCTTGAAGAACTCGCCCTCGCTGGGTAGCAGGCCACCCTGCATGCGCTCGCGTTGCAGGCGCAGCATGATCACCACGTCGACGTCCTTCAGGCCTTCGTCGGCGTTGGTGAACACGCGCACGCCGTACTGCTCTTCCAGTCCGATCGGCAACAGGGTGCGCGGGGCGATCACGCGGATGTCCGGGCAACCCAGGGTCTTGAGCGCCAGCATGTTCGAACGGGCTACTCGCGAATGCAGGATATCGCCGACGATCGCCACCGATAGCTGCTCGAAGTTCCCTTTGTGCCGGCGGATGGTCAGCATGTCGAGCATCCCCTGGGTGGGGTGCGCGTGGCGGCCGTCGCCGCCGTTGATCACCGCCACGTTGGGGCTGACGTGCTCGGCGATGAAGTGCGCCGCGCCCGAGTCGCTGTGGCGCACCACGAACATGTCGGCGGCCATCGCCTCCAGGTTGCGCAGGGTGTCGGTGAGCGTCTCGCCCTTGCTGGTGGAAGAGGTGGATACGTTCAGGCTGATCACGTCGGCCGACAGCCGCTGGGCGGCCAGCTCGAAGGTGGTGCGGGTGCGCGTGGAGTTCTCGAAGAACACGTTGCAGACGGTCTTGCCGCGCAGCAGCGGGACCTTTTTCACCGCGCGGGCGCCGACCTCCAGGAAGGAATCGGCGGTATCGAGGATTTCGGTGAGCAGCTCGCGGGGCAATCCGTCGAGCGAGATGAAGTGGCGCAGCTGGCCCTGGTCGTTGAGCTGCAGCGGGCGCTTGGCGTCTGTCGGCATGGGGCAGGCCCTAGTGAAGAGGATCAGGAAGCGGAGGAAAGGACCTTGCGCTCGAGGGCGAGCGGTGCGGGACCGACCAATTTTACCCGTTCATCGCGACCCAGGGACAGGGTCTGGCCGACCACGTCGGGGCGGATAGGCAACTCCCGGGCGTTCAGGTCGAGCAGGCAGACCAGGGTCACGCTGGCCGGACGGCCGTAGTCGAACAGTTCGTTGAGCGCGGCGCGGATGGTGCGGCCGCTCATCAGCACGTCGTCCACCAGTACCAGGTGCTGGCCGTCGATCTCGAACGGCAGCGCCGACGGGCGGACCTGCGGATGCAGGCCGTTCTGGGTGAAGTCGTCGCGGTAGAAGGAGACGTCGAGGGTGCCCAGCGGCTCTTGGTTGCCCAGTTCCCTCAGCAGCGCCTCGGCGACCCAGATGCCGCCGGTATGGATGCCGACGAAGCGCGGCCGCTCGATGCCGCGCTCGGCGAGATGGGCGCGCAGGTCGCTGGCCATGCGCGGCAGGAGTTCGGCGGGATTGGGTAGGCTCATGGTGGCTCCTCGCTGACATCGATGGGATGGCCGCCGGGAGAGCCCGCTGTAGGGAGGCGCCCGCGGTGGCGAAAGCATAATGGCAACCGGCGGCGTGCCGGCTGCCATGGGTCAATCCGGGTGTTCGGCCAGCCAGCCTTCCAGCAGCAGGGCGGCGGCCAGGGCGTCCACCGGTCGCTCGCGGTAGCCGTCGCGCTGGCCCTGGGCCAGGCGCTCGCCCTTGGCGGCATAGGTCGTGAGGCGTTCGTCGTGGGTAAAGACCGGCAGGTTGAAACGGCCGTTGAGGCGGCGGCCGAACTTTTCCGCGCGCTCGCTCATCTCGCTTGGGCTGCCGTCCATGTTCAGCGGCAGGCCGACGACGATGGCGTCCGGCTGCCATTCCTTGATCAGCGCTTCCACCCGGTTCCAGTCCGGCACGCCGTTCTGCGCCTTCAATACGCACAGCTCGCGGGCCTGGCCGGTCACCGCCTGGCCGACGGCGACGCCGATCTGCCGGGTGCCGTAGTCGAAGCCCAGCAGCAGGCGCAGCGGCTTGTCGCTGGCCATCAGGCGTGACCGGCCTGGGCGGTGAGCAGGCTGAGGTTGACGCCCAGGCGCGCGGCGGCGGCGCTGAGGCGCTCCTCGGCCGGCAGGTCGAAGAGGATCGCCGGGTCCGCCGGGCAGGTCAGCCAGGCGTTGTCGCTCAGCTCGGCCTCCAGCTGGCCGGCTTCCCAGCTGGCATAGCCGAGGCTGATCAGGCTCTTTTCCGGGCCGGTGCCGGCGGCGATGGCGAACAGCACGTCCTGCGAGGTGGACATCGCCAGCTCGCCCAGTTCCAGGGTCGACTGGTAGCTCAGGCCGCTGGGATGGAGGACGAAGCCGCGGTCGGTCTGCACCGGGCCGCCGTTGTAGATGTCGATGTGCTGGCAGCGCGCCGGCGGCAGGGCGTCCGGCTTGAGCTGTTCGAGGACTTCCGCCAGGTTGAGGCCGCTGGGACGGTTGATCACCAGGCCCATGGCGCCCTGCTCGTTGTGTTCGACCAGGTAGGTCACGGTCTGGGCGAAATTGGGGTCGGCCATGTGCGGCATGGCGATCAGGAAATGATGCTTGAGGTAGGTTGGGCTGCTCTGTTTCATGGCCGCTAGTGTCCTGCTTCGGACGCGAGAAAGCCAGCCTTGCCGGCGCTACTTGCTGGACAGCCGGTCGCCGCGTTCGAAGCGCCAGGTACGGATGATCTCCAGCCGGTCGATGTCGGCCAGGTCGCCGCTGAACGGCGCATAGGGCGCGGCCAGGCGGACGATGCGCTGGGCGGCCTGGTCGAGGATCGGCTCGCCGGAAGACTCCAGCACCTGCACCTCGTAGATGGTGCCGTCGCGGTTGATCGACACCAGCAGCCGCAGGCTGCCGTAGAGCTTCTGCCGGCGGGCCTCGTCGGGGTAGTTGAGGTTGCCGATGCGTTCGATCTTCTTGCGCCAGTCTTCCTTGTACCAGGCGCCCTTGTCGCGCATGGTCGAGGCGGCGCTCAGGCGGTGGATGCGCGGGCGCTTGGCGTAGGCCTGCTGCTCCTTGGCCAGGTCGGCCTCGAGGCTGGCGATTTCCGCCGACAGCTGGGTTGAGTCGAAATGCGGCGCCGGCTTGGCGACCTGCTCGGCCTTCTGTGCCTGGGTCTTGCTCGGTGCCTTCTGCTGGCGCTGGCGGGTGGTGGTCACCGCGGCCTTGGGCGCCTCTTCGCTCCTGGCCTGCTTCGGCGTAGCCGGCGGCGCGACTTTCTTCACCTGGTTGTCCTGGAACGGCGCGACCTCGGTGGTCTTCGGCGCGGCCTTGTGCTCCAGGGTACCGCTGCCCTGCTGGTTCATCTGCGCGAGGTAGTCGGCCTTCTCCGGCGCCTTGTCGCTCTTGAAGGTGGCCAGGGTGATTTCCAGGGTCTTGCTGATCTGGCTCGGCGCGGGCATGGAGAAGCCCACCCCGAGGATGAAGGCGACGTGCAGGATGGCTGCGATGAACAGGGTGAAGCCCAAACGGTCCGCCGGGCGGACGCCGGCAGCGGCGGAGGGGGACTTGAGGACGGCGGCGTTCATTGCGGATCGTGGTGGCTGGCGTGGGGCGAAGTCTGCCGATGGGGGGCGGAAAAGTCTATGACGCACTCCGCGCCTTGGACACGCGGTCGCTCGCCGTGGCGCATCGGCCGGGCCGAGGCGGGCGGACCGAGGCCCGCCCGCGCGATTCAGCGGGCAGCCAGTTGGGCGGCGATGGCGTCCATCAGCTTGTCGCCGATTCGGGTGTCGAAGGCCTGGTCGATCTCGCGGATGCAGGTCGGGCTGGTGACGTTGATTTCCGTCAGATAATCGCCGATCACGTCGAGGCCGACGAACAGCAGGCCGCGCTCGCGCAGGTACGGGCCGACCTCGGCGGCGATCCAGCGGTCGCGCTCGCTCAGCGGCTGGGCCACGCCGCGGCCGCCGGCGGCGAGGTTGCCGCGGGTCTCGCCCTGGGCGGGGATGCGCGCCAGGCAGTAGGGCACCGGTTCGCCGTCGATCATCAGGATGCGCTTGTCGCCGTCCTTGATTTCCGGCAGATAGCGCTGCGCCATGATCTGCTGGCTGCCATGCTGGGTGAGGGTCTCGAGGATCACCGAGAGGTTCGGGTCGCCTTCGCGGTGACGAAATATCGACGAACCGCCCATTCCGTCCAGGGGTTTGAGAATGATGTCACGATGCTCGGCGGCAAACTCGCGCAGAATATCGGATCGCCGGCTGACCATCGTCGGCGGAGTGCACTGGGTGAACTGCGTGGCGAAGAACTTCTCGTTGCAGTCGCGCAGGCTCTGCGGCCGGTTCACCACCAGGGCGCCGGCACGCTCGGCCTGTTCCAGCAGGTAGGTCGAATAGACGAATTCGTTATCGAAGGGCGGGTCCTTGCGCATCAGGATCACGTCCAGTTCGTGCAGCGGTTGGTCGCTTTCCGCTTCCAGTTCGAACCAGCGGGAGGCATCGTTGAAGACCTTCAGCGGGCGCATGCGTCCACGCGCGACGCCGGCCTTCTGGTAGAGGTCCTGCTGTTCCATGTAGAACAGCGACCAGCCGCGGGCCTGGGCAGCCAGCAGCATGGCGAGCGAGCTGTCCTTCTTGAAGTTGATGCGCGCGATGGGGTCCATGACGATCCCGAGGCGTACGCTCATGGGAATTCCTCCGAAAGGGGGGTGGGTTGTCCGGTCGCGGCGGGGAGGCCGCGTGGCAAGCGGGTTTGACGCTCAGGTTGGCGCCCCGTTTGCGCTTGGTCAAGGAAAAAGCCGGCCTGTTCCGGGCATTATGGATAGAGTTGCGTCGAGTGTGCTAAAAAGGCCCGCGATTGGGTCGCAGCCCGTCGGTGACAGGGCGTTAGCGCACTGAAGAAAACACAGAAGAATGATTCACCGAGTCGATATAGGGCGAACATGGAACAGCAATCCGACGGTTTGAAAGTGATGGTGATCGACGATTCGAAAACGATTCGTCGCACCGCCGAAACACTGCTGAAAAAGGTCGGTTGCGACGTGATCACGGCAATCGACGGCTTCGATGCCCTGGCGAAGATCGCCGATACCCATCCGAACATCATTTTCGTCGACATCATGATGCCGCGCCTGGATGGCTATCAGACCTGCGCCCTGATCAAGAACAACAGCGCGTTCAAGTCCACCCCGGTGATCATGCTGTCCTCCAAGGACGGCCTGTTCGACAAGGCCAAGGGGCGCATCGTCGGCTCCGACCAGTACCTCACCAAGCCGTTCAGCAAGGAAGAGCTGCTGGGCGCGATCAAGGCACACGTACCCAGCTTCACCCCGGTGGACGCCGTTTCCTGATATCCGGCCGCATGGCCGTTGATGCTTATTTCGTGATGGGGATCCCATGGCTCGTATTTTGATTGTTGATGACTCTCCGACCGAGATGTACAAGCTGACCGCCATGCTGGAAAAGCATGGTCACCAGGTACTCAAGGCCGAGAACGGCGGCGACGGCGTCGCCCTGGCCCGCCAGGAAAAGCCCGACGTGGTCCTGATGGACATCGTCATGCCCGGCCTCAACGGCTTCCAGGCGACCCGTCAGTTGACCAAGGACGCCGAGACCAGCGCCATCCCGGTGATCATCGTCACCACCAAGGACCAGGAGACCGACAAGGTCTGGGGCAAGCGCCAGGGCGCTCGCGACTACCTGACCAAGCCGGTGGACGAAGAGACCCTGCTGAAAACCATCAATGCGGTGCTGGCGGGCTGAGCCCGTCGCAGCGCATCGCTCACCCTGACCCCGGAAAGACCAGGCCCCGCATGTCGGACGTTCAGACCCCCTTCCAGCTCCTCGTCGACATCGATCAGCGCTGCCGACGCCTGGCCGCCGGCCTGCCGGCCCAGCAGGAGGCGGTGCAGAGCTGGAGCGGGATCGGCTTCCGCATGGGCGGGCGGTTCTTCGTCGCCCCCATGGGGGAGGTCGGCGAAGTCCTGCACGAACCGCGCTATACCCAGCTGCCGGGCGTGAAGACCTGGGTCAAGGGGGTGGCCAACGTACGTGGCCGCCTGCTGCCGATCATGGACCTCTGCGGTTTCCTCGGCACCGAACTGTCGCCCTTGCGCAAGCAGCGGCGGGTGCTGGTGGTGGAGCACCTGGACGTGTTCGCCGGCCTCATCGTCGATGAGGTGTTCGGCATGCAGCACTTCCCGGTGGACACCTTCAGCGAACAGCTGCCGCCACTAGAAGCGGCACTGCAACCCTTCATTCATGGCGTCTTCCATCGAGAGCAGCCGTGGCTGGTGTTCAGCCCGCATGCGCTGGCGCAACACCAGGGCTTCCTCGACGTCGCCGTATAAACAGCTTCACCGGTTGGGCCGGTCTGCCGGCCCGTGTCGTGACATGGAAATCGTAATCGTGGTCGGTCCGGGCGGGGGCCAAATATGAAGAAAATCAACGCAGGCAATCTTTTCGCGGGCATGCGCAGCAGCTCGGTGATCGCGGGGCTGTTCATCGTCCTCATCGTCTCGATCGTGTTGCTGTTCGCCAACTTTGCCTACCTCAACACCCAGTCGAACCATGACAAGCAGTACATCGGCCATGCCGGCGAACTGCGCGTCCTGTCGCAGCGGATCGCGAAGAACGCCACCGAAGCGGCGGCGGGCAAGGGCGAGGCGTTCAAGCTCCTGAAGGATGCGCGCAACGACTTCGAGAAACGCTGGAACATCCTGGTCAACGGCGACGAGAGTACATCCCTGCCGCCCAGCCCCGAAGCGGTGAAGCCGCAGATGGACGTGGTGCAGCAGGACTGGGACGGCCTGCGCAAGAACGCCGACTCCATCCTCGCCAGCGAACAGACCGTACTGTCCCTGCACCAGGTGGCCTCGACCCTCGCCGAAACCATCCCGCAGCTGCAGGTGGAATACGAAGAGGTGGTCGACATCCTGCTGGAGAACGGTGCCCCGGCCGACCAGGTCGCGGTCGCCCAGCGCCAGTCGCTGCTCGCCGAGCGTATCCTCGGCTCGGTGAACAAGGTGCTGGCCGGCGACGAGAACTCGGTGCAGGCCGCCGACAGCTTCGGCCGCGACGCCAGCCTGTTCGGCCGCGTACTGAAGGGCATGCAGGAAGGCAACGCGGCGATGAGCATCTCCAAGGTGACCAACGCCGAGGCGGTGGATCGCCTGAACGAGATCGCCGAACTCTTCGAGTTCGTCTCCGGCTCGGTGGACGAGATCCTCGAGACCTCGCCCGACCTGTTCCAGGTCCGGGAAGCGGCGAACAACATCTTCAGCGTTTCGCAGACCCTGCTGGACAAGGCCTCGCAACTGGCCGACGGCTTCGAGAACCTGGCCGGCGGGCGTAGCATCAACCTGTTCGCCGGTTACGTCCTCGGCGCCCTGGCCCTGGCCTCGATCATCCTGATCGGCCTGGTGATGGTGCGCGAGACCAACCGCCGGCTGGCCGAGACCGCCGAGAAGAACGACCGCAACCAGGCCGCGATCCTGCGTCTGCTCGACGAGATCGCCGACCTCGCGGACGGCGACCTGACCGTGGCCGCGACCGTGACCGAGGACTTCACCGGCGCCATCGCCGACTCGATCAACTACTCCATCGACCAGCTCCGCGAACTGGTGGAGACCATCAACCAGACCGCCGTGCAGGTGGCCGCAGCGGCCCAGGAAACCCAGTCCACCGCGATGCACCTGGCCGAAGCCTCCGAGCACCAGGCGCAGGAAATCGCCGGCGCCTCGGCGGCGATCAACGAAATGGCGGTGTCGATCGACCAGGTATCGGCGAACGCCTCGGAATCCTCGGCGGTAGCGGAACGTTCGGTAGCCATCGCCAACAAGGGCAACGAGGTGGTGCACAACACCATCACCGGCATGGACAACATCCGCGAGCAGATCCAGGACACCTCGAAGCGAATCAAGCGCCTCGGCGAGTCGTCCCAGGAGATCGGCGACATCGTCAGCCTGATCAACGACATCGCCGACCAGACCAACATCCTCGCCCTGAACGCCGCGATCCAGGCGTCGATGGCCGGGGACGCGGGCCGCGGCTTCGCCGTGGTAGCGGACGAGGTACAGCGACTGGCGGAACGTTCCTCGGCGGCGACCAAGCAGATCGAGGCGCTGGTGAAGACCATCCAGACCGACACCAACGAAGCGGTGATCTCGATGGAGCAGACCACCTCCGAGGTGGTCCGCGGCGCGCGCCTGGCCCAGGACGCCGGTGTGGCCCTGGAGGAGATCGAGAAGGTATCCAAGACCCTCGCGGCACTGATCCAGAACATCTCCAACGCCGCCCGTCAGCAGGCATCGTCGGCCGGCCACATTTCCAACACCATGAACGTCATTCAGGAGATCACCTCGCAGACCTCCGCCGGTACCACCGCCACCGCGCGGAGCATCGGCAACCTGGCGAAGATGGCGAGCGAGATGCGCAACTCGGTATCCGGCTTCAAACTGCCGGAGGGCGTGGAGCAGGCCTGAGCATAGGCGCGGCGGCCGCCTGGCGGGCGCCGCGTCGACACCTTGGACGAGGGGCACGGCATGCAGGCGAACGGCGTCTGGTCACTGCAGCCGCTGGCCGATATGTCGGCAGCGGAGTTCCGCGACTGGCAGGTCCTGTTGGAGAACCGCACCGGCGTGGTGCTCAACGAGCAGCGCCGGACGTTCCTGCAGGCCAGCCTGACCGCGCGCATGCGTGAACTGGGCATCGGCGACTACCACAGCTACTACCGCCAGGTGACCGACGGTCCGCGTGGCGCAGTGGAGTGGGCGACCCTGCTGGACCGCCTGACCGTCCAGGAAACCCGTTTCTTCCGTCATCCCCCGTCTTTCGAGCTGCTCGAGCGCTACCTGGGCGATCGCCTGCGCCGCGAAGGCATGCCGCGGCCCTGGGCCCTGTGGAGCGTCGGCTGCTCCAGCGGCGAGGAACCCTACTCGCTGGCGATGTGCGCCGCGCAGGCGTTGCGCGGGCAGGAACGGGAAGATTTTTTCGGCGTCACCGGGACGGATATCAGCCTTCACGCCCTGCAGCGGGCGCGGCAGGCGAACTATCCGGCCCGCAAGCTGGAGCAACTGGAGGCCGGGCTGGTCGAACGCTATTGCGAACGCCAGGCCGACGGCAGCTTCAGCGTGAAAACGATACTGACCGAGCGCGTCTGCTGCGCCCGGCTGAATGTGCTGGACCTGGCGAAGGCGCCCTGGTCCGGCATGGACGTGATTTTTTGTCAGAACCTGCTGATCTACTTCCGTCGCTGGCGACGGCGCGAGATCCTCAACCGGTTGGCCGAACGGCTGGCGCCGGGAGGCTTGCTGGTGATCGGGGTCGGCGAAGTGGTCGACTGGAGCCATCCGGAGCTCGAGCCGGTCGCCGACGAGCGGGTCCTGGCCTTTACCCGTAAGGGGTACTCAGGCACATGAATGGAGTGGCTATGGGTGACCGGCACGACTACGTCGCTCTGGAATGGGTGAAAGGCGAGATCGCCGAAACCCTGAAACAGGCGCGCCAGGCGCTGGAAGCGTTCGTCGAGAACCCGCAGGACCCGACCCGCATGCGGTTCTGCCTGACCTACGTGCACCAGGTGCAGGGCACCCTGCAGATGGTCGAGTTCTACGGCGCGGCCCTGCTCGCCGAGGAAATGGAGCAGTTGGTCCAGGCCTTGCTGGACGGTCGCGTGCCGAACCAGGGCGAGGCCCTGGAAGTGCTGATGCAGGCGATCCTGCAACTGCCGGTCTACCTCGACCGGATCCAGACCGCCCGGCGCGACCTGCCGATGGTGGTCCTGCCGCTGCTCAACGACCTGCGCGCCGCGCGCGGCGAGAAGCTGCTCTCGGAAACCAGCCTGTTCGCGCCCGACCTGTCGCAGCGCCAGCCGCAACTGGACGGCGAGGCCATCGCGCAACTGCGCACCGACGAACTCGGCGGCTTGCTGCGCAAGCTGCGCCAGACCCAGCAGATGGCCCTGGTCGGCCTGCTGCGCAACCAGGACGTGGCGACCAGCCTCGGCTACCTGGCGCGTGTCTATGCGCGCCTGGAGGGCCTGTGCCGCGAGGCACCGCTGGGGCCGCTGTGGAGCATCGCTTCCGGCCTGGTCGAGGGCCTGGCCAACGGTAGCGTGGTCAACAGCGCCTCGGTGCGCACCCTGCTGCGCCAGCTCGACCGCGAACTCAAGCGCCTGGTCGAGCAGGGCGCCGACGGCCTGAACCAGGCCGCGCCGGACGAGCTGGTGAAGAACCTGCTGTTCTACGTGGCCAAGGCGCCTTCGCAGTCGCCGCGAATCCGCGCACTGAAGGAACAGTACCGCCTCGACGAGGCGCTGCCCGACCACGAGACGGTGGACGCCGAGCGCGCCCGCCTCGCCGGACCCGACCGCGACGCGATGCGTTCGGTGGTCGGTGCGTTGTGCGAGGAACTGGTGCGGATCAAGGACAGCCTCGACCTGTTCGTGCGCAGCGACCGTGGCCACCCCTCGGAACTGGACGCCCTCCTGGCGCCGCTCAAGCAGATAGCCGATACCCTGGCGGTACTCGGCTTCGGCCAACCGCGCAAGGTCATCCTCGACCAGTTGGACGTCATCCACGCCCTGGCCCAGGGCCGCCGCGAGCCGAGCGACGCGATCCTGATGGACGTCGCCGGCGCGTTGCTCTACGTCGAGGCCACCCTGGCCGGCATGGCCGGTCCCGGCGACGAGCGCAACAGCGAGGAAAGCCGCCTGCCCACCACCGATGTGGCGCAGATCCACCAGTTGGTGATCAAGGAAGCGCGCAACGGTCTGGAGCAGGCCAAGGACGCGATCATCGAGTTCATCGCCTCGCAGTGGAACCACGAGCACCTGGCCCGCGTGCCGGAGCTGCTGACCCAGGTCCGCGGCGGCCTGGCGATGATCCCGCTGGAGCGCGCCGCGACCCTGCTGGAAACCTGCAACCGCTATATCCAGGAACAGCTGCTGGCGCGCAAGGCGGTGCCGGACTGGCAGAGCCTGGATACCCTGGCCGATGCCATCACCAGCGTCGAGTATTACCTGGAGCGCCTGAGCGAGGACCATGCCAGCCAGAGCGACCTGATCCTCGACGTCGCCGAGGACAGCTTGGCGAACCTCGGCTATACGCTGAAACCGAATTCGTCGGCCCCGGCCGAGCCCGGCCTGTCCGGGCCCGCTGCCATCGCGTCCCCGGCTGCCGAGCCGGAGAGGCCGGAGGCGGTCGTCGAGGTCGCCGAGACAGCGGAGCAACCGCCCGCCGACACGGCTCCTGCCGAGGCGGCGAGGGGAGATGCCCCGCTGCTGGCCAGCGACGACAACTGGACCCTTGGCGAAGTCGCGCCCGACGCCGGCGAGCCGTCCCTCGACCTGGCCCTGGACCTGCCGCTGGACGATTCCGCCGAAGTGCCGCCGGCGTTGCCGGAGGTGGTCGAGGAGAGCGGCCAGCCGCAGTCGACCCCGGCGCCTGCCCGCAGCCTGGACGATTTCAGCCTCGACGAGATCGATCTCTCCGGCCTCGACCTGCCCGCCGATGCGGCCCCGGCCTCCGGGCCGGCGGCCCTGGCGGACTGGTCGCTGCCGGAGCAGTGGGGGCTCGGCGATGACCTGGCGCAGCCGGCGCAGGCCGACGAGACGTTGGATCTGAGCCTGGAGGAGCCGGCGCTGTCCTTCGACGCGCCGCTGGAAAGCCTCGAGCCGTTGCCGGCGCTGGAGCCTTTCGACGGCTCCGCTGAACAGGAGCTGGTTCTCGATGCGCTCGATCCGCTGCCGCTGGATGTAGCCTTGCCGGAGGCGGAGGGCGAGGTGTCCGCCTGGGAGGGCTCGAGCCTGGAGGAACTGGATCTTTCCGACCTCGATCTCCCCGAGGTGCAATTGCCCGAGGCCGAGGCGCCGCCTGCCGCCGAGGCGCTCGCCAGCGCAGCGCCGGCCCTGTCTCTGGCCGAGGTGATGGCTGCGCCGGTGCAGCCGATCAACCCGCCGGCGCAGAACGTTCCGGTCAGCCTGCTGCCGCCGCCGGCCGACGAGGAGCCGGTGGACGAGGAACTGCGCGAGGTCTTCATCGAGGAGGCCGGCGAGGTCCTGGAGACCCTCGGCCGCTACCTGCCGGCCTGGAAAGCCGACCACGACGACCGCGACGCGCTGACCGAGGTACGCCGTGCCTTCCATACCCTCAAGGGCAGCGGACGGATGGTCCGTGCCCTGGTGATCGGCGAACTGGCCTGGTCGATAGAGAACCTGTTCAACCGCGTGCTCGATCGCAGCATCGCCGCCAGCGAGCCGGTGCAGCGAGTGGTGGACCAGGTCGTGGCCCTGTTGCCGGAGCTGGTCGAGGAGTTCGCCGCCAATGCCCAGCGCCAGCGCGACGATGTCGACCTGCTGGCGGCCACCGCGCATGCCCTGGCCAAGGGCGAGCCGCTGCCGGAACCGCCGGCGCCGGACGACGGCGGAGTACCGCCGGAAGCCGGGGCGGAGCAGCCGTCGAGCCAGGAGAACGGCGTCCAGGCGCCGCCATTGGCCGACGCGCCGCAGGCCGCTGCCGAGGCGCAGAGCGACGTCGAACTGCTCGATCCGCAACTGCTGGAGATCTTCACCAACGAGGCGGAGACCCATCTCGAGGCCCTGGTCGGCTTCCTCGCCGACTGCGCCCGCGAACTGCCGCAGCCGGTCACCGATGCCTTGCAGCGTGCCCTGCATACCCTCAAGGGTAGCGCGCACATGGCCGGCATCCTGCCGATCGCGGAGATCGCCACGCCGCTGGAAAAACTGGTCAAGGAATACAAGTCCAACCTGCTCGCCTTCGACCTGCGCGAAGCCGAGTTGCTGCATGACGCCGAGCAACTGTTCCGCATCGGCCTGGAACAGGTCGGTGCGCACCGGCCGTTGAACCCGATCCCCGGCAGCGATGCGCTGCTGGAGCGTATCGAGGCACTGCACCAGGAGCGCATCGCCTCGCTCGAGGCCGAGCGCTACAGCGATGCCGGCGAGCGCCGCGATCCGTTGCTGATCGAGGCGTTCCTCGTCGAAGGCATGGACATCCTGCTGGACGCCGAGGACTTGCTCGAGCGCTGGCACGAGCATCCGCAGGAGCGCCAGGAGCTGAGCGCGCTGCGCGAGGAACTCAGCGCTCTGGACCAGGGCGCCCGGCATGCCGAGCTGCCGCAGGTGGAAGAACTCTGCCAGGCCTTGCTGGCGCTCTACGATGCCGTCGAGGAAGGCCGCCTGGCGGTCAGCCCGGCGTTCTTCGAGGAAGCCCGCCAGGCCCATGAGGCGCTGATCGGGATGATGGACCAGGTCGCCGCCGGCCTGCAGGTCACGCCGCGTCCGGAGCGGGTCGCGGCCCTGCAGGAACTGTTGGAAGCGCCCGCCGCCGAGGCCGTTCCGTTCATCGACCCGGAGAGCCTCGGCGCCGACGATTTCCCCCCGGAAGACGAAGAGCTGGCCCTCCCCGAGGCGGTCTTCGAAGAGGCCGGGACGCCTGCCGAGGAGACCGTACCGGCAGCGCCTGCACCGGCTCCCGGCCGCGAGCTGGACGAGGAAATGGTGTCGATCTTCCTCGAAGAGGCGGTGGACATCCTCGAAAGCGCCGGCCAGGCACTGGCCCAATGGCAGGCCGAGCCGGGCGCGCTGTCTTCGCTCAGCGCCCTGCAGCGCGACCTGCACACCCTCAAGGGCGGCGCACGAATGGCCGAGATCGCCGAGATCGGCGACCTGGCCCACGAGCTGGAGGCCCTCTACGAAGGACTGGTCGACCGCCGTTACCAGCACTCCCCGCAACTGGCCGGATTGCTGCAAGCCTGTCACGACCGCCTGGCCGAACAGCTCGACCAGTTGAGCGCCGGCCAGCCCCTGGCCGACCCGCACGACCTTATCCAGGCGATCCGCCGGTTCCGCCAGGGCCCGCTGGCCGAGGCCGCGACACCGGGCGAGGCGGAAAGCCCCGTCGAGGAACTCGTTGCACCGGCCGTCGAGGAGCCCGCCGTGCCTGCCGCGACGCAGCCGCCCGCTGCGGAGGCGTTCGAAGAGCGCGATCCCGAACTGGTGGAGATCTTCCTCGAGGAAGGCTTCGATATCCTCGACAGCGCTGCCGCCGCGTTGCAGCGCTGGATCGACGACGTCGACAACACCATCGAACTGGAAGCCTTGCAGCGCGACCTGCATACCCTCAAGGGCGGTGCGCGGATGGCCGAGATCGGCGAGATCGGCGACCTCGCCCATGAGCTTGAATTCCTCTACGAAGGCCTCTGCGGCGGACGCCTGCGCGCCAGCCCGGCCTTGTTCGGCCTGCTGCAGCGCTGCCACGACGAGCTGGCCGAGATGCTCGAGGCGGTGCGTGGCCATCGCACGCTGCCCGACGGGCAGGCGCTGATCGCGGAGATCAGGCGCCTGCGCAGCGATCCCGACGAGCAACTGAGCGTACCCACCAGCGTCAGCCTCAAGCCGCTGGCGGCGAAGGGTGCGGCGGCCGACGAGAGCGAGATCCTCGACATCTTCCTCGAGGAAGCCGACGACCTGCTGGAGAACCTCGAACTGGCGCTCGGCCGCTGGGACGGCGGCAACGGCGACGCCCAGCCGCTGGACGACCTGCTGCGGATCCTGCACACCCTCAAGGGCGGCGCGCGCCTGGCCGGGCAGACCGAGCTGGGCAACCTGGCCCACGACCTCGAGCAGCATCTCACCGATGCGCAGCAACAGGGCGCGCCGTGGCCGGACAGCCTGCTGCTGGATGCGCAGTCGGGGCTGGAAGGCCTGCAGCGGCAGGTCGACCTGTTGCGCGAGCGGCTGGCCGAGGACGACGAGGCCGGTGAACGGCCCGAGCCCGCCCAGGCGCTGGTCCAGGCCGACGATACCGACCGCGCGGTGGCCTCCGCGCTGGCCGAGCTGACCCGCCTGGCCCCGGCGGCCGGCGCGATCATGGCGGCCGAGGCGGCGCCTCCGGCTGCCCCGGCCACCACCCTGCCGTTCGTGCGCAAGGCCCAGGAGGCGGCCCAGGAGGCCGCTTCCCGGCGTGCCCCGCAGGAACTGGTGAAGGTGCCGGCGGAACTGCTGGAGAACCTGGTCAACCTGGCGGGCGAGACCTCGATCTTCCGCGGCCGGGTCGAGCAGCAGGTGAGCGACGTCGGCTTCACCCTCGGCGAGATGGAGTCCACCATCGAGCGGGTGCGCGACCAGTTGCGCCGCCTCGACACCGAGACCCAGGCGCAGATCCTCTCGCGTCACCAGGCCGATGCCGAACGCGCCGGCTACGAAGAATTCGACCCGCTGGAAATGGACCGCTATTCGCAGTTGCAGCAGCTCTCGCGCGCACTCTTCGAATCGGCCTCCGACCTTCTCGACCTGAAGGAAACCCTGGCGGCGAAGAACCGCGACGCGGAGACCCTGCTGCTGCAACAGGCGCGGGTCAACACCGAACTCCAGGAAGGCCTGATGCGCACCCGCATGGTGCCGTTCGATCGGCTGGTACCGCGTTTGCGGCGGATCGTCCGGCAGGTGGCCGGCGAACTCGGCAAGCAGGTCGAGTTCGTGGTCGGCAACGCCGACGGCGAGATGGATCGTACCGTTCTCGAACGCATCGTCGCGCCGCTGGAGCACATGCTGCGCAACGCCGTGGACCACGGCATCGAGTCCGGCGAGACGCGCCGCGCGGCGGGCAAGCCGGAGCACGGTACGATCCGCCTGAACATCGGCCGCGAGGGCGGCGACATCCTCCTCACCCTCTCCGACGACGGCGCCGGCATCCGCCTCGACGCGGTACGGCGCAAGGCCATCGAGCGTGGCCTGATGAGCGCCGACAGCGACCTCAGCGATCATGAAGTGCTGCAGTTCGTGCTCGAGTCCGGTTTCTCCACCGCCGAAAAGGTCACCCAGATCTCCGGGCGCGGCGTCGGCCTCGACGTGGCCAACTCCGAGGTCAAGCAGCTCGGCGGCTCGGTGAGCATCCAGACCGAGCCGGGCCAGGGCACCCGCTTCAACGTGCGGCTGCCGTTCACCGTGTCGGTGAACCGGGCGCTGATGGTGCTATCCGGCGAGGATCTCTACGCGGTGCCGCTGAACACCATCGAGGGCATCGTGCGGGTTTCGCCCTACGAACTGGAGGCGCTCTACGACCAGCGCGGCGAGGCGGGGCTGGATACGCCCAGCTTCGAATACGCCGGGCAGTCCTACGAACTGAAGTACCTCGGCGAGCTGCTGAACAACGGCCAGGAACCCAAGCTGGTCGGCCAGTCGCTGCCCTTGCCGGTGATCCTGGTGCGCTCCTCGGAGCATGCGGTGGCGGTGCAGGTCGACTCGCTGGCCGGTTCCCGCGAGATCGTGGTGAAGAGCCTCGGTCCGCAGTTCGCCGGGGTCGCCGGGATTTCCGGGGCGACCCTGCTCGGCGATGGCCGGGTGGTGGTGATCCTCGACCTGCTGGCGACCATCCGCTCCCGGCACGCGCTGCTCGGCCAGGAAAACCGTCGCGAACGCCTGGCGCTGCGCCAGGAAATGGCGGCGAGCGAAAGCGAGCAGCAGCGGCCGCCGCTGGTCATGGTGGTGGACGACTCGGTCACCGTGCGCAAGGTCACCACCCGCCTGCTGGAGCGCAACGGCATGAACGTGCTGACCGCGAAGGACGGCGTGGACGCCATCGCCCAGCTCCAGGAGCACCGTCCGGACATCCTCCTGCTGGACATCGAGATGCCGCGCATGGACGGTTTCGAGGTCGCCACCCTGGTGCGCCACGACGAGCGCCTGGGCAACCTGCCGATCATCATGATCACCTCGCGGACCGGCGAGAAACACCGCGAGCGCGCGCTGGGCATCGGCGTCAACCAGTACCTCGGCAAGCCTTACCAGGAAACCGAGCTGCTCGAAGCCATCCAGTCCCTGGTCGGCCAGCATGAGTGAGCGCGCCACGCCACGGGTCGCGGTGATCGCCGACACCTCGTTGCAGCGCCACGTGCTGCAACAGGCGCTGCTCGGCCATGGCTACGAGGTGGTGCTCAACGCCGACCCGGCCAGGGTCGACGACGCCGCGCTGGAGTGCGCGCCTGACCTGTGGCTGGTGGACCTGACCCAGCAGGACGACTCGCCGCTGCTGGACAGCCTGCTGGAGCAGGACCGTGCGCCGGTGCTGTTCGGCGAGGGCCACGCGCCGGAGCGGCATACCGAACATTACCCGCGCTGGGAGCGGCGGCTGATCGGCAAGCTGAAGCGCTTGATCGGCGACCCCAGCGATGGCGTTGGCGACAGCCTCGGCGCATTGCTCGACGAGGAGCGTCCGCCGCGCCTGGAGATTCCCGGCGACCTCGCGGCGATGCCGCTGCAGGCCGGCGAAGCGGCCCGCGAGGTGTGGCTGCTGGCGGCCTCGCTCGGCGGCCCGGCGGCGGTGAAGGCATTTCTCGACGCCTTGCCCGGCGGCCTGCCGATCGGCTTCCTCTATGCCCAGCACATCGACGCCAGCTTCGAGCAGAACCTGCCGCAGGCAGTCGGCCGGCACAGCCAGTGGCATGTGAAGAACGTCCGCGACGGCGAAGCGCTGCGTTGCGGCGAGGTCATGGTGGTGCCGGTGCTGCACGAACTCGGTTTCCACCACGACGGGCGGCTGAAATGCAGCCAGCGTCCCTGGCCGGAACCCTACACCCCGTCCATCGACCAGATGATGCTCAACCTGGCCCAGCAGTTCGGGCCCGACTGCGGGGTGATCGTCTTCAGCGGCATGGGTAGCGACGGCAGCGCCGCTGCCGCCTACGTGCGGCGCCAGGGTGGCGAGGTATGGACCCAGCGCGCCGACAGTTGCGTCTGTTCGAGCATG
This sequence comes from Pseudomonas sp. HMSC063H08, assembly GCF_001813645.1. NCBI lineage: Bacteria > Pseudomonadati > Pseudomonadota > Gammaproteobacteria > Pseudomonadales > Pseudomonadaceae > Pseudomonas > Pseudomonas sp. HMSC063H08. The sequence continues at coordinate 129,897 of NZ_KV813561.1, forward strand.
CCGGACAGCTTGCGCGAAGCCGGTTACAGCAGTTTCAATGCCAGCCCCCGCGAACTGGCCGAGGCATTGGTCAAGCATCTGGCCGCACGCTGCGCGCCGACAGGAGTCGAAACATGAACCAGGCCGTGATCGAGCAGGATGGCATGAGCCGGAACACCCCAGCCAACCCGACCCCGGACAGCCTCACCGGGCTGCTCCTGCCGCTGAGCGACCGCACCCTGCTGTTGCCCAACGTCGCCGTGGCCGAACTGATCGCCTATCGCAACCCGCAGGTCGCCGCCGGCGTGCCGCAGTGGTACCTGGGCCAGGTGGCCTGGCGCGACCTGCGCCTGCCGCTGCTGTCCTTCGAGGCGGCCTCCAGCGGCGAACAGCAGCCGGTACTCGGCAGCAGCGCGCGGGTGGTGGTCATCAACGCCCTCGGCGGACGACCCCATGTGAAATTCCTCGCCCTGCTGGTGCAGGGCATTCCGCGCTCGGTGCGGCTGGACGCCAATCTCGCGAGCACCGCCGCGCCGCTGGCGGCGCTGGAACTGGCGGCGGTGGACATCGGCGGCGAAACCGCGCGGATTCCGGACCTGGCCGGGCTCGAAGAGAAGCTCGCCGACGCCGGCCTGATCTGAGCCGTCCATGGCCGGCCTGCAGCACGCGCGGATCGGCGCCTCCCTCGAGGTCGCCAGCGCCAGCCTGGCCGGGCACCGCTTCGAGAAGCACAGCCACGACGAGTTCGTCATCAGCGCCAACCTCTGCGGATTGGAAGATGTCTGGCTGGATGGCCGTACCTTCCAGGCCGACAGCGGCGACCTGACCCTCTACAACCCGGGGCAGATCCAGGGCGGCGGCGTCCGCGACGGCCAGCCCTGGCGCTTCGCCAGCCTCTATCTGCCTGCCGCCGAACTGGCGAGCAGCCTGGATCTTTCCTCCGTCGAGTTCGACCGCCCGCTGCTGCGCAATCCGGCGCTGGGCCGCGAGTTGGCCGCCAGCATCGAAGCCTTGCTGGCCAGCGACCGCTTCGCCCGCGAACGGGGCGAGGAGCGCCTGCTGGAGTTCCTCGGCCGCCTGCTGGCGGCGAGCGGCACCCGCCTGCCGCAGAGGGCCGATCCTGGGCGCCCGGCTGTCGCCCGCCTGCAGGCGCTGCTCGCCGAGCGCCTGGCCGAGCCGCCGGACCTGGATGGGATGGCGGAGCAGGTGGGCCTGTCGAAATACCACCTGCTGCGGGCGTTCAAGAAGGCCACCGGGCTCAGCCCGCGACAGTGGAGCATGCAATTGCGCACCCGCCGCGCCCTCGGCCTGTTACGCCGTGGCCTGGCGGTGGGCGAGGTGGCCCACGCCCTGGGCTTCGCCGACCAGAGCCACCTGACCCGTTACTTCACCAGCGCCTACGGCATTTCGCCGGGCCGCTACCAGCGCGCCGTGCGCGGCTGAACTGCGCAATCCGGTTCAAGTCGGCGCCGCCGCCGGCCGGGATAATCCGACGACCCACCACGGAGTCGTCGTTCCATGCTCGCCATCTTCCTCGCCGCCCTGCTGTTCGGTTTCGCCTTCAATGTTTCCCCTGGCGCGGTGTTCAGCGAAACGCTGCGCCGCGGTTTGACCGGCGGCTTCCGCCCGGCGTTGCTGGTGCAACTGGGGTCGCTGATCGGCGATGCCGTCTGGGCCCTGCTCGGGCTCACCGGGCTGGCGCTGCTGCTGGGCTACGAACAGGTGCGGATTCCCCTGACCCTGGCCTGTGCCGCCTACCTGGCCTGGCTCGGCGTGCAAGGCTTGCGCGACGCCTGGAGTCCGCCGCTGGCGGCGGAGGATGCCGGCGAGCAGGGGCGCAACGCCTTCGGCGCCGGCGCGGCGATCTCCCTGTCCAATCCGAAGAACGTGGTCTATTGGGGCGCCCTCGGCAGCGCCCTGGCGGGGATCGTCGACGGCACGCCGAACCAGGCGCAGTCGCTGGTGTTCTTCGCCGGTTTCATGCTCTCGTCGCTGATCTGGTGCTTTTGCTGCGCGGCGCTGGTGGACTGGCTGCGGCGCAACACCTCGCTGTTCTGGCACCGCGTCAGCTACGCCGGTTGCGGCGTGCTCCTGCTCGGCCTGGCAGGACTGGCGCTGCGCGGGCTGTAGCCGCGCCTCAGGCCGGCGCCAGGCGCCGCCGCAGCAGGCGTTGGCGCAGGCTTTCGAACCTGCCGAGGTCGACATGCCGGGCATGGTCGCCGACGACGATCCGGCCGTCGGGCAGCTCCGCCCAGTGCTGTAGTCCGCCCTCCAGGTCCAGTTCGCCGTAGCGGATGCGCAGCGCCCGGCCGGATTCGAGGTGCCAGAGCTGGGCGAGGTCCCGCGAGCGATGCGGTTCCAGCCACGGTGCCAGGAGCAGCCAGCCTCCGTCCAGGGCCTGGAGCTTCAGGTAGGGACCTTCGGCCAGGCCGTCCAGCGAGTGGCTGCGGATCTCGCCGCTGTCGAGCCGGCCTTCGCAGAGCGTTTCACGCTCCAGCCAGACGATGGTCCCGGGCGCCGCCGAGGTCGGTTGCGCCGGATCGGCGGGCAGATCCTTGCCGACGGGGAACGGCAGGGGCTGGATGCGTGCCTCGCGCCATTCGAAGAACTGCCCGCGGGAGAGCAGGCAGACGCGCTGGTCCGGAGTGGTGAAGACCGCCGGCGGATTCTCGATGGAGTGCCGCGCTTGCGGCACCTCGAAGAGCAACCGTGGTTCGTCGTTGCCCTGGGCGAAGCCCGGATAGAGGAAGAACAGGCCGCGGTCGGCCAGGAGCAGGTCGTCCCCGGCCAGGCCGATGGCAAGTTCCGGGGTGCGGCGTTGGCGCAACGACTGCGCCGGCGGCAGCGGCAAGGGCGGTAGTTCGGGCGTCAACGAGGCGAGGTCGCGGGAGCGATGCAGCCAGGCGTAGGGGCTTCCCGAACGGGTCATCCTGACCCAGGCGTGCAGGCCGTCCGCCGAACTGGCCCGGCAGAGCAACGCGCCCTGGGTTTCCTCCGCGCCATCGGGCAGGCGTTGCAGCCTGGGCCATTGGCGCAGGTCCAGCAGGTTGCGGCTGTCCTCGCCCGGCAGGCGGGCGATGGCCAGGCCGGGCGCCAGGTGCTCGGCGTGTTCGAGGCAGATGTAGGCCGAAGCCGGCGCCAGGCCGGCCGGCGCGGCGGCGGGGAGGGCCGCCCGGGCGCCCTCGGGGGCGTTTTCCTGGCGCAGCGTGCGGGCGTTGTGGCCCTGCGCTGCGAGCGCATCGAGGAGGCGCTGGCTGTGGGTGGCGCCGACCACGTACAGGTTCAGGCTGTCGTCTTCGTCCAGGCGTTCCACCAACGCCAGTCCGAGGGATTCCAGCTCCTGGCCGAGGGCTGGCAGGAAATCCTCGGGAAGGTCGTCGCGCAGGCGCTCCAGCAGCGTCTCCAGTGCGGCGGAGGCCAACTGCGGGAAGCGTCCGGCATAGTCTCGGCGGAGTACGCCGAGCACGTCGGGCAGGCGGATCTTCCAATCGAAGGTAACGGGCGTGTCCATGCGTGCGATCCGTTGCGAAGTGGGTTGCGCAACGGTATTCACTGGCTGTCGCCGTTGTAAAGCGGCGGGAGAGATATCAGGCGAAGTCGCCCCAGAGTTGCTGGGCCACCGCCAACGCTACCACCGGCGCGGTCTCGGTGCGCAGCACTCGCGGGCCGAGGCGCGCGGCGTGGAAGCCGGCCGCCTTCGCCTGCTCCACCTCGGCATCGCTCAGGCCGCCTTCGGGACCCACCAGGAAGGCCAGGCGCGACGGCGGCACATGGCTGGCCAGGGGGGCGGCCACAGGGTGCAGGACCAGCCTGAGCTCATCGTCCCGCCCGCGCAGCCAGTCCTCCAGGGCCAGCGGCGGATGGATCAGCGGCAGGCTCGAACGGCCGCACTGCTCGCAGGCGCTGATCGCCACCTGGCGCCAGTGTTGCAGGCGCTTGTCGGCGCGCTCGTCCTTCAGGCGCACTTCGCAACGCTCGCTGACGATCGGGGTGATTTCCGCCACCCCCAGCTCGGTGGCCTTCTGGATCGCCCAGTCCATCCGCTCGCCGCGCGACAGGCCTTGCCCCAGGTGGATACGCAGGGGCGAGTCGGGCTGGCCGGCGAACTGCTCGCGGAGTTCGACGCGGACATTCTTCTTGCCGACCTCGACCAGCTCGCCGAGGTATTCCCGGCCGCTGCCGTCGAACAGTTGCACGGCGTCGCCCGTGGCGTGCCGCAGCACGCGGCCGATGTAGTGGGCCTGGGTCTCGGGCAGGTCGTGCTGGCCGAGGGCGAGGGGCTGGTCGACGAAGAAGCGGGACAGGCGCATGGCGATTCGAGGGTAGTGGCGACAGGCGCGCAGTTTACTGCCTGCCGCGGGGCGCTGGAACCGGCCCCCTCGGGACGAAGGGGCGGCGACGTTCAGCCCGGATCGCGGTGGTCCGGGTGGAAGTCGCTGACCGCCACGCTGACCGCGTCGCGGGTGGCGATGTCGATGCCTTCGCTGGCCACCTCGGCGAGGAAGTCGATCTGCTCCGGGGTAATCACGTAGGGCGGCAGGAAATACACCACGCTGCCCAGCGGGCGCAGCAGCGCGCCGCGCTCCAGGCCATGCTGGAAGACCTTCAGGCCGCGGCGCTCCTGCCAGGGGTAGGGCGTCCTGGACGCCTTGTCCTGGACCATTTCGATGGCCAGGACCATCCCGGTCTGGCGCACCTCGGCGACATGCGGGTGGTCGGCCAGGTGCGCGGTGGCCCTGGCCATGTGGGTGGACAGCGCGCGGTTGGCCTCGATCACCTTGTCTTCCTCGAAGATGTCCAGGGTCGCCAGGGCGGCGGCGCAGGCCAGCGGGTTGCCGGTATAGGTGTGCGAGTGGAGGAAGGCGCGCAGGGTCTGGTAGTCGTCGTAGAAGCCCCGGTAGATGGTCTCGCTGGTCAGCACCGCGGACATCGGCAGGTAGCCGCCGGTGAGGGCCTTGGACAGGCAGAGGAAATCCGGGGCGATGCCGGCCTGCTCGCAGGCGAACATCGTCCCGGTGCGGCCGAAGCCCACCGCGATCTCGTCGTGGATCAGGTGCACGCCATAGCGGTCGCAGGCTTCGCGCAGCAGCTTGAGGTAGGCCGGATGGTACATGCGCATGCCGCCGGCGCCCTGGATCAGCGGTTCGACGATGACCGCGGCGATCTCGTCGTGCCCTTCGGCCAGGGTGCGCTCCATGTGGGCGAACATGTTCCGCGAATGTTCTTCCCAGCACATGCCGTCCGGACGCAGGAAGCAGTCCGGGCTGGGCACCTTGATGGTGTCCAGCAGCAGCGACTTGTAGGTTTCGGTGAACAGCGCCACGTCGCCCACCGACATCGCCGCGATGGTTTCGCCGTGGTAGCTGTTGGTCAGGGTGACGAAGCGCTTCTTGCGCGGCCTGCCGCTATTGAGCCAGAAGTGGTAGCTCATCTTCAGCGCGACCTCGATGCCCGCCGAGCCGCTGTCGGCGTAGAACACCCGGTCGAGCCCCGGCGGGGTGATCTTCACCAGTCGCTCCGACAGCTCGATCACCGGCTGGTGGCTGAATCCGGCGAGGATCACGTGCTCCAACTGGTCGACCTGGTCCTTGATGCGCTGGTTGATGCGCGGGTTGGCGTGGCCGAACACATTGACCCACCAGGAACTGACCGCGTCGATGTAGCGCTTGCCTTCGAAATCCTCCAGCCAGACGCCTTCGCCGCGGCGGATCGGGATCACCGGCAGGCGTTCGTGGTCTTTCATCTGGGTACAGGGATGCCAGAGTACGTTCAGGTCGCGCTGCATCCAGTCGGCGTTAAGGCCCATGGGCTGTCTCCTCGGATCGATCGGCAAAGCCTATGCAATGGGGGTGAGATGAACAACCCGGTGGGTTGGGACACATCCGACAGCAGCCGCCGACGGACTCCTATGGTGGCCCAAACGGCTCTGGCGTATGCTGCGCGCCGTTGCGTCTTTGCTTTTTTTCTGGGGAGTCCGGTATGTCGTTAAGGTGGCTGCGCGCCGCGGCGTTTCTCATGTTGGGGGTGTTCAGCGCGGTGGCGCTGGGCAAGGATAAACAGCCTACGGCGATCGTCGTCGGCGCGGGCCTGGCAGGCCTGAGCGCGGCCTACGAATTGCAGAAGGACGGCTGGCAGGTCACGGTGCTCGAGGCGCGGCCGCAGGTGGGCGGGCGTTCCGGCCTGGCCACCAGCGAATGGGTCGGCAACCAGAAGGTCCAGCCCACGCTCAATGCCTACCTGGACACCTTCAAGCTGAAGCCGGTGCCGGCGCCGGACTTCGTCCGCACCCCCAGCTACCTGATCGACGGCCTGTACTACAGCAGCAGCGATCTCGCGCTCAAGCAGCCGAACGTCGCCGCCGACCTCAAGCGCTTCGAGTCGACCCTGGACGATCTCTCGGCATCGATCTCCGATCCGCTCAACCCCGCCTCGAGCAATACCCTGTTCGCCCTCGACCAGATGAACGCCGCGCGCTGGCTGGACAAGCTGAACCTGTCGCCGACCGCGCGCCTGCTGGTCAACCAGCGTATCCGCTCGCGCTACGACGAACCGTCGCGCCTGTCGCTGCTCTACCTCGCCCAGCAGGGCCGCGCCTACCGTGGCGTCGATGACCGCGACCTGCGCGCGGCGCGCCTGCCCGGCGGCAGCCAGGTGCTGGCGGAAGCCTTCGTCAAGCAGATCAAGACGATCAAGACCAAATCCAAGGTGTCGAGCATCGTCCAGGCCAAGGACGGCGTCGCCGTCAAGGCCGGCAGCGAGACCTACAAGGCCGACTACGTGGTTCTCGCCGTGCCGCTGAAGGCGCTCGGCCAGATCCAGATGACCCCGTCCCTGAGCGGTACCCAGATGTCCGCGCTGAAGGGCACCAACTATGGCTGGCGCGACCAGATCCTGCTGAAGTTCAAGCGCCCGGTGTGGGACGACAAGTCGCGCCTCTCCGGCGAGATCTTCAGCGACCAGGGCCTGGGCATGATCTGGGTCGAGCCGGCGCTGAAAGGCGGCGCCAACGTGCTGATCAACCTGTCCGGCGACAACGCCCGCGTGCTGCAGGCTTTCGGCGACCGGCAGATGGTCGACCAGGTGCTGATCCGCATGAACAAGTTCTATCCGAAGATGCGCGGTGCCTTCGCCGGCTACGAAATTCGTCGCTACAGCGCCGACCCGGGCACCGGCGGTTCCTACCTGGCCTACGGTCCGGGCCAGGTGACGCGCTTCTGGCGGATCTGGGAACAGCCGCTGTCGCGGGTCGCCTTCGCCGGCGAGCACACCGATGCGCTGTACCCCGGCACCATCGAGGGGGCGCTGCGCAGCGGCAAGCGCGCCGCCAGCCAGGTGCGCGACCTGTACGCCGGCAAGACTCCGGTGATCGAGGGCGCGCCGATGGTGGCGAAGGCCGAGAAGGTAGCCGCACCGACGACCGGCGGCGAGAAGAAGAACCCGTTCGCCTGGTTCACCCGCCTGTTCGATTGATTCCCTTCGCCGGCGCCGGAAGCTCCGGCGCCTTGCGCTTCCCGGTTCGCAGCGCAATCCAGGGTTTTTTCTTAGCCTGCGAACCTATCTTGTGAATCGATGTTTCAAAGCAGAATTTTCTGCTTTAACTCGATGGATTTGCCGCTAGTCTTGAGGCTTCGCTTTTCAAGGAAGTTTTTCATGCAGTGGCGCAATACCTCATCCCGTTACGGCGTATTCAGCCTGTTCCTGCACTGGGGCAGCGCGCTGGTGGTCTTCGGCCTGTTCGGCCTGGGCCTGTGGATGCGCGAACTGAGCTATTACGACCCCTGGTACCACCCCGCGCCGGCGCTGCATAAAAGCATCGGCATCCTGCTGGCCATCGCCCTGCTGGTGCGGATCGTCTGGCGTTTCGTCAGCCCGCCGCCGCCGGCGCCGGCCAACCACGGTCCGCTCACGCGGGTAGCGAGCAAGCTTGGCCACCTCGCGCTGTACGGGCTGCTGCTGGCGGTGATCGTCGCGGGCTACCTGATTTCCACCGCCGACGGCGAACCGATCAGCGTGTTCGGCTGGTTCTCCGTGCCGGCAACCCTCAGCGGGCTGCCCGACCAGGCGGACGTCGCGGGTGAAATCCATCTCTACCTGGCCTGGGCGCTGGTGGTCTTCGCCGTCCTCCATGCCCTGGCCGCCCTCAAGCATCACTTCGTCGACCGCGACCCGACCCTAAAGCGCATGCTCGGTCGCTCGTCGAATGATCAACAACCACGTTAAGGAGAATGTCCATGCTGAAGAAGACCCTTGCCGCGCTGGCGCTCGGCTCCGCACTGTTCACCGCCGGCCAGGCAATGGCCGCGGACTACAAGATCGACAAGGAAGGCCAGCACGCCTTCATCGAGTTCCGCATCAAGCACCTGGGCTATAGCTGGCTGTACGGCCGCTTCAACGACTTCGACGGCAGCTTCACCTTCGACGAGAAGAACCCGTCGGCCGACAAGGTCAAGGTGACCATCAACACCAACAGCGTGGACACCAACCATGCCGAGCGTGACAAGCACCTGCGCAGCGGTGATTTCCTCAACGTCAGCAAGAACCCGACCGCTACCTTCGAATCCACCGAAGTGAAGGCCAACGGCGACAGCGCCGACATCACCGGCAACCTGACCCTGAACGGCGTGACCAAGCCGGTCACCATCAAGGCCAAGCTGATCGGCCAGGGCGACGACCCGTGGGGCGGCTACCGTGCCGGCTTCGAAGGCAGCGCCACCCTGAAGCTGAAAGACTTCGGCATCAAGATGGACCTCGGCCCCGCATCCCAGGAAGTCGAGCTGCTGCTCTCCGTCGAAGGCATTCGCCAGTAAGCGGATACCTGAAACGAAAAACGCCGGCGATCGCCGGCGTTTTTCATTGTGCTTCGAAAAGAATGTTCTTAAATATCCTCAAGCGGTTGCGCGGCCAGGCATTGGTCGAGGAGATGCACCAGGGTGGCTTGTTCCTCCGGGGTGAGCGGGGCAAACAACTCGTCATGCACGCGTGACATGATGGCTTCCGCATGCTGGTGGATGGCCAGCCCCTCGTCGGTGAGGAAGAGCTGGAAGCTGCGCTGGTCACTGGGGTTGCGCTCGCGGCGGACCAGGTTTCTTCCCTCCAGCTCGCGGATCTTCCGGGTGATCAGTGCCTTGTCGCGGCACATCTGGCGTCCCAGGTCCTGCAGGTTCAGCCCGCGTTGTTCGTCGATAAGCTTCAATACATGGACGTCGGGCGGGGTCAGGTCGAGTCGCTGGCAATCGAGCTCGCTCTGGATGCGCGTCCGCACATGCTGGAAGACCGCCATCAGCGCGGGCATCAGGTCGGGATTCACGGGGTAGTTCATTGGTCTGGCCGAGTAAACCTAATGTAAATGTGGTTGATCCAGTCAACCATTTTGCTTATTTTAGTTGACCTTATCAACCTTGTTTCAGGTTCTGAATATGGGCCATGGCGCCGGGTGGATAACCGGCCATCGAGCTAAAACGTTTCAGGTGTTTTCACGCGAGGCTTTCGGACGTTTACAAACACCTATGAATGTAAGTATTTTGCCTGCCTTCTTCGAGCCGGTGCAGCGCCTTCACGCTGCATCGGCCGCTTTCGCTCATGAGGACAACGCTATGCAACGAACGCCAGCCATGCGTGTACTGGTTCCGGCCCTGCTGGTCGCGATTTCGGCCCTTTCCGGGTGCGGAAAAAGCGAGGCGCCGCCGCCGGCGCAAACGCCGGAGGTCGGAATCGTGACCCTGGAAGCGCAGACGGTGACCCTGAATACCGAGCTGCCGGGCCGGACCAATGCGTTCCGCATCGCCGAGGTGCGTCCCCAGGTGAACGGCATCATCCTCAAGCGCCTGTTCAAGGAAGGCAGTGACGTCAAGGCCGGGCAGCAGCTCTACCAGATCGACCCCGCCACCTACGAGGCCGACTACCAGAGCGCCCAGGCCAACCTGGCCTCGACCCAGGAGCAGGCCCAGCGCTACAAGCTGCTGGTCGCCGACCAGGCAGTGAGCAAGCAGCAGTACGCCGACGCCAATGCCGCCTACCTGCAGTCCAAGGCGGCGGTGGAACAGGCGCGGATCAACCTGCGCTACACCAAGGTGCTGTCGCCGATCTCCGGCCGCATCGGCCGTTCCGCGGTGACCGAAGGCGCCCTGGTGACCAACGGCCAGGCCAACGCGATGGCCACCGTGCAACAGCTCGACCCGATCTACGTCGACGTCACCCAGCCGTCCACCGCCCTGCTGCGCCTGCGCCGCGAACTGGCCAGCGGCCAGCTGGAGCGCGCCGGCGACAACGCGGCGAAGGTCTCCCTGAAGCTGGAGGACGGTAGCCAATACCCGCTGGAAGGCCGCCTCGAATTCTCCGAGGTTTCCGTCGACGAAGGCACCGGCTCGGTCACCATCCGCGCCGTGTTCCCCAACCCGAACAACGAGCTGCTGCCCGGCATGTTCGTTCACGCGCAGTTGCAGGAAGGCGTCAAGCAGAAGGCCATCCTCGCTCCGCAGCAAGGCGTGACCCGCGACCTCAAGGGCCAGGCTACCGCGCTGGTGGTGAACGCGCAGAACAAGGTCGAGCTGCGGGTGATCAAGGCCGACCGGGTGATCGGCGACAAGTGGCTGGTTACCGAAGGCCTGAACGCCGGCGACAAGATCATTACCGAAGGCCTGCAGTTCGTGCAGCCGGGTGTCGAGGTGAAGACCGTGCCGGCGAAGAATGTCGCGTCCGCGCAGAAGGCCGACGCCGCTCCGGCGAAAACCGACAGCAAGGGCTGATCAAGGGGATTCGTAATGTCGAAGTTTTTCATTGATAGGCCCATTTTCGCGTGGGTGATCGCCTTGGTGATCATGCTCGCGGGCGGCCTGTCGATCCTCAGTCTGCCGGTCAACCAGTACCCGGCCATCGCCCCGCCGGCCATCGCCGTGCAGGTGAGCTACCCGGGCGCCTCGGCCGAGACGGTGCAGGACACCGTGGTCCAGGTGATCGAGCAGCAGATGAACGGGATCGACAATCTGCGCTACATCTCCTCGGAGAGTAACTCCGACGGCAGCATGACCATCACCGTGACCTTCGAACAGGGCACCGACCCCGACATCGCCCAGGTCCAGGTGCAGAACAAGCTGCAACTGGCCACCCCGCTACTGCCGCAGGAAGTGCAGCGCCAGGGGATCCGGGTGACCAAGGCGGTGAAGAACTTCCTCATGGTGGTCGGTGTGGTTTCCACCGACGGCAGCATGACCAAGGAAGACCTGTCGAACTACATCGTTTCCAACATCCAGGACCCGCTCTCGCGGACCAAGGGCGTCGGTGACTTCCAGGTGTTCGGTTCGCAGTACTCGATGCGCATCTGGCTCGACCCGGCCAAGCTGAACAGCTACCAACTGACCCCGGGCGACGTGAGCAGCGCGATCCAGGCGCAGAACGTGCAGATCTCCTCCGGCCAGCTCGGCGGCTTGCCGGCGGTCAAGGGCCAGCAGCTCAACGCCACCATCATCGGCAAGACCCGCCTGCAGACCGCGGAGCAATTCGAGAACATCCTGCTCAAGGTCAATCCCGACGGTTCCCAGGTGCGCCTGAAGGACGTCGCCGATGTCGGCCTGGGCGGCCAGGACTACAGCATCAACGCGCAGTTCAACGGCAGCCCGGCGTCCGGTATCGCGATCAAGCTGGCCACCGGCGCCAACGCGCTGGATACCGCCAAGGCGATCCGCCAGACCATCGCCAACCTGGAACCGTTCATGCCGCAGGGCATGAAGGTGGTCTACCCGTACGACACCACCCCGGTGGTCTCGGCCTCGATCCATGAGGTAGTGAAGACCCTCGGCGAGGCGATCCTCCTCGTGTTCCTGGTGATGTACCTGTTCCTGCAGAACTTCCGCGCCACGCTGATCCCGACCATCGCCGTACCGGTGGTGCTGCTGGGGACCTTCGGCGTGCTCGCCGCGTTCGGCTTCTCGATCAACACCCTGACCATGTTCGGCATGGTGCTGGCCATCGGCTTGCTGGTGGACGACGCCATCGTGGTGGTGGAGAACGTCGAGCGGGTGATGGCCGAGGAAGGCCTGTCGCCAAGGGAAGCGGCGCGCAAGTCCATGGGCCAGATCCAGGGCGCGCTGGTCGGTATCGCCATGGTGCTCTCGGCGGTATTCCTGCCGATGGCGTTCTTCGGCGGCTCCACCGGGGTGATCTACCGGCAGTTCTCCATCACCATCGTGTCGGCCATGGCCCTCTCGGTGATCGTGGCGCTGATCCTCACCCCGGCGCTCTGCGCGACCATGCTCAAGCCGATCGAGAAAGGCGACCATGGCGAGCACAAGGGCGGCTTCTTCGGCTGGTTCAACCGGATGTTCCTTTCCACCACCCACGGCTACGAGCGGGGCGTGGCGTCGATCCTCAAGCATCGCGCGCCGTACCTGCTGATCTACGTGGTGATCGTGGCCGGGATGATCTGGATGTTCACCCGCATTCCCACCGCGTTCCTCCCCGACGAGGACCAGGGCGTACTGTTCGCCCAGGTACAGACCCCGCCGGGCTCCAGCGCCGAGCGTACCCAGGTGGTGGTGGACTCGATGCGCGAATACCTGCTGGAGAAGGAAAGCTCTTCGGTCAGCTCGGTGTTCACCGTGACCGGCTTCAACTTCGCCGGCCGCGGCCAGAGTTCGGGCATGGCGTTCATCATGCTCAAGCCCTGGGAAGAGCGTCCCGGTGGTGAGAACAGCGTGTTCGAGCTGGCCAAGCGCGCGCAGATGCACTTCTTCAGCTTCAAGGACGCGATGGTGTTCGCCTTCGCGCCGCCGTCGGTACTGGAACTGGGTAACGCCACCGGCTTCGACCTGTTCCTCCAGGACCAGGCGGGCGTCGGCCACGAGGTCCTGCTCCAGGCGCGCAACAAGTTCCTCATGCTCGCCGCGCAGAACCCGGCGCTGCAACGCGTGCGCCCCAACGGCATGAGCGACGAACCGCAGTACAAGCTGGAGATCGACGACGAGAAGGCCAGCGCCCTCGGCGTGTCCCTTGCCGACATCAACAGCACCGTGTCCATCGCCTGGGGTTCCAGCTACGTCAACGACTTCATCGACCGTGGCCGGGTCAAGCGGGTCTACCTGCAGGGCAGGCCGGACGCGCGGATGAACCCGGACGACCTGAGCAAGTGGTACGTGCGCAACGACAAGGGCGAGATGGTGCCGTTCAACGCCTTCGCCACCGGCAAGTGGGAATACGGTTCGCCGAAGCTGGAGCGCTACAATGGCGTGCCGGCGATGGAGATCCTCGGCGAGCCGGCGCCCGGCCTGAGTTCCGGTGACGCCATGGCGGCGGTCGAGGAGATCGTCAAGCAATTGCCGAAAGGCGTTGGCTACTCCTGGACCGGCCTGTCCTACGAGGAGCGCTTGTCCGGCTCGCAGGCGCCGGCGCTGTATGCGCTGTCGCTGCTGGTGGTGTTCCTCTGCCTGGCGGCCCTGTACGAAAGCTGGTCGATTCCGTTCTCGGTGATGCTGGTGGTGCCGTTGGGCGTGATCGGCGCGCTGCTGGCGACGTCCATGCGCGGCCTGTCCAACGACGTGTTCTTCCAGGTGGGCCTGTTGACGACCATCGGCCTGTCGGCGAAGAACGCCATTCTCATCGTGGAGTTCGCCAAGGAGCTGCACGAGCAGGGCAAGGACATCGTCGAGGCGGCCATCGAGGCCTGCCGCATGCGTCTGCGGCCGATCGTGATGACCTCCCTGGCGTTCATCCTCGGTGTGGTTCCGCTGGCGATCTCCACCGGCGCCGGCTCGGGCAGCCAGCATGCGATCGGTACCGGCGTGATCGGCGGCATGGTCACTGCGACCGTCCTGGCGATCTTCTGGGTACCGCTGTTCTACGTGGCGGTCAGCACGCTGTTCAAGGACGAGGCGTCCAAGCAGCAGGCTGAGGCCGAAAAGGGGCAATGATATGAAAAGGTCCTTCCTTTCCCTGGCGGTAGCCGCTGTCGTTCTGTCCGGCTGCTCGCTGATTCCCGACTACCAGCGCCCCGAGGCGCCGGTAGCCGCGGCCTACCCGCAAGGGCAGGCCTACGGGCAGAACACCGGCGCGGCGGCCGTTCCGGCCGCCGACATCGGCTGGCGCGAGTTCTTCCGCGACCCGCAGTTGCAGCAACTGATCGGCGTGGCGCTGGAAAACAACCGCGACCTGCGGGTCGCCGCGTTGAACGTCGAGGCCTTCCGGGCGCAGTACCGCATCCAGCGGGCCGACCTGTTCCCGCGGATCGGCGTGGACGGTAGCGGCACCCGCCAGCGTTTGCCGGGCGACCTGTCGACCACCGGCAGTCCGGCGATTTCCAGCCAGTACGGGGTGACCCTGGGCACTACCGCCTGGGAACTCGATCTCTTCGGCCGCCTGCGCAGCCTGCGCGACCAGGCCCTGGAGCAGTACCTGGCGACCGAACAGGCGCAGCGCAGCGCGCAGACCACCCTGGTGGCCAGCGTGGCGACCGCCTACCTGACGCTGAAGGCCGACCAGGCGCAGTTGCAACTGACTAAGGACACCCTGGGCACCTACCAGAAGAGTTTCGACCTGACCCAGCGCAGCTACGACGTCGGCGTCGCCTCCGCGCTCGACCTGCGCCAGGCGCAGACCGCCGTGGAAGGCGCCCGCGCGACCCTGGCGCAGTACACCCGCCTGGTAGCCCAGGACCAGAATGCACTGGTCCTGCTGCTGGGTTCCGGGATCCCGGCGAACCTGCCGCAAGGCCTGGGCCTGGACCAGACCCTGCTGACCGAAGTGCCGGCGGGCCTGCCGTCGGACCTGCTGCAACGGCGCCCGGACATCCTCGAGGCCGAGCACCAGCTCATGGCCGCCAACGCCAGCATCGGCGCCGCGCGCGCGGCGTTCTTCCCGAGCATCAGCCTGACCGCCAACGCCGGCACCATGAGCCGCCAGCTGTCCGGCCTGTTCGACGCCGGTTCGGGCTCCTGGTTGTTCCAGCCGTCGATCAACCTGCCGATCTTCACCGCCGGCAGCCTGCGCGCCAGCCTGGACTACGCGAAGATCCAGAAGGACATCAACGTCGCGCAGTACGAGAAGGCGATCCAGACCGCCTTCCAGGAAGTCGCCGACGGTCTGGCCGCGCGCGGTACCTTCACCGAGCAGTTGCAGGCACAGCGCGATCTGGTCAAGGCCAGCGACGAGTACTACCAGCTCGCCGACAAGCGCTACCGCACGGGGGTGGACAACTACCTGACCCTGCTCGACGCGCAACGCTCGCTGTTCACCGCGCAGCAGCAACTGATCACCGACCGCCTCAACCAGCTGACCAGCGAGGTCAACCTGTACAAGGCCCTCGGCGGCGGCTGGAACCAGCAGACCGTGACCCAGCAGCAGACCGCGAAGAAGGAAGATCCGCAGGCCTGATCGCCTTCCGCGCCATGCAAGAACGCCGACCCTAGGGTCGGCGTTTTTTTATCCTCGCGGAAGTCGGCGGGTCCGCGTCACGGACCCGCTCGGCCTTAGCGGTTGCGGGTCAGCAGTGCGGGGCGCTCGCCCTTGCGCCGCGGCTCCAGCTCGTCGAGCTGCTCGGCGGTGGGGAAGCGATCCATGCGCACCAGGTCGCGCTTGTTGATCACCACCGGCTGGCGGCTCGGCTGCTTGCCGGTGCCGTACTCGGACGGCTCGCGCAGCGGCGCGTCGCTCATCCGCGAGGCATTCTCGCGACCCTGGCCGCGCGGCTTGCTGGCGCGCGGTTTCTTCGCCTTGCCCTGGCCGGCACCCTGACCGCGAGCGCCGCCTTGAGCGGCGCCCTGGCTCTTGCCGCGAGCTTGGCCCTGGCCTTGGCCACGACCCTGCTGGCCGGTGCCACCCTGGGGTTTCTGCTGGCCACCGCGGCGTCCGCGTCCCTTGTTTTCCTGACCCTGGTAGGGGCTGACGTAGTCGGCGCGGTTGCCGAAATTGTCGAAGTCGTCGTCGAGGAACTCTTCCGGATCGCGATTACCGTCGACTTCCGGCGGCCGATTGGGCTTGGCCGGACGCGCTTCGCGGCTCTGCCGCGGCTGCTGCGCTTGGCCGGCCTCGCGGTTTTCCTTGTTCTTGCCACCACGACGGCGGCGCTTGCTGGCCGGCTTCTCGGTACCGTCCTGGGCCGCAGCGACATTGCTGTCGGGGTTGCTCGCCTGGGCGTCTTTCGGCTTGCGCTCGCGGCTGCTGCGCCGTTCCTTGTCGCGGCGCGGCTGCTTCTGCGGCGCCTCGCGGGGCTCCGGCTGGGCCACCTCGGGCAGCACGGCCTCGGGGTCGAAACCCTGGGCATCGCCATCGGGAATACGCTGTCTGGTCATCTTCTCGATGGCCTTGAGCAGCTTCTCTTCGTCCGGCGCCACCAGCGAGATCGCCTCGCCGCTGCGTCCGGCGCGGCCGGTACGGCCGATGCGGTGGACGTAGTCTTCCTCGACGTTGGGCAACTCGTAGTTGACCACATGGGGCAACTGGTCGATATCCAGGCCGCGGGCGGCGATGTCGGTCGCCACCAGGATGCGCACGTCGTTGGCCTTGAAGTCGGCCAGCGCCTTGGTCCGCGCGTTCTGGCTCTTGTTGCCATGGATCGCGGCGGCCGGCAGGCCGTGCTTGGTCAGGTACTCGGCGAGACGGTTGGCGCCGTGCTTGGTACGGGTGAAGACCAGCACCTGTTCCCAGGCGCCGACGGTCACCAGGTGCGCCAGCAGGGCGCGCTTCTGCGGCGCCGGCAGGCGGAACACGCGTTGCTCGATGCGCTCGACCGTGGTGTTCGGCGGCGTTACCTCGATGCGTTCCGGGTTGTGCAGGAGCTTGTTGGCGAGGTCGACGATGTCTTTCGAGAAGGTAGCCGAGAACAGCAGGTTCTGGCGCTTGGGCGGCAGCTTGGCGAGAACCTTCTTCACATCGTGGATGAAGCCCATGTCGAGCATGCGGTCGGCTTCGTCGAGGACGAGGATTTCCACGTGGGACAGGTCGACCTTGTTCTGCCCGGCCAGGTCGAGCAGGCGGCCGGGGCAGGCGACGAGTACGTCGACGCCCTTGGCCAGGGCCTGGATCTGCGGGTTCATGCCAACCCCGCCGAAGATGCAGGTGCTGTTCAGCGGCAGGTCGCGGGCGTAGACCTTGAAGCTGTCATGCACCTGGGCGGCCAGCTCACGGGTCGGGGTCAGTACCAGCACGCGCGCCTGGCGCGGGCCGTGGCGGTGTTCGCGGTCGGGATGACCGGCGGGGAACAGGCGCTCCAGTACCGGCAGGGCGAAACCACCGGTCTTGCCGGTGCCGGTCTGTGCCGCAACCATCAGGTCGCGACCTTGCAACACGGCGGGAATCGCCCGCTGTTGCACGGGAGTGGGCTGGCTGTAGCCCGCAGCCTCCACAGCGCGGGCAAGCGCCTCGGAGAGTCCGAGGGAAGAAAAGGACATGCGGGTTTTCCTATATGGGCCGGGGCGAGGCCGGCTGCTGTGAAATCACCAAGTTCTGCGAACTCCTGTCTACCTTCGGGCCCTGTCGGCCAGGGCGGAAGGTCTGGCCGCGGCGCTGCGTATGCGCTCGGTGGCCGGTGTCGAACGGGTGCCCTCGCGGGCATGGCCGCGCACCTGGTCGGGGGCGCTGGCCGGTTCGCTCCCGGCCCTGGGTGGGGGGGCCGGGGGCAGCGTCAACGGAGGGCTGCGGTCAGAGCAGGTCACGCTGGCGCAAATGCTGGCGGATCTCGTTGGCCCGGGAGCCAAGGAGGTTGCGCAGCAAGCTGTGATTCAGCCAATCCTCGATTTGTTCCGCAATCGGTTCCTGCGGATAGCGTTCGATGGCATTGGTCGCGGCTTTCTCCCACCAGACGGGGCCGCAGGCCCGGTCGAACTCGTTACTGTATTCGTGGCAACCGTAGAGCAGTTCGATACTGAACTGGCGCATCGGAGCCGGCAACGGCAGGGTTCCCAGCTTGTACAGCAGACGCTTGGCACGCGGTGGGCGTGGCAGTCGATCGGTCACCTTGAGGGTGTCGTCGAGGGCTGCAGCGCTGAGAAGGGAGGAACCGTGCTTGCACAACCAGGCCTGGATCTTCGCGCGGAACAGCTGTTTCCGGCTCCAGTAATGGTGGATCAGGTCGGTACAACCCACCAGCTCCAGCCGCTTGTGGGCGGCGACGGCCAGGACGAATTCCTCAAGAGTATAGGCACCGTTGGCAATTGGATAGAGTTCATCCATTAATTCCAACGAACGGTCGAGTATTTTCGCCTCTTCCCGAGGCAGGCCGATGACGCCGGAGTTGAGCTGGTGCATCTCGTCGTCGGCCCAGCCGCGCTCGAACAGGTAGGGCGAGAGGTCGCGGTAGAGCGGGAAGTTACGGTGTTCGCCATAGCGCGCGCCGATCGCGTTGCACAGCAGGCTGCCGGGCTGGATGCGGTCGAACAGGCGCAGGGGCGAACTGTGGAAGAAGGTATCGGTGTCGATCAGCAATGCCTGGTCGGCGTCTTCCAGGGCGTCGCGCAGGGCCACGTGCTTGGCGCGGAAGTGATAGCCGTGCGGTTGGCACCAGGCGACCAGCTCCTCGGCCGTCACTTCGCGGACCTGCACCGGCAGGCCGGCGTAGGGACTGGGGTCGTCGGTATAGACCCTGACCGTCAGGCCATGCGCCGCCCCGTCGCGGAGGTGGGCGAAGGCGCTGGCGATGCTGAACAGGGCTTCCTGGTGGTAGGTCTGTCGCCCGTAGACCAGGTAGATCAGATGCTTGCGTGAGTTTGCCATGTCTGTCGTGGATCGCGTGAGAGGCTTCCCTGCCGGTATACGCTGCCGGGCCGAACCGCGTGGGCGGTATCAGCGTGGCAGCTGGAGATTCTTCCAGATCGCCAGGCTCGGATCGGCCTGGTTCAAAGTATAGAAATGCAGTCCCGGTGCGCCGCCCTCCAGCAGGCGTTCGCACATCTCGCTGATGACCTGCTCGCCGAAGGCCTGGATGCTGCGGCTGTCGTCGCCGTAGGCTTCCAGTTGCTTGCGGATCCAGCGCGGCAGTTCGGCGCCGCAGGCGTCGGAGAAGCGCGCCAGCTTGGAGTAGTTGGTGATCGGCATGATGCCGGGGACCACCGGGATGTCCACGCCGAGCTTGGCGACCCGCTCGACGAAGTAGAAATAGGCATCGGCGTTGAAGAAGTACTGGGTGATGGCGCTGCTGGCGCCGGCCTTCACCTTGCGCACGAAGTTCGCCAGGTCATCCTCGAAGCTGCGCGCCTGGGGGTGGACTTCCGGATAGGCGGCGACCTCGATGTGGAAGTGGTCGCCGGTCTCGGTGCGGATGAAGTCCACCAGTTCGTTGGCGTAGCGCAGTTCGCCGCTGGCCATGCCCATGCCCGACGGCAGGTCGCCGCGCAGGGCGACGATGCGGCGGATGCCGGCCTCGCGGTAGCGGCCGAGCAGTTCGCGCAACTCGGCTTTCGAGTCGCCGACACAGGACAGGTGGGGCGCGGTCGGCACTTTCACCTCGCCGTCCAGTTGCAGCACGGTACTCAACGTGCGGTCGCGGGTGGATCCGCCGGCGCCGTAGGTGCAGGAGAAGAAGTCGGGCTTGTAGCCCGCCAGGTTGCGGGCGGTGGCCAACAGCTTTTCATGGCCGGCCTCGGTCTTCGCCGGGAAGAACTCGAAGCTGAAACGGCGTTCGCTCTGACTCATGATCGGTTCCTTGGACGCGACCACGGCCGCGCCTCTTCTTGTTGATTCCGACTAGCGCCGGGTACTTCAGTAGTACTGGCGGTAGTGCTCGATTTTTTCCCGCAGGCGTCGGGCCGTCGCGGCGTGGGCATGGCCGAGGCGAGCGAGGATCAGCTGCGACTCCTGGTGGTAGTTCGCGATCTTGTCCTGGTTCCAGGTCTGCGGCGGTGGCTGCAGGTTGGTGATGCGGTCGCACAGCTTGACCAGGGCGTACTGCGCCGGGCCCTCGGCAAGCGCCTGGAGATAGTCGTCGAGGGAACGCTTGGGGCCGTCGCCCACGCGCTTGCTCAGGGCCTGCACGCCGGCACAGACGAACTCGCCGAACTGTTGCCGCAGCTCCTCGGGTGAGGTCGCCGTGTCTTCCAGGGTGTCGTGCAGGACCGCGATCTGCAGGGTTTCCCCGAGCCGTTCGATGGCACCGTCGCGATCGGCGGCCAGCAGCTCGTTGGCGACCATGCCCAGGTGCACCAGATAAGGCAGCGGCGAGCCGCTGAGGGTCTGGTTGCGGTGGGCGCGGGCGGCGAACAGCCAGGCCTGGTTGTAGCGATCGGCGAGGTGCGTGGACATCGTGGGAGCGCTCATGCGAACGGGGCAGGCGCATGGCGCCTGCCCCGTGGTCCGCTTAGTAGCGATAGGTGTCCGGCTTGAACGGGCCTTCCACGCTCACGCCGATGTACTCGGCCTGTTTCGGGGTCAGCTGGGTGACCACGCCGCCGAAGCCCTTGACCATCTCCAGGGCCACTTCCTCGTCGAGCTTCTTCGGCAGCACTTCGACGCTCAGGCGCTTGGCCTTCTCGGCGGCCGGCAGGTCGGCGTACTTCTGCTCGAACAGGTGGATCTGCGCCAGCACCTGGTTGGCGAAGGAACCGTCCATGATCCGGCTCGGATGGCCGGTGGCGTTGCCCAGGTTGACCAGGCGGCCCTCAGCGAGAAGGATCAGGTAGTCGTCGTTGTGCGCGTCGAAACCGTCCTTGCCGGTGCGGTGGATCTTGTGCACCTGCGGCTTGACCTCTTCCCAGGCCCAGTTCTTGCGCATGAAGGCGGTGTCGATCTCGTTGTCGAAGTGGCCGATGTTGCAGACCACCGCGCGTTTCTTCAGCGCCTTGAGCATGTTGGCGTCGCAGACGTTGACGTTGCCGGTGGTGGTGACGATCAGGTCGATCTTGCCCAGCAGCGCGGCGTCGATGCTGGCCTCGGTGCCGTCGTTGATGCCGTTCTTGTACGGCGAGACGACTTCGAAGCCGTCCATGCAGGCCTGCATGGCGCAGATCGGGTCGACTTCCGCGACCTTGACGATCATGCCTTCCTGGCGCAGCGACTGCGAGGAGCCCTTGCCCACGTCGCCGTAGCCGATCACCAGGGCCTGCTTGCCCGACAGCAGGTGGTCGGTGCCGCGCTTGATGGCGTCGTTGAGGCTATGGCGGCAGCCGTACTTGTTGTCGTTCTTGCTCTTGGTCACCGAGTCGTTGACGTTGATCGCCGGGACTTTCAGGGTGCCGTTCTTGAGCATGTCGAGCAGGCGGTGGACCCCGGTGGTGGTCTCTTCGGTGATGCCGTGGATGCGCTCGAGCATCTGCGGGTATTTCTTGTGCAGGATCTCGGTCAGGTCACCTCCGTCGTCCAGCACCATGTTGGCGTCCCACGGCTGGCCGTCCTTGAGGATGGTCTGCTCGATGCACCATTCGTACTCTTCCTCGGTCTCGCCCTTCCAGGCGAACACCGGGATGCCGGCGGCGGCGATGGCGGCGGCGGCCTGGTCCTGGGTGGAGAAGATGTTGCAGCTCGACCAGCGGACTTCGGCGCCCAGCGCGACCAGGGTCTCGATCAGCACGCCGGTCTGGATGGTCATGTGGATGCAACCGAGGATCTTCGCGCCTTTCAGCGGCTGCTGGCCGGCATACTTGCGGCGCAGGCCCATCAGTGCGGGCATTTCCGATTCGGCGATGATCAGCTCGCGGCGGCCCCAGGCGGCCAGGGTGATGTCGGCGACCTTGTAGTCGGTGAAACCGGCGGGCGTCATGACAGCGCTCATGCGTAACTCTCCATTCGTTGTCTGCGAATGGGCGCCGTTGGTGCGTTGACAGACCGGCGAGGCCGGCCTGAGAGCGCGCTCCGTTCGAGCCTGACAGGCCTAGGCCTGCTGCAGCGCCCCTCGAACGGAAGGCGGGAGCGACCCGAAAGGGCCGCCTGAGCGGGCGATTATAGCGGCGCCACATGAAACTCCCAAGTCACCCCTGATACGCCGCTCGTCGCCGTGCGTCGCGCCCTCGGGCTGCGGCGATGCACCGCAGCGCAGAAGCGCGGGGAATTTGCGTGTCAGGATGCTAGAGTGCGCGGTCATGAGAATCGCTCCCATCTCCCGCTCACCGCTGCTGCAGTGGCTGAGCTTCGCCCTCTGTGCCTGCGTGCTGGTCAACGCGCTGGCTTGCGGCGTCCTGCACCTGCAGGCGCTGGGAGTGGGCAGCGACAAAGGGCAGAAGGCCAGCGTCGGGCTGTTCTGCGTCGCCGGTGCCAGCCAATGGCTATCCCTGGATCCCGACGACGGGTCCGCCGGCGATCCGGCACCGGTCAATCCCCAGTTGCCGGTGAGCTGCCCGATGTGCAGCGCCCTGGTGCTGTTCGTCGCGCTCGGGGTGATCTGGTCCTGGCGCTTGCAACGGCGACGCCAGGCGCGTTTCCGCCCGCCCGCCACGCGCGAGCCGGTGCCGCCCCGGTACGTCTGGCCGCCGGCCAACCCGCGCGCTTCCCCCGCCTGATCCTGAACGCCCGCCGCGCCGGGCATTTGCATCCGTCGCCCGTCCTGCCTCGTCCGCGCAGCGCTCGCCGCTGTCCATCCGGGCGAGGCGGGCGTGCCCACCATGCCTTGCTTCAGGATCGCTCGATGAAAAAGCACTCCACGGCCCGCCGCGTCCTCGCGCTGGGTCTCAACCTCACCCTGGCCGGCGTTCCGGCCTGGCTCTGGGCCGATGAGGAACCCACCGAACTGCCCGCCCTCACCGTCAGCGCCGGCGCCGCCGGGGAAACCCCGCCGGCCCTCGATCTCGACGACAGCGCCGGCGGCGGCTCGCGCCTGGGCCTGAGCCTGCGCGAGACTCCCGGCTCGGTAAGCGTGGCCAACCGTGCCAGCTTCGAGCGGCGCGGCCTGCGCAGCACCCAGGACATCGCCAACAGCCTGCCCGGCGTGAACGCCTCGGCGCCGCCCGGCTTCGGCGGCTTCGTCACCTACCGCGGCTTCAGCTCGAACCAGGTCAACCAGTTGTTCAACGGCATTCCGGTGCAATACAGCAGCGCCATGCGTCCGCTGGACGACTGGATCGTCGACCGCGTCGAGCTGGTCGGCGGTCCGTCCTCCTTCCTCAACGGCGCCGGTGCCGTCGGCGGCTCGCTGGACTACATCAGCAAGCTCGCCGACCGCTACGGCGATTTCATGGAAGGCCGGGTGCGCTATGGCAGCTACGACGATTCGGAAGTCGCCTTCGGCTTCAACCAGGCCCTGGGCATCGGCCCCGAGCCGAAGCACTTCGTGCGCCTGGACGTCAGCCGCAGCGGCGGCAACGGCTACGTCGACCGCAATTCGCGCGAATCGTGGAACGTCGCTTTCTCCCTGCTCAGCGACCTGACCCCGGACCTTTCCCACACCCTGGCCCTGGAGTACCAGGACGAGCAGGAAGACAGCCCCTACTGGGGCACGCCGGTGCTCAATCCCTACGCCGGCGAGCTGAAGATCGACAAGAGCCGTCGCCGCGAGAACTACAATGTCGCCGATGGCCGCTACGAACAGCGCGTGCGCTGGCTGCGCTCGATCCTCGAATACCGGGTCAGCGACAGCACGCGCTGGCGCAACACCTTCTACCACTACGACGCCGAGCGCGATTACCGCAACCTCGAGACCTACCGCTACAACGCCGACAACAGCGGGGTGGTGCGCTCCAACGCATTCCTCCAGCGCCACGACCAGCAGCTCAACGGCAACCGCTTCGAGCTACAGCACAGCCAGCCGCTGTTCGGACTGGCCAGCGACTGGGCGCTGGGCTTCGACTACAGCATCAACAAGCAGACGCGCTTCCCGAGTACCGCCTCCGGGCCGTTCGGTACGGTCGATCCGGCCAGTTTCGAGCCGGGCCACTTCTACGACCTGCCGGGCATGCGTCCCGGCCACCGGAAGGACCGCAGCAACGAGGTGCGCACCAGCGCGTTGTTCGCCGAGAACCGCCTGGGCCTGACCGACGAGCTGTCGCTGGTCACCGGGCTGCGCTACGACCACCTCGACCTCGACGTGCGCAACCATCGGGTACCCGACAAGGACAATCCCGCACACTTCGAACGGCGCTGGGACGTGGTCACCGGGCGCGCCGGGCTGGTCTACCAGTTCACTCCGCACGCCAACGTCTACCTGCAATACAGTACCGCCGCCGACCCGCCGGGCGGGGTGCTGACCAGCGCCAGCTTCGGCCAGGTCCGCGACTACGACCTGTCCACCGGCGACCAGTGGGAGCTGGGCAGCAAGTTCGATTTCCTCGACGGTCGCGGCAGCGCCACCCTGGCCGCCTACCGCATCGTCCGCCGGGACTTCTCGGTGGCCGACCCGAACAACCCCAACCTCAGCGTGCCGGTGGGCCAGCAGACCTCCAGGGGCATCGAGGCCGCCGCCTCCCTGCGGATCACCCCGAAGCTGCTGGCCGAGGGCAATTTCGCCTGGGTCGACGCGCAGTACGACGAGTTCACCGAGAACGTCGGCGGCGTCGCCGTCTCGCGTAAGGGCAAGACGCCGCCGAACGTGCCGGAGCGGGTCGGCAACCTGTGGCTGACCTACGACTTCGACCCGGCCTGGCAGGGCGGGGTGGACGCGCGCTACGTGTCCTCGGTGTACGCCAACAACGCCAACACCTGGCACGTGCCGTCCTATACGGTCTACGGGACTTTCCTCAGCTACCGGCTGGACGAGCGCACGCGGATCACCGGGCGCGTGCGCAACCTCACCGACGAGGTCTACGCGCGCTTCGTGCAGAGCACGCCGCTGTACTACGTCGGCGATCCGCGCACCTTCGAGCTGAGCGTGCAGACGCGCTTCTGAGGAGTCGTCGATGAAACGCTACCTGTACCTGTGGCACCGCTGGCTGGGCATCGGCTGCTGCCTGCTGATGGTGCTCTGGTTCGTCTCCGGCATGGTCATGCTGTATGTCGGCTATCCCAAGCTGACTCCGCTGGAACGCCTGGCCCACCTGCCCGAGCTGGACGGCTGCGAGTCCTGCGTACCGCTGCGGACGGCCCTCGCCGGCGGCGATGGAAAGACCCCGCGGAGCATCCGGCTGGCCAGCGTAGGAGGCCTGCCGACCTACCTGCTGGACGATGCCGACGGACGCACGCGTGCGCTGGCGGCGCGCGACGGCCGGCCGCTGGCGGTGGACGCGGACAGGGTGCTGGCTTCGGCCCGTGCTTTCAGCGGCGAAGTACCGATGCAGTTGCAAGGGCGGATCGAGGAAGACGCCTGGACCCATACCCGCAACCTCGATCCGCACCGGCCGCTATGGCGGGTGCAGACCGCGGACGAGCAGGGCCGGCTGCTCTACCTGTCCTCGCAGACCGGCGAGGTGGTACGCGACGCCAGCCGCCGGGAGCGCGCCTGGAACTGGCTCGGCGCCTGGCTGCACTGGCTCTATCCGCTGCGCGGCGGCGGGTTCGACGGGCAGTGGGCGAACCTGGTGATCGGCCTGTCGCTGCTGGCGACCCTGGCGACCGTCCTCGGCATCCTCGTCGGCCTGCTCCGCTGGCGCTTCCGCAAGCCCTATCGCAGCGGCTCGCGCTCGCCCTATGCGGGCGGTTTCCAGCGCTGGCACCACCTCGCCGGCCTGCTCTTCGGCGCGCTGGTGCTGAGCTGGATCTTCAGCGGGCTGATGTCGATGAATCCGTGGAACCTGTTCGGCCGCGGTACGCCGTTCGACCTCGCGGCCTACCAGGGCGGTAGCTGGGACCGGGCGCTGCCCGCCGGACTGGAGGCGGACGCTGTCCTGCGGCGCTTGCGTGCCGCCGGGTTGCGGGTGCGCGAGCTGGAGTGGCGGGCGCTCGACGGCGAGCCCTATGCGCTCGGGCGCAGCGCCAGCGGCAACAGCCTGCTGCTGACGGCGGATGGCGAAATCCTCCGGGAGCTACCCGCGGATCGCCTGCTGGCGGCGGCTCGCGCGCTGCTGCCGGGCGTGCCGATGCAGGCCGAACGGTTGGAACGCTACGACTTCTATTACTACCCGCGCGAAGAACACAGCATGATGGGCTACCTGGAGCGGCGCCTGCCGGTCTGGCGCCTGCGTTTCGACGATCCCCGGCATACCTGGGTGCACCTGGATCCCTACAGCGGCGCGGTGGTTGGCGTGCTCGACGACGGTCGGCGCGGCAGCCGCTGGCTGTTTTCCCTGTTGCATAGCTGGGACTGGCTGCCGCTGCTGACCCGGCGTCCGCTGTGGGACCTGTGGATGCTCGGTTTCAGCCTCGGCGGCCTGGTGGTCTGCGCCAGCGGCTGCTGGATCGGCTGGCGTCGCCTGCGCGGCCGCCGTCCGAAGCGTCGCTGAGAGGGGCTACCTGGCAAGACTGGGCGTCGCCG
The DNA here is from genome assembly GCF_001813645.1 of Pseudomonas sp. HMSC063H08. Classification (NCBI taxonomy): domain Bacteria; kingdom Pseudomonadati; phylum Pseudomonadota; class Gammaproteobacteria; order Pseudomonadales; family Pseudomonadaceae; genus Pseudomonas; species Pseudomonas sp. HMSC063H08. The sequence continues at coordinate 156,124 of NZ_KV813561.1, forward strand.
CACGCCCGGATTTGCTGGTAGCCTTGGTTGAATTCGCAGTAATGGATCGCACATGGGCACACACAAGATCGAGATCCGCCGCCGCAACGTCGAGAAGATTCTCCTGGCCGCCGAAAAAGTCTTCGCCGAAAAAGGCTACGCCGGCACCTCCATGGGCAACATCGCCGAAGAAGCCGAACTGCCGCGCTCCAACCTGCACTACTACTTCAGCACCAAGGACGAGCTGTACCGCGACGTCCTCCTCGGCCTGCTCGAGGTCTGGAAGCAGGACGCCCTCTGCTTCGAGATGTTCGATGACCCAAGGGTGGTATTGACCAGCTATATCCGCGCGAAGATGAACCATTCGCGCACCCGCCCGCATGGCTCCAAGGTCTGGGCCAACGAAATCATGCATGGCGCGCCGCTGCTCGGCGCCACCCTCGACGACAGCCTCTACGAATGGGCCAAGATGAAGGAGGCGAAGATCCGCCAGTGGGTCGAGGAAAAGCGCATCCTGTCGATAGAACCTAGCAGCCTGCTCTACATGATCTGGGCCTCCACCCAGCACTACGCCGACTTCGGCTACCAGGTCGAGGTGCTCAACGGCCACCAGCCGCTCAGCGACATGCAGTTCGAAAGGGCGGTGCAGACGGTGACCAGCGTGGTCCTGCGCGGAATCGGATTGGAGCCCTGAGCAGCGGAGCCTTCGCTAGAAGGCTCCGGCGAAGGCTCAGCTGGCGCGGGTGAAGTCCACCGCTTCCGCCTGTTCGAGGAACACCGTGGTCTGCGCCGGGACCGTCTCGGCGAGCAGCCGTCCGCCGCGGATCGAGTAGCGCACCGGGACCTGCCGGCGCACCGCGTCGAAGCCGTCGCGGGCCGGCAGCACCAGCAGGTTGGCCGGATGGCCGACCTCGATGCCGTATTCCCGCAGGCCGAGGGTGCGGGCGCTGTTGCGGGTGATCAGGTCGAGGCCGCCGTCGATCTCGTCGTAGCCCATCATCTGCGTCACGTGCAGGCCCATGTGCAGCACTTGCAGCATGTTCGCGGTGCCCAGCGGGTACCAGGGGTCGAACACGTCGTCGTGGCCGAAGCAGGTGTTGATCCCGGCGCCGAGCAGTTCCTTGACCCGGGTGATGCCGCGGCGCTTCGGGTAGTCGTCGAAGCGACCCTGCAGGTGGATGTTCACCAGCGGGTTGGCGACGAAGTTGATTCCCGACAGTTTCAGCAGGCGGAACAGCCGCGAGGTGTAGGCGCCGTTGTAGGAGTGCATCGCCGTGGTGTGGCTGGCGGTGACCCGTGCGCCGAGGCCGTCGCGATGGGCGAGCATGGCCAGGGTCTCGAGGAAGCGCGACTGCTCGTCGTCGATCTCGTCGCAATGCACGTCCACTGGCAGGTCGTAGCGCTTGGCCAGGTCGATGGCCTTGTGCAGCGACTCGACGCCCAGCTCGCGGGTGAATTCGAAATGCGGGATCGCCCCCACCACGTCGGCGCCCAGGCGCAGCGACTCCTCCAGCAGTTCCAGGCCGTTGGGGTAGGAGAGAATGCCCTCCTGGGGGAAGGCGACGATCTGCAGGTCGACCCAGGGCGCCACTTCGCCGCGCACCTCGAGCATGGCCTTGAGCGCGGTGAGGGTCGGGTCGGAGACGTCGACGTGGCTGCGCACGTGCTGCACGCCGTTGGCGATCTGCCATTTCAGGGTCTGCCAGGCGCGCTGCTTGACGTCCTCGTGGCTGAGCAGGGCCTTGCGCTGGGCCCAGCGCTCGATGCCTTCGAACAGCGTGCCGGAGCGGTTCCACTCCGGCTGGCCGGCGGTCTGGGTGGTGTCGAGATGGATGTGCGGCTCGATGAACGGCGGCACGGCAAGACCGCCGGCGCCGTCCAGGCGCTCGCCGGCGTCGTCGGCGGCCTGTTCCATCGGCACCAGGGCGGCGATACGGCCATCGGCGACGCGCAGTTGCCAGAGACCTTCGCGGCCGCGCAGGCGCAGGTTGTCAATCAGCATGGAGGACCTCTTCTGGTTTGTTCGGGCTGCGGCTCAGCAGGGGATTGAGCAGCAGGTAGGCGATGGCGGCGCCGAGCACCGCGTTGACCGGCACTATCCCCGGCAGCCAGTGGCCGGCGGCGGTGCCGCAGGCGACGGCGAGGATCGCCGCCCAGTTGATCGCCTGGATGTCCGCGCAGGGGTGCTGGCGGTAGCGCCGGCGGCGACTCAGGTAGTCGGCGATGATCACCCCGCCGATGGGCGGGATGGCGGCGGAGAGGAAGGTCAGCCAGCCGACGAAGTGGTTGTACAGCCAGAGCGCGGCGAGGGTGCCGAGGGCGCCGTTGAGCATCGCCAGGAAGCGGCTGGAGAGGCCGGTGATGTTGGCGAAGCCGAGGCCGGAGGCATACAGCGCGTTGTCGTTGGTGGTCCAGATGTTCAGGCCGAGGACCAGGATCGCCGGGATCAGCAGGCCCTGGGCGATCATCACGTCGGAGATGTCCGACTTGCCCACCGCCGCCGCGCCGGCCGCGCCGAAGATGAACATCAGCGAGTTGCCGAGGAAGAACGCCACCAGGCACACCACCACGGCGGTACGCGCGCTGCGGCCGAAGCGGACGAAGTCGGCGGTGAGGGTGCCGGCGCTGACGAACGAGCCGACCACCAGGGCGATCGCGGTCGAGAGGCTCAGCGGCGCGCTCGGCGTCACCTGCTGCAGCGCCGCCAGGCCGCCGGCGTCGCGCACCGCGAGCCATACCGAGTAGCTGCCGAGAACGACGATCGCCGGGACCGCGATGGCCGACAGCAGGGTCAGACCGGCGATGCCGAAGAACACCGTGAGGGTCATAAGCGCTCCGGAAACCAGGATCAGCAGGTTGACGTCGAGGCCGGTGGCCTTGGCCACCGGGATGGCGAACATCGCTACGCCGACGCCGAACCAGCCGACCTGGGTGCCGCCGAGCAACGCCGAGGGCAGCCAGGAGCCCTTGCTGCCGAACGAGTAATGCGCCAGCAGGTGGGTGGAAAGGCCGGTGCGCGCGCCGATGAAGCCGAGGATCGCGGTGTACAGGCCGAGCATCAGGTTGCCCAGCAGCACGGCGAGGAAGAAGTCGTCGTAGCTCAGGCCGGTGCCGAGGGTGCCGCCGGTCCACATGCTGGCGGAAAAGAAGGTCAGGCCGAGCATCACCACGCTCAGGGCCAGCGCGCTCTTGCGCGCCGCCAGCGGGACCGGTTGCTGGCTGTAGTTGCTGTCTGCGGACATGCGCGAGTCTCCGTGGGGCGCCGGCCGTCCGGGAGCGTCGGCCGGGCCGCGGCGAATGGTAGTCGAAGGCGGGTCGATCCGACAGACGCCGTTGCGCGTCGTCGGACCGCAGCGGCACGCAGGAAGCGTGCCGGCGCGCGGCAGGGCGGCGTCCGCCGGGGATGCGGGCGCCGCCCTGCGTTCAGGAGGCTTCGCGGTAGGGGTTGCGCGGATCCTGGGTCCAGTTGAGATAGGGCTTGCCGGTGTCCTGCGGCACCATTTCGATGCAGTTCTCCACCGGACAGGTGATCTGGCACAGGTTGCAGCCCACGCACTCGGCGTCGATCACTTCGTAGCGGTGCGTACCGTCGGCCCGGGGCAGGCTGGCGATGGCCTGGTGCGAGGTGTCCTCGCAGGCGATATGGCAGCGGCCGCAACCGATGCAGGCGTCCTGGTCGATGCGGGCGATCACCTGGTAGTTGATGTCCAGGTACTTCCAGTCGGTGGTATTGCCCACCGCGCCGCCGCTGAAATCGGACAGCCGCTGGTAGCCATGGCTGTCCATCCAGCGCGCGAGACCGTCCTGCATGTCCTCGACGATACGGAAGCCGTGCAGCATCGCCGCCGTGCATACCTGCACCGCGCCGCAGCCGAGCGCGACGAATTCCGCTGCGTCGCGCCAACTGCCGATACCGCCGATGCCACAGATCGGCAGGCCGCGGGTCTGCGGGTCGCGGGCGATCTCGGCGACCATGTTCAGGGCGATCGGCTTCACCGCCGAGCCGCAGTAGCCGCCGTGGGTGCTCTGGGTGCCGACCACGGGCAGGGCGACCATGCGCTCCAGGTCGACGCTGGTGATCGAGTTGATGGTGTTGATCAGCGACACCGCGTCGGCGCCGCCGCGATGGGCGGCGCGCGCCGACTGGCGGATGTCGGTGATGTTGGGGGTGAGCTTGACGATCACCGGCAGCGAGCAGTGGGTCTTGCACCAGCGGGTGACCATCTCCACGTACTCCGGTACCTGGCCCACCGCCGCGCCCATGCCGCGCTCGGGCATGCCGTGGGGGCAACCGAAGTTCAGCTCGATACCGTCGGCGCCGGTGGCTTCCACCAGCGGCAGGATGTATTTCCACGACTCCTCGACGCAGGGCACCATCAGCGACACGATCAGCGCGCGGTCTGGCCAGTCCTTCTTCACCTGGGCGATCTCGCGCAGGTTGATCTCCAGCGAGCGGTCGGTGATCAGCTCGATGTTGTTGATCCCCTGCACCTGGCGGTTCGGTCCGAAGTGCGCGGAATAACGCGACGACACGTTGACCGCCGCGGGGTCTTCGCCGAGGGTCTTCCAGACCACCCCGCCCCAGCCCGCCTGGTAGGCGCGGACCACGTTGTAGGCCTTGTCGGTGGGCGGCGCGGAGGCCAGCCAGAAGGGGTTGGGCGACTTGATGCCGGCGAATTCGATAGACAGGTCGGCCATCACGCAGCCTCCACGTTGAGCATGAGTTGGGCGTGGATCGCTTCCGCCGCCAGTTTGCCGTGCTGCACCGCCTGCACGGTGAGGTCCTCGCCGAGCGCCACGCAGTCGCCGCCGGCGTAGATGCCGGGGATGCTGGTGCGCATCTGTCCGTCGACCTGGATGCGCTCGCCGTCGCGCCGCAGTTGCGCTGCCAGCGGATCGCCCAGGCTGGCGCCTTCGAAGGCCTGGCCGATGGCCTTGAAGATGGCGTCGGCGGCCAGTTCGAAGTGCTCGCCGGTGTCGCCCAGGCGACCGTTCTCCAGGCGCGTGCGGGCGAAGCGCATGCCGCGCACCCGGCCGTGCTCGTCAAGCAGTACCCGTTCCGGTCGGGCCCAGGTCAGCAGGCGAACCTGGCTGGCCTTGGCGATCTCCTGCTCATGGCCGGTGGCGCCCATTTCCTCGAAGCCACGGCGGTAGACCAGGTTGACGTCGCGGGCGCCGAGCCGGCTCATCTGCACCGCCATGTCGATGGCGGTGTTGCCGGCGCCGATGACGATGCAACGGTCGGCGACGGGCAGGTCGAGCAGGTCGTCGCTCTGCCGCAGTTCGCGGATGTAGTCGGTGGCGGCGAGCAGGCCGGGAGCGTCCTCGTCTTCCAGGCCGAGGCGCTTGCTGGCGGCCAGGCCGATGCCGAGGAACACCGCGTCGTACTCGTCGTGCAGGGCGCCGAGCGCCAGGTTGTCGCCGAGACGCTGGCCGTGGCGCAGTTCGATACCGCCGATCTGCAGGAGGAATTCCACTTCGCGCCGGGCGAAGTCGTCCACCAGCTTGTAGCGGGCGATGCCGTACTCGTTGAGGCCGCCGGCCTTGGCGCGGGCCTCGAAGAGCACCACGTCGTGGCCGTGCATGGCCAGGCGGTGGGCGCAGGACAGCCCGGCCGGCCCGGCGCCGACCACGGCGATGCGCTTGCCGGTGGCCGGCGAGCGCTTGAACGGATGTTCGCCGAAGCCGGCGTGGTCGAGGGCGTAGCGTTGCAACTGGCCGATCAGCACCGGTGCGCATTCCTGGGCGTTGTTGCGTACGCAGGCCCGCTGGCAAAGGATTTCCGTGGGGCAGACGCGGGCGCAGCTGCCGCCTAGGATGTTCGCCGAGAGGATCTTCTGCGCCGCGCCCTGGACATTCTCCTGGGCGATGCTGCGGATGAACCCCGGGATGTCGATCTCGGTCGGGCAGGCGTTGACGCAGGGCGCGTCGTAGCAGTACAGGCAGCGGGCGCTTTCCAGGGCGGCCTGGCGGGCGTTGAGCGGCGGCGCGAGGTCGGCGAAGCGCTCGGCGAGCGTGTCCGCGCCGGCGTCCGGACGGGGGAGGTGGTTCAGGGAATCGATCACGGTTGTAGCCTCTCTTCTGGTTTCTTCTCGGGGCAGTCAACGGCAATACGGCACCGTCCGGCCTCTACGGGCCGGTCCGGTATTGCGGGAAGGATCAGCGCTCGACGGCGACCGGGCGCTGGCGTTCGGCGCGGCGGCCGAGCACTTCGTACACCGACGGGTAGGCCGGGCGCTCCACGTAGCGTCCGGCGCCGGGTTCGGCGCGCAGGTCGCCGGCGGCCCAGAGCAGCTTGCCCTGGCTGATGGTGTGGCTGGGTATGCCGCGCACGGTGCGACCTTCGAAGATGTTGAAATCGACCCGCTGGTGATGGGTGGCGGCCGAGAGGGTGCGGCTGCCCTGCGGGTCCCAGAGCACCAGGTCGGCATCCGCGCCGACGCGGATCGCGCCCTTGCGCGGGAACAGGTTGAAGATCTTCGCGGTGTTGGTGGAGGTCAGCGCGACGAACTCGTGCATCGACAGGCGCCCGCTGTTGACCCCGGCGTCCCACAGTAACGCCATGCGGTCCTCGATGCCGGCCGTGCCATTGGGAATCTTGCTGAAGTCGTCGCGGCCCATGGCCTTCTGCTCGGCGCAGAAGCAGCAGTGGTCGGTGGCGGTGGTATGCAGGTTGCCGGACTGCAGGCCGCGCCACAGCGCTTCCTGGTGTTCGACGGGACGGAACGGCGGGCTCATCACGTAGCCGGCCGCGGTGGCCCAGTCCGGGTGGCGGTAGACGCTGTCGTCGAGCAGCAGGTGCCCGGCCAGCACCTCGCCGTAGACCGGCTGGCCCTTGGCGCGGGCATAGGCGATCTCGTCCAGCGCCTCGCGGCTGGAAATATGCACCAGGTACAGCGGCGTACCCAGCGTCTCGGCGATGCGGATGGCGCGGCTGGCGGCCTCGCCCTCGACTTGCGGCGGACGCGACAGCGGATGCGCCTCGGGGCCGGTGAGGCCCTGGGCGAGGAGTTTCTGCTGCAGGTGGAAGACCAGTTCGCCGTTCTCCGCGTGCACCGTCGGCACCGCGCCCAGCTCCAGGCAGCGCTCGAAGCTGGCCACCAGGGTATCGTCGGCGGCCATGATGGCGTTCTTGTAGGCCATGAAGTGCTTGAAGCTGTTCACCCCGTGCTGTGCCACCAGCTCGCCCATTTCCCGGGCGACCTCGTCGCTCCACCAGGTGATGGCGACGTGGAAGCCGTAGTCCGCAGCGGATTTCTGCGCCCAGCCGCGCCAGGTGTGGAAGGCCTCCAGCAGCGACTGTCGCGGGTTGGGGATGACGAAGTCGATGATCGAGGTGGTCCCTCCGGCCAGCCCGGCCGCGGTGCCGCTGAAGAAGTCCTCGCTGGCCACCGTGCCCATGAAGGGCAACTGCATGTGGGTATGGGGGTCGATGCCGCCCGGCATCAGGTACTGGCCACCGCCGTCGAGGACGTCGCAGCCGGAGGGGGTTTCGAGGTTCTCGCCGATGGCCTGGATGAGGCCGTTGGCACAGAGCACGTCGGCTCGATAACTCTCTTCGTGAGTAACCACGGTGGCGCCACGGATCAACAGGGACATGCCGTCTTTCCTCGCAGGCTGACCGGTCGTTGCCGGTTCTTGAAATTGTTTTTTCGCCATGCGCCGAGGGCTTCTGTAATCCTGTCAGCGCTGACAGGATTCGAATCTAGATGCTGATCATCGATTGAGCAAGATTATTTTCAAATGGTTGTTTGAGTTTATAACTTATTGATTTTAAATAATTAAAAATAAATATCACCAAAATGGTGAGGGTTCTCACCATTTTGACGCGCTTGACAAGAATTCAAAAAGGTCGAGATTTCCCATGCAAAATCAGCCGCTTGAAAGCCGTGTTCGAACGGTTGTGGGGAGATGAAAAAAGTTGGCCTGCACTCCTTTGGTTCCTGACCGGGGCGACAGGCTCGCGCATTTCCCCCGGTGACACGCCGGACTGCCCGTCGGCGTGTCACCGACGTTGTCGATGAAGTGTTTCAGATCAGTCGGTTACCTCCAGTAGACCGGCCTGCCCAGTGACGTCGCGGGGTTTTCGGCACGCTTATTGAGTGCCGCCCGCCACGGCATTGTCCGGACCGGAGGTGCAGTACTGGTGGTGCGGTACTCCGGCCATCGCATTAGCCCGATGAGCGAATAACTAAAAGAATTCTGGAGAGGCCCATGCAACAGAGCAGATCGGAAGTGACCGAGCGCGACGGCTTGGTCGAGCTGTCCGCCGGCAGCGACGTACTCGACAGTCCCCGCTACAACCACGACATCGCCCCGACCCGGGTGGAACAGCGTACCTGGAACAGGTGGCACATCACCGCGCTGTGGATCGGCATGTCCATCTGCGTGCCCACCTACACCCTCGGCGGCGTCCTCACCGCCTACTTCGGCCTCAGCGTCGGCGAAGCGCTGCTGGCGATCCTGCTGGCCAACCTGGTGGTGCTGATCCCGCTGACCCTCAATGCCTTCGCCGGCACCCGCTACGGCATTCCCTTCCCGGTGCTGCTGCGCGCTTCGTTCGGCATCATCGGCTCCAACGTGCCATGCCTGATCCGCGCCGTGGTCGCGTGCGGCTGGTTCGGCATCCAGACGCTGTTCGGCGGGCTGGCGATCCATCTCTTCCTCGGTTCGATCTTTCCCGCCTGGAAGGCCCTCGGCGGCACCGGCGAGGTGATCGGTTTCCTCCTGTTCTGGGGGCTGAACCTGTGGGTGGTGCTGCGCGGTGCGGAGTCGATCAAATGGCTGGAGACACTCTCGGCACCGCTGCTGGTGCTGGTCGGCCTCGGCCTGCTGGTGTGGGCGCTGCCGCACATATCGGTCAGTGAACTGCTGGCGCAGCCGCCGAAGCGGCCGGAAGGCGCCAGCGTCACCGGCTACTTCATGGCCGGGCTGACGGCGATGGTCGGCTTCTGGGCCACGCTGTCGCTGAACATCCCCGACTTCAGCCGCTATGCGCGTAGCCAGAAGGACCAGATACTCGGGCAGATCTTCGGCCTGCCGCTGACCATGTTCCTGTTCGCCGCCCTCGGCGTGGTGATGACCGCCGCCTCGGCCTCGCTGGTGGGCGAGACGGTTTCCGACCCGGTCAGCCTGATCGGCCACATCCCCAGCCCCGGCTGGGTGGCGGTGGCGATGGCGCTGATCATCGTCGCCACCCTCTCGACCAACACCGCGGCGAACATCGTCTCGCCGACCAACGACTTCCAGAACATCGCACCGAAACTCATCGGCCGCACCCGCGCCGTCTGGCTCACCGGCTTCATCGGCCTGGCGCTGATGGCCCACGAGTTGCTGAAGAAGCTCGGCTGGATCGTTTCCGACCTCAGCCTGGAAAGCGTCTACTCCAACTGGCTGCTCGGCTACTCCAGCCTGCTCGGGCCGATCGCGGGGATCATGGTGGTGGACTACTTCCTGGTGCGCAGGCAACGCCTCGACCTCGCCGGACTCTACCGCGACGACGTCTACCCGGCCTGGAACTGGCCCGGCTTCGCCGCCTTCGCGGTGCCGGTGGCGCTGACCGTCATGGCCCTCGGCAACCGCCAATTCCACTGGTTCTACGACTACGGCTGGTTCACCGGCTCGCTGCTCGGCGGCGCGCTCTACTACGGCCTCTGCGGCCGCCGCGCGCGGAGCCCGGCGGCATTGGCCAAACCGCTGCCCTGATGGGCATACAGGCGGCCGGCGAGCCGCCGACACCTACTCCAAGCCTGAGGAGACGACAATGAGCACTGCCCGGAACGTCCTGCAATCCACCCAGCGACACATCGATGGCCAGCGCCTCTGGCAATCGCTGATGGATCTCGCCCGCCTCGGCGCCACCGCCAAGGGTGGGGTCTGCCGCCTGGCCCTGAGCGATCTCGACCGCCAGGCCCGCGATCTCTTCGTGCAATGGTGCGAAGCGGCCGGCTGCACGGTCAGCGTCGATCGGGTCGGCAACATCTTCGCCCGTCGTCCCGGGCGTAACCCGGACTTGCCCCCGGTGATGACCGGTAGCCACATCGACACCCAGCCCACCGGTGGCAAGTTCGACGGCTGCTTCGGGGTGATGGCCGGCCTCGAGGTGATCCGCACCCTCAACGACCTCGGGGTGGAAACCGAGGCGCCGCTGGAGGTGGTGGTGTGGACCAACGAGGAAGGCTCGCGCTTCGCGCCCTGCATGATGGGCTCGGGCGTATTCGCCGGGAAGTTCACCCTGGAGGAGACCCTGGCCAAGCGCGATGCCGACGGTGTCAGCGTAGGCGAGGCGCTGGACGCCATCGGCTACGCGGGAGCGCGCGATTGCCTCGGACATCCGGTGGGCGCCTATTTCGAGGCGCACATCGAACAGGGGCCGATCCTCGAGGACGAGGAGAAGACCATCGGCGTGGTGCTCGGCGCGCTCGGGCAGAAATGGTTCGATCTGTCCCTGCGCGGCGTCGAGGCACACGCCGGGCCAACGCCGATGCACCTGCGCAAGGACGCCCTGGTCGGTGCCGCGGCGGTGGTCGAGGCGGTCAATCGCGCGGCCCTCGGCCACCAGCCGCATGCTTGCGGCACGGTCGGCTGCCTGCACGCCTATCCCGGCTCGCGCAACGTGATACCCGGCGAAGTGAAGATGACCCTGGACTTCCGCCATCTGCAACCGGAGCGCCTGGACTCGATGATCGCCGAGGTCCGCCAGGTGATCGCCGCTACCTGCGAGAAGCATGGCTTGCAATACGAGCTGGTGCCGACCGCCGATTTCCCGCCGCTGTACTTCGACCAGGGATGCGTCGGCGCGGTGCGCGAGGCGGCACAGGCGCTGGGCATGCCGCAGATGGACATCGTCAGCGGCGCCGGCCACGACGCGATCTTCCTCGCCGAACTCGGTCCGGCGGGGATGATCTTCGTGCCCTGCGAGAACGGCATCAGCCACAACGAGATCGAGAACGCCAGCCCCGACGACCTGGCCGCCGGCTGCGCGGTGCTGTTGCGGGCCATGCTCAAGGCCTCTGAGGCGATCGCCGGCGGCCGCCTGGCGGCCTGAGTGGCGCTTCCATCGAGGCGCCGGCATCGACCGCCTTCTACACGGGTACGGTAGGGCGAATAACGCCAGGGGCGTTATCCGCCGATGCACGGCTGGGCCGGCGGATAACCGCGTTGCGGTTATCCGCCCTACGTGGCGGTTCTGCGCAGGGTACGGGAGGGCGAATAACGCCAGGGGCGTTATCCGCCGATGCGCGGCTGGGCGGCGGATAACCGCGTTGCGGTTATGCGCCCTACGTGGTGCTGCGCGGGGTACGGTGGGGCGTTGTCCGCCGATGCGTCGCTGGGGCGGCGCGCGGGGCTCAGATCACCTTGCCGTCGCGCAGCCTTTCCAGCGCGGCCGCGTCCAGGCCGAGGAGCGTCTCGAGGACCTCGTCGGTGTGCTGGCCGAGGGTGGGCGGCGGGTTGCGGTATTCCACCGGCGTCTCGGACAGGCGAATCGGGCTGGCCACCTGCGGCACCGTCCCGGCCAGCGGGTGCGGTAGCTCCACGCGCAGGCCGCGGGCCTGCACCTGCGGGTCGGCGAACACCTGCGCCAGGTCGTTGATCGGCCCGCAGGGCACGCCGGCGCGCTCCAGGGAAAGAATCCACTCGGCGGTGGTGTGCAGCACCGTGGCCTGGCGGATCAGCGGGATCAGCACCTCGCGGTTGGCCACCCGCGCCTTGTTGGTGGCGAAGCGCGGGTCGTCGGCCCATTCCGGGTGGTCTGCCAGCTCGGCGAACTTGCGGAACTGGCTGTCGTTGCCGACCGTGAGGATCATGTCGCCGTCGGCGGTGGGGAAGTCCTGGTACGGCACGATGTTCGGGTGTGCGTTGCCCAGGCGCCGCGGCGGCACGCCGGTGGTCAGGTAGTTGAGGGTCTGGTTGGCCAGGCAGGCGACCTGCACGTCGAGCAGGGCCATGTCGATGTGCTGGCCGATGCCGCTGACGTCGCGGTGGGCGAGGGCGGCGAGCACCGCGGTGGAGGAGTACAGCCCGGTGAGGATATCGGTCAGCGCCACGCCGACCTTCACCGGACCGGCGCCTTCCTCGTTGTCGGCGCGCCCGGTGAGGCTCATCAGGCCGCCCAGGCCCTGGATCATGAAGTCATAGCCGGCGCGCTTGGCATAGGGGCCGGACTGGCCGAAGCCGGTGATCGAACAGTAGATCAGCTTCGGGTTGACCTGCTTCAGCGATTCATAGTCGAGGCCATAGGCCTTGAGCCCGCCGACCTTGAAGTTCTCCAGCAGGATGTCGGCCTTGGCCGCCAATTCGCGAACGATGCGCTGGCCTTCCGGCTGGGTGAAGTCCACCGTCACCGACTTCTTGTTGCGGTTGGCCGACAGGTAGTAGGCCGCCTCGCTGGTGTCGTTGCCTTCGGCATCCTTGAGGAACGGCGGGCCCCAGGCGCGGGTGTCGTCGCCGCTGCCGGGGCGCTCGATCTTGATCACCTCGGCGCCGAGGTCGGCGAGAATCTGCCCGGCCCAAGGGCCGGCCAGGACGCGGGACAGGTCGAGTACGCGGATATGGGAAAGGGCGCCGGGCATGACGGTTCTCGCTGCTGGGGGCTGGAAACGGAAATGGCCGGGAAGACGGGTTCCTTGCCCGTCTCCCCGGCGGCCGGCGCGCTACCGTGAAAAAGCGCGCCGGGGTGTTGCTCGGTGGCTCAGAAGAATGCCTGGATGCCGGTCTGCGCGCGGCCGAGGATCAGCGCGTGGACATCGTGGGTGCCCTCGTAGGTGTTCACCACTTCCAGGTTGACCAGGTGGCGGGCGATGCCGAACTCGTCGGAGATGCCGTTGCCGCCCAGCATGTCGCGGGCCAGGCGGGCGATGTCGAGGGCCTTGCCGCAGCTGTTGCGCTTCATGATCGAGGTGATTTCCACCGCCGCGGTGCCTTCGTCCTTCATCCGCCCCAGGCGCAGGCAGCCTTGCAGGGCCAGGGTGATCTCGGTCTGCATGTCGGCCAGCTTCTTCTGGATCAGTTGGTTGGCGGCCAGCGGGCGGCCGAACTGCTGGCGGTCGAGCACGTACTGGCGGGCGGTGTGCCAGCAGAACTCGGCGGCGCCTAGGGCGCCCCAGGAGATGCCGTAGCGCGCCGAGTTCAGGCAGGTGAACGGACCGCGCAGGCCGCGCACTTCGGGGAAGGCGTTCTCTTCCGGAACGAACACGTTGTCCATCACGATCTCGCCGGTGATCGAGGCACGCAGGCCGACCTTGCCATGGATCGCCGGGGCGCTCAGGCCTTCCCAGCCCTTCTCGAGGACGAAGCCGCGGATCTGCCCTTCGTCGTCCTTGGCCCAGACCACGAAGACGTCGGCGATCGGGCTGTTGGTGATCCACATCTTGCTGCCGCTCAGGCGATAGCCGCCGTCGACTTTCTTCGCCCGGGTGACCATCGAGCCCGGGTCGGAACCGTGGTTCGGCTCGGTCAGGCCGAAGCAGCCGATGTATTCGCCGCTGGCCAGCTTGGGCAGGTACTTCTGCCGGGTGGCTTCGTTGCCGAATTCATGGATCGGCACCATTACCAGCGAGGACTGCACGCTCATCATCGAGCGATAGCCGGAGTCGACGCGCTCGACTTCGCGAGCGATCAGGCCATAGCAGACGTAGTTGAGGCCGCTGCCGCCGTAGGCTTCGGGAATGGTCGCGCCGAGCAGGCCGGTCTCGCCCATCTCGCGGAAGATCTTCGGGTCGGTCTGTTCGTGGCGGAAGGCTTCGAGCACGCGCGGGGCCAGCTTGTCTTGGGCGAACTGCTGGGCGCTGTCGCGAACCATGCGCTCTTCTTCGGTGAGCTGCTGGTCCAGCAGCAGGGGATCTTCCCAGTTGAAGCTAGCTTTGGTGGCCATGCGTACATCCTCGTCAAGCGGTAGCGGAGGCTGGCGTGGGCCAGCCGGAATGGAAGCATCCTAAGAGCCTAGCGAATGGGGCGGCAAACGAGGAATTCGCACGCACTTGTGCTATTTTCTCACTCCGAGAAAATGAGTGTCGTATTTCATGCCCTTGAAGAGGCGCGAGGAATCGTGACCTGGGCGTCATAGATGCGAAACCGGCACTCCGGAGTCCTCCATGCGACGCAAGATCCCTTCCACCGCCGCGCTGGTCAGCTTCGAATCCGCCGCGCGCCACGAGAGCTTCACCAAGGCGGCGGAGGAGTTGTCCCTGACCCAGAGCGCGATCTGCCGGCAGATCGCCACGCTCGAGGAGTTCCTCGGTGTCGAGCTGTTCCGTCGCTCGCGGCGCGGGGTCAAGCTCACCGAGGCCGGGCTGTCCTATAGCCGGCGGGTGGCGGTACGCCTCGACGCGGTGGAGCGCGACACCCTGGCGGTGATGGGGCACCAGGGCGGCGGCGCGATCGAACTGGCGGTGGTGCCGACCTTCGGCACCCAATGGCTGTTGCCGCGGCTCAAGCGTTTCCAGCGGCTGCACCCGGAGGTCACGGTCAACCTGACCAACCGCACCCGCCCGTTCCTCTTCGCCGACACCGAGTTCGACGCCGCGCTGTACTTCGGCGACGCCGACTGGTCGGGTACCGTCTCGCATTTCCTGATGCGCGAGAATCCGGTGCCGGTGTGCAGCCCGGAGCTGCTGGGCGGGCGTCGAACGCTGAGCGCCGAGCAGGTCGCCGGGCTGCCGCTGATGCAGCAGAGCACCCGGCCCTACGCTTGGCGCCAGTGGTTTCACTCCCAGGGACTGAACGTCGCCCACGACATGAGCGGGCCGCGCTACGAGCTGTTCTCCATGCTTGCCCAGGCGGCCATGCACGGCATGGGCGTGGCCCTCATACCGCCCTTCCTGATCCAGGACGAGCTGGCCGACGGAAGGCTTATCGTGCCCATGCAACATGCCTATTTGAGCGAGAATGCGTATTACCTGATCATTCCCGAGCGCAGGGTCGAATCGGCGATGCTCAATGCCTTCCGCGACTGGCTGGTGGAAGAGGCCAGGCAGTACCGCGAGGCCAACGGGCTGGGCTGAACGCGCAGGAACATCGGGCGGCGCAGGCAGGACGCGCCGCCCCGGGACCGGGCCGATCCGCCGGGTCCCGCGGAGCCGCGGCGGCGATACCGCCGGGCATCCTCCACGACGGCCAGGATGGCGGCCGTGGGGCACCACACCAGGAGTTCACATGAATTTCCACACCCGCAAGTGGGTCAAGCCAGAAGATCTCAACCCCAACGGCACCCTGTTCGGCGGCAGCCTGCTGCGCTGGATCGACGAAGAAGCGGCGATCTACGCGATCATCCAGCTGGGCAACCAGCGCGTGGTCACCAAGTACATTTCCGAGATCAACTTCGTCAGCTCGGCGCGCCAGGGCGACATCATCGAGCTGGGCATCACCGCCACCGACTTCGGTCGTACCTCGCTGACCATGACCTGCCACGTGCGCAACAAGATCACCCGCAAGAGCATCCTCACCATCGACAAGATGGTCTTCGTCAACCTCGGCCCGGACGGCCTGCCGGCGCCCCACGGCAAGACCGAGATCACCTACATCAAGGACCAGTTCAAGGAAGACGAAGTCCTGCCCTGAGCGGCGCGACGAGCGGCCGGCACCTGTGCCGGCCGCCGTGTTTCAGAACAGCCGGTTGAGCAGCCAGTAGAGCGAGGCCGAGAGCAGGATCGCCGCCGGCAGCGTCAGCACCCAGGCCATCAGCAGGTTGCGGATGGTTTTCCACTGTAGCCCCGAACCATTCGCCGCCATGGTCCCGGCCACCCCGGAAGACAGCACATGGGTGGTGGATACCGGCAAGCCATACAGGTCCGCCGCGCCAATGGTCAGCATTGCCACGGTTTCCGCCGAGGCGCCCTGGGCGTAGGTCAGGTGGGTCTTGCCGATCTTCTCGCCGACCGTCACCACGATGCGTTTCCAGCCGACCATGGTGCCCAGGCCGAGGGCGATGGCCACGGCGATCTTCACCCATAGCGGGATGAACTTGGTGGCGTCGTCGATCTTCTGCTTGAACGCCTGCAATTTGCCGCGGGTGTCGGCGTCGAAGCGGCCGACGCCGTCCTTGTCCATCAGGCGGATCGCCTCGGAGGTCAGGTACATGTCGTTGCGCACGTTGCCCATGGCTTCCGCCGGTACCCGCGAGAACGCGCCATAGCCTTTCACTTCCTGGCCGATCGAGCCGGTCAGGGCGGTCAGCGCCGGGATCAGCTCAGGCGATGCCTGCTTGCTGCGCACGTAGTCGGAGAGTACCTGGCGCGGATCGGCCGGCGCCGGTTGCGGCGCGCTCTTCACCAGCGCTTGCTGGGTGACCTCGGCGACGGCGGCGAACTGCACCGCCTGGTCCGCCGGCATGGTGCGGTTCAGGGCGTAGGCCATCGGCAGGGTGCCGACCAGGATCAGCATGATCAGGCCCATGCCTTTTTGTCCGTCGTTGGAGCCGTGGGCGAAGGACACCCCGGTACAGGTCAGGATCAGCAGGCCGCGGATCCACCAGGGCGGCGGCGCCTTGCCCTTCGGCGCCTTGTACAGCGCGCGGTTCTTCACCAGCAGGCGCAGCGCCAGGAGCAACAGGGCGGCGCAGGCGAAGCCGATCAGCGGCGAGAGCAGCAGGGAGTAGCCGACCTTGGTCGCCTGGCCCCAGTCCACCCCGCTGGTGCCATCGCGCCCATGCATCAGCGCGTTGGCCACGCCGACGCCGATGATCGAGCCGATCAGGGTGTGCGAGGACGACGCCGGCAGGCCCAGCCACCAGGTCCCGAGGTTCCACAGGATGGCGGCGATCAGCAGGGCGAAGACCATGGCGAAGCCGGCCGAGGAACCGACCTGCAGGATCAGTTCCACCGGCAGCAGGGCGATGATGCCGAAGGCCACCGCGCCGCTGGAGAGCAATACGCCGAGAAAGTTGAAGCAACCCGACCAGACCACCGCGAAGTGCGGCGGCAGCGAGTGGGTGTAGATCACCGTGGCCACCGCGTTGGCGGTGTCGTGGAAGCCGTTGACGAACTCGAAGCCGAGGGCGATCAGCAGGGCCACGCCGAGCAGCAGGAAGGGCGTCCAGGTGGTGATCGTGGAACCGACGTCATCGACGTCCTGCATCAGGCTGTAGGCGCTGAACAGCAGTCCGGTGGCGAGCACGGCGAAGAATACGAGGGCGGTGAGGCGGCCGGGACGCTGCTCGAGATGGGGCTTGTGCGCGTTGCCGGCGGCACTGGCGACGGCGTCGGCGGGAAGGACATCGGAGGTCATGGTGCGGGTCCGCGCTGGGGATGACCGGCACATGATGGGCAGGCGATTGTGACAAGTTATGTCTTGCGCATACCGGCTTCGTCTGGAGAAGAAAGGACAAGGGCCGCGGGAGGCCGCCGGAAGCCGGATGGGGTCGGGCGCCAGGCGGCCTGCCCGCTGCGGCCGCGAAGATTAATGAATTCCTGTGGCGAGTGCCATCATTTCGTCGCTAAAAAGTTGGCATGTTGAGGGATTTGCCGATCCGGACACGCGCGGGGAAGGCGAGAGCCACTGGACTAGACTGAGAAGTGCGCGGCGGGGCCGGTCGCTTGCCGGCCCGGTGTGCGGGACGAGCGCCTTCGTCCCGGGGTGGCCCGGCCGGGCGGTCGGGGAGGTCGATATGCGGATGCCGTGCCGGCTCGCGCTGGCGCTGTTGTTGTGCTTCGCCGGCCCGGCCTGTCTCGCGGCCTCCGGCCCGGTTCGGGTGCTCTCGGTGGATGGTGCGATCGGCCCGGCCAGCGCCGATTACCTGGTGCGCGGCATCGAGCGTGCCGCCGAGGACGGCGCGCAACTGGTGGTGCTGGAACTGGACACGCCCGGCGGCCTGGACGCATCGATGCGGCGCATCGTCAAGGCGATCCTCGCCAGCCAGGTGCCGGTCGCCGGTTTCGTCGCGCCCAGCGGGGCGCGGGCGGCGAGCGCCGGCACCTACATCCTGTATGCCTGCCATATCGCGGCGATGGCGCCGGGCACCAACCTCGGCGCTGCCACCCCGGTGCGCCTGGGGACGCCGGACAAGCCCGCAGAGAAGCCCCCGGCGCGGGACGCCGAACCCATGGCGCGCAAGCAGGTCAACGACGCCGCCGCCTATATCCGTGGCCTCGCGCAATTGCGCGGGCGCAACGCCGAGTGGGCCGAGCGCGCGGTGCGCGAGGCGGTCAGCCTGGCGGCGCACGAGGCCGCGGCGCAGAAGGTGATCGACCTGCAGGCCCGCGACCTGCCCGACCTGCTGCGCCAGCTCGACGGCCGCAGCCTGCGCGTCGGCGAGCGCGCGCTGACCCTGGCTACCGCCGGCGCCACGGTCGAGCGCCAGGCACCGGACTGGCGCGCGCGGTTGCTGGCGGTGCTCACCGATCCCAGCGTGGCGCTGATCCTGATGATGATCGGCATCTACGGGCTGATCTTCGAACTGGCCAATCCCGGCATGGCGCTGCCCGGCGTGCTCGGCGGCATCTGCCTGCTGCTCGGCCTGTACGCCCTGCAGATGCTGCCGGTCAACTACGCCGGGCTGGCGCTGATCGCGCTGGGCCTGGCGTTCATGGTGGGCGAGGCGTTCGTCGCCAGCTTCGGCGTGCTCGGCATCGGCGGAATCGTCTCGTTCGTGGTCGGCGCGCTGATCCTGATCGATACCGAGGTGCCCGGCTACGGCATTCCTCCCGGCCTGGTGGTGGCCCTGGCGTTGCTCAGCGCCGCGCTGATCGTCGGTCTTCTGGGCATGGCCCTGCGTACTCGCCGGCAAGCGGTGGTAAGTGGCACCGCCGGATTGGTCGGCAGCCTGGCGACGGTGGCGGCGGTGGATTCCGAACAACCCTGCGCAGGCTGGGTGCTGCTCCAGGGCGAGCGCTGGCGGGTGCTCGCCGCGCGGCCGCTGGCGGTGGGCCAGCCGGTCTGGGTGCTGGCGCGCAAGGGCCTGCTCCTGGAAGTCGCGCTGGCCGATGAAGGAGGTGGATGATGGGTATTTCCTATGGTTTGGCGATGTTGCTGGTGTTCCTCGCGCTGCTGCTGTTCAGCGCGCTGCGCATCCTCCGCGAGTACGAGCGTGGCGTGGTGTTCCAGCTCGGGCGGTTCTGGAAGGTCAAGGGGCCGGGGCTGGTGCTGGTGATCCCGGCGATCCAGCAGATGGTGCGCATCGACCTGCGCACCATCGTTCTCGACGTGCCGCCGCAGGATGTGATTTCCCGCGACAACGTTTCGGTGAAGGTCAACGCGGTGGTGTACTTCCGCGTGCTCGATCCGCAGAAGGCGATCATCCAGGTGGAGAACTACCTGGCCGCCACCAGCCAGTTGGCGCAGACCACCCTGCGCGCGGTGCTGGGCAAGCACGAACTGGACGAAATGCTCGCCGAGCGCGAGCGCCTGAACCTGGATATCCAGCAAGTGCTCGATGCGCAGACCGACGCCTGGGGCATCAAGGTGGCGAATGTGGAAATCAAGCACGTCGATCTCAACGAATCGATGGTCCGCGCCATCGCCCGGCAGGCCGAGGCGGAGCGTGAGCGCAGGGCCAAGGTGATCCATGCCGAGGGCGAGCTGCAAGCCTCGGAGAAACTCATGCAGGCGGCGCAGATGCTCGGTCGGCAGAGTGGCGCCATGCAGTTGCGCTACATGCAGACCCTCGGCGCGATCGCCGGCGACAAGAGTTCGACCATCGTCTTCCCGATGCCGATCGAACTCTTCGGCGGCAAGTACGCAGGTGCCGCGCCGCGGAACGAAAAGGCCGCCGGAGAGGACGAGGAGAGGTGAACGCGCGCGGTTTGTGATGGAAATATCATCGAGCCGCGACACGGGGACATGCGTGCCCGGGGTCGGGATGGCTATGCTGTGGCGATCCACTCCTGGGACGCTCCTTCATGCTGCGATGCGCACTCCTGCTGCTGACATTGCTCCTCCCTTGCGCGCTGCCTGCCGCCAACCTGCGCCTGGTCGGCGACTCCTGGCCGCCTTTCGTCGATTCGCGCCTGCCTGGCAACGGCCTGGCGGTGGAACTGGTGACCACCGCGCTCAAGCGCGCCGGCTTCGACTCGAGTTTCCAGCAGGTACCCTGGTCGCGTGCCCTGTACGGCGTGCGCAGCGGCGACTACGACATCGCCCTGAGCGCCTGGTACGAGCCCGCCCGCAGCCTCTACGGGCAGTTTTCCCGCGCCTACCTGAGCAACCGCATCCGCCTGCTGCAACGCAAGGGGCGGGGTATCGAGTTTTCCCGCCTGAGCGACCTGCGTCCCTACCGCATCGCGGTCGTGCGCGACTATGCCTACGCGCCCGAATTCGACCGTGACAGCCGTCTGCAGAAGGTCAACGTGACCAGCTTCGCCAACGCCGCGCGGATGCTCGAGGCGGGGCGGGTCGACCTGGCGGTGGAGGACGAGCTGGCGCTGGGGGTCGCCTTCAAGGGCGAACTGGCCGATTTGCGCGACAAGCTGGAGGTACTGCCCATCCCGCTTGGCGAGAACGGCCTGCACCTGCTGGTGAGCCTGAGGAATCCCCGGCATGACGAGATCGTCGACGGCTTCGACCTGGCCATCCGCGGAATGCGCGACGACGGCAGCTACCAGCGCCTGCTGGAGCGCTACGGCGCGCGCTAGGGCTGGCCTGGCAGCGGCTGCGCGCCGGCCAGTTCCTTCTTCAGCAAGTGCGCGGCCAGGGTGCGCAGCGGGGCGAGCTGGCGGCAGATGTGCGCCAGTTGGGTCTGTACCAGGCGA
The DNA here is from genome assembly GCF_001813645.1 of Pseudomonas sp. HMSC063H08. NCBI lineage: Bacteria > Pseudomonadati > Pseudomonadota > Gammaproteobacteria > Pseudomonadales > Pseudomonadaceae > Pseudomonas > Pseudomonas sp. HMSC063H08. The sequence continues at coordinate 176,784 of NZ_KV813561.1, forward strand.
TGGCTGTCGTCCATGTCCTCGGGCATCTGCTCCAGTTCCTTGGCCAGCGCTTCCTCCTCTTCGCTGTAGATGGCGACCGGGCGTTTCTGTTCCAGGCTCGCGGCGATTTCCTCGAGGCTGGCGGAGAGCCGCTCGGCGGCGCGCTCCAGGAGGCCGTCGCTGGCGTCCTCGGGCAGGCTTTCGCGGTGCGCGCCGAGGCCGGATAGATAGCTGAGCAGGGTGTGCGAGAGGACCAGGAAGCGGAAGCCGATCTCGGCGTCCTTCCTGAAGTGGCCGGGCTCCAGGAGCATGTTCGACAGGGTGGTCGACAGCGCTGCGTCGGCGTTGTGCGCGTTGCGCCGGGCGGTGCGGTAGTCGAGGTCGTCGCGCTTGCCGGTGGCGTACTGCTGCATGATCTGCCGCAGGTAACGGCTGTTGCAGGCGAGGGTGTTGGCGAGCATGCGGTTGAGCCGGCGGCCCTGCCAGTCGGGCAGCACCAGGAACACCGCGAGGCCGGCGATCAGGCTGCCCAGCAAGGTATCGAACAGGCGGGGCAGGATCAGCCCGTAGCCATCGCCGACCTGGTTGAAGCAGAACAGCACCAGCAGGGTGATCGCCGCCGTCGCCAGGGTATAGCGACTGCTGCGGGTGGCGAAGAAGGCGACCCCGGCGGCGACCGCGAACAGCGACTGCACCAGCGGGCTGGGGAACAGGTCGATCAGCGCCCAGCCGACCACCAGGCCGACCACCGTACCGAGGATCCGCTGCACCAGGCGCAGGCGGGTCGCGCCATAGTTGGGCTGGCAGACGAACACCGTGGTGAGCAGTATCCAGTAGCCCTGGGTCGGATGGATCCAGTGCAGCACGCCGTAGCCGGCGGTCAACGCCAGGGCCATGCGCAGGCCGTGGCGGAACAGCAGCGAGGTCGGGGTGAGCTGCTGGCGCAGGCGCTCGAAGGCGTCCTTCAGGCTGCGCGGCGAGCGGTCGAGCAGGGCGCTGTCCTGTTCGTCGGCGATGGCGTCCGGGTTGCTCGCCCCGGCCAGCTTGCGGTCCAGCGTGGTGAGGTTGGCGGCCAGGGCGCCGAGCGAGCGAAGCAGGCCCTTCCAGGCCGGGTTGCTCTGCTGGCGCAGGTGTTCGAGCGAGGCCTGGAGGTCTTCCAGGGCCAGCTCGCGGTCGGCGTAGTCGAACGGCTGGCGCAGGCGGATAGCCCGCGCCAGGGCCTGGCAGGCCTTGCCCTGCTGGTTGAGCAGGCGCTGGCAGCGGAACAGCACGTCGCTGTGGAAGAACGCCTCGGCCAGCCGGTTGTACGGGTAGTGCGAGGAACTGGCGCGCTCATGGACGTCCTGGGCGATGAAATAGAGCTTCAGGTAGCGGCTCACCTTGGGGCCCGGCCGGCCATGGCCGAGGCGGTTGAGAATGGTCTCCTTGGCCTGGTTCAGCGCCACCACCACCTTGCCGTTCTGCCGTGCCAGGGCGAGGCGCTGGCCCTCCACGTCGAGCTGGCGCAACGGTTCGAACAGGCTCGACTTGATCCTCAGGTATTCGCCCAGCTCGAAATACAGGCGGGAAAGACTCTGCTGCACCGGCTGGTTGGAGAACAGCGCGTTCCACAGCACTGAGAGCAGCCCGTACCAGGCCGCCCCGGCCACCAGCAGCAGCGGTTCGTGCCAGACATCGGCGACCTCACCACCGCGCTGGTCCACGCCGATCATGGTGTAGATCGAGAGGATCAGGGTCGCCGAGGCGATCGCCGCATAGCGCTCGCCGAGGGCGCCGAGGAGGATCATGCCGAACGCCGACAGCGCCATCCCGGAAACGAACAGCCAGGGATAGGGGAACAGCAACTCGACGGCGAAGGCGGCGACGCTGAAGCACAGCAGGGTCACCAGCAGCGCTTGCAGGCGGCCGAGCCAGTTGTCGTCGGTCTCCGCCAGGGCGCTGGCGATGATCCCGAGGAACAGCGGGATCAGCAGCTCGATGCGGTCCTGCCACCAGCACAGCAGCAGGGCGCCGGCCAGGGCGATGAACACCCGCAGGCTGTAGGCGAACTTGTCGAGGGCCCAGAGGCGGCGGAGCGTGTGTGTCAGCGAAGAGGGCGGCATGGGGGCGGAGTGCTATCCGATGGTCCGTGGTTCAGCCTATGTGGCCTGTCCGGCTAATTCAATCGGCCGATTTCGCGCGACTGGAAGTCCACTGCCCGCCGCAGTCGCAGGAAACGCTGCCGTGGGCAACTCGGTCGAGCCGGGCATCTGGCGGATGCAGGCTTCGTGCCTGCGAACGCTAAGACGTCGTCGCCGCGCCGGAAGTTACCCGGCGGCGATATCGCGCGCCGGAGCGGGCCCGGCGAGCGAAGCGGCGGCGCGCTACAGCAGGCGGACCTTGAACGAGCGCCCCTTGATCTTGCCTTCGCTCAGGCGCTTGAGGGCCTGGTGGGCGAGGCCGCGCTCGATGGCGACGAAGGCCTGGAAGTCGAAGATGGCGATCTTGCCCACCGCGCTGCCGGGCAGCCCGGCGTCGCCGGTGAGGGCACCGAGCAGGTCGCCGGGGCGCACCTTGTCCTTGCGTCCGCCGGCGATGCACAGGGTGCTCATCGGCGGCAGCAATGGCTCCGGGCTGGCCTTCAACTGGCCGAGGGCGTACCAGGCCAGCGGCTGCTTCTGCAGGTCCTCGATGGCCTGCGCGCGGCTGGCCTCGGCCGGCGCCACCAGCGACAGGGCCAGGCCTTTCTCGCCGGCGCGACCGCTGCGTCCGATGCGATGGATGTGGACCTCCGGGTCGCGTGCCAGCTCGACGTTGATCACCGTTTCCAGGGCGGCGATGTCCAGCCCGCGGGCGGCCACGTCGGTGGCCACCAGTACGTTGCAACTGCGGTTGGCGAACACCGTCAGGACCTGGTCGCGCTCGCGCTGCTCCAGGTCGCCGTGCAGGGCCAGGGCGGAAATCCGCTGCGCCTTCAGTGCGTCGGCCAGCTCCTGGCACTGCTGGCGGGTCTGGCAGAAGGCCACGCAGGACTGCGGCCGGAAATGCTGGAGCAGGCGTACCACGGCGTCCATGCGCTGCTTCGGGTCGATCTCGAAGAAGCGCTGCTCGATCTGGCTGTCGGCGTGCAGCGACTCGACCTTCACCTGTCGCGGATCGCGCATGAAGGTCTTCGCCAGCTTCTCGATGCCGTCCGGGTAGGTGGCGGAGAACAGCAGGGTCTGCCGGCGCTCGGGGAGCTGGCCGATGATCTCGGCGATGCTGTCGTAGAAGCCCATGTCGAGCATCCGGTCGGCTTCGTCGAGGACCAGGGTATTGAGCCCGTCGAGGACCAGGGTGCCCTTGCGCAGGTGCTCCTGGATGCGCCCCGGGGTGCCGACCACCACGTGCGCGCCGTGCTCCAGCGAAGCCACCTGCGGACCGTAGGGGACGCCGCCGCAGAGGGTCAGGACCTTGATGTTGTCGGCGGCGCGGGCCAGCCGGCGGATCTCCTTGGCGACCTGGTCGGCCAGTTCGCGGGTCGGGCACAGCACCAGCGCCTGGCAGCCGAAGTAGCGCGGGTTCAGCGGGCTGAGCAGGGCGAGGCCGAAAGCCGCGGTCTTGCCGCTGCCGGTCTTGGCCTGGGCGATCAGGTCGTGGCCCTGGAGGATCAGCGGCAGGCTCTGCGCCTGGATCGGCGTCATCTCCCGGTAACCGAGGGAGTCGAGATTGGCCAGGAGGTCCGCGGAAAGCGGCAGCGAGGAGAAAGCGGTGGAGGTCACGGGGCAGGGCTCGGCAGGCGATACGAGCGGCTAGTCTAGCAGCCTGCGGCGGCTTGCCGCGTGCGATCGCCGCCGGAGCAGCAGCGACAGGCAATGTATCTTTGGCCAGTACCGTTCGTCCGAAAAACGAAAAAAGCGCGTTTCTGTATTTTTATACAGGTTCGCTTTCCTCAGTTTTTTGTCGTAGAGTGCTGACACTGTGTTTGCATGGGTCGCCGTCGATCGTGACCTGATGCGGTCGGAAATTCCAGCCCGTCCTGCTCGACTCCTTGTAACTCCTTGCAACTCAGTTACCGGCTACGATTTCGTGGCTAAATCAATACCCATAGTTCCAAGGAGAACTTGCAATGTCCCGTCAGAACGGCACCGTTAAGTGGTTCAACGAAACCAAAGGCTACGGCTTCATTACCCCGGAAAGCGGCCCGGACGTTTTCGTTCACTTCCGTGCCATCGAAGGTAACGGCTTCAAGACCCTGGCCGAAGGCCAGAAGGTCAGCTTCGAAGTCGTACAAGGCCAGAAAGGCATGCAGGCCGAGCGCGTTCAGGTGATCAACTAAGATCCCTGGGCCCCAGCCCGAAGAACCCGGATGGAAGCATCCGGGTTTTTTATTGCCCGGAGAAAACCGTCACACTGTCTTCGCCTGCCGTTCACCCTGTCTTGACGAGTTCCCGCCCAGAGTGGCCCGGTCCCGTTCGGAGTCGTTTCGATGAAGCCTGTGCAATCCCGTCGTCTGGCCTTCGCCGCGCTGTTGTCGCTGTCGTTCTCTTCCGCGTCCTGCCATGCCGCCACCGAGCACTGGGGCTGGATCGAGCAGTCCTGGCTGATGCCCGAGCGCATGCAGGCCAAGGCCAAGCTGGATACCGGCGCGCTGACCTCGTCGCTGGACGCGAGGAATATCCATCGCTACAAGAAGGACGGCGAGCGCTGGGTGCGCTTCGATGTCGTGCTGCCCACCGCCGACAGCAAGGCGCCGGTCAGCGTGACCTTCGAGCGCAAGGTGCTGCGGCTGATCAAGGTGCGCGGCGCCGGTGGCAGCGACAGCCGTCCGGTGGTGGCGATGGACATCTGCCTGGGCGCCAAGCTGCTGCGCGAGCAGTTCTCCCTGCGCGACCGCGGCAACATGAACTATCCGGTGCTGCTCGGCCGCCGCACGCTCGAACACCTCGGCGCGGTCGACGTGTCCCGAACCTTCACCCGCAAACCCACCTGCGGCGCGCTCGCCGCTCAGTAGAAGAACCCGCGCGGCAGTCCGGCGGCCAGCGCCAGCCGGGGCAGCACGATCAGCGCCGTCATCCACAGGTTGCGCGGGCGCGCCTCGTCCTCGCGAGCCCGGCTAGAGGTCCGGGTCCTTTTCCGGATCGATCCGGCGCGGGCTGGTGCGGCCGTCCTCGCTGCCGAGCTGGAAGAAGATCGCTGCGGCCAGCATCGACATCAGGCCGACGCTGACATAGGTGGCGTGGAAGGCGCCGAGTACGGTGTCCTGCCCCGTATCCAGGTCGGTCTGGAAACCGCCCAGCAACGCCGCCGCGCAAGCCACGCCAAGGCTGATCGACAATTGCACGACCACCGACATCAGGCTGTTGCCGCTGCTGGCGTTGCTGTCCTGCAGGTCGATCAGGGTTAGGGTGTTCATCGCCGTGAATTGCAGGGAGTTCACCGCGCCGAGCAGGCTCAGGTGCAGCAGCAGCCAGACGTAGGGGGTGTCCTGGTCGACCAGGCCGAAGCCGGCGATCAGGCAGCCGAGGATCAGGGTGTTGCCGACCAGCAGCTTGCGATAGCCGAAGAAGTCCAGCAGTGGCTTGGCCATCGGCTTGGCGACCATCGCGAACAGCGCCAGCGGGATCATGGTCATGCCCGCGGTGGAGGGCGGGTAGCCCAGTCCCACCTGCAGCAGCAGCGGGGTGAGGAAGGGCAGGGCGCCGCTGCCCAGGCGGGCGAACAGGTTGCCGAGGATGCCGACGGCGAAGGTCCGCGCCTTGAACAGGCTCGGCGGGAACAGCGGCTTGTCGATGCGTAGCGCGCGCAGCCAGTAGGCGGTGAGCAGGACCAGTCCGCCGATCAGCAGCAGGACCACGCGCAGGTGCGACAGGTGCAGCTCGCCGAGTCCTTCCAGGGCGATGGAGATCAGCACCATGGAGCCGCCGAAGAGCAGGAAGCCGATGCTGTCGAAACGGCTCGGCACCGGGCTGCGCAGGTCCGGCATCAGCTTCATCGCCACCAGGCAGCCGAGCAGGCCGACCGGTAGGTTGATCAGGAAGATCCAGTGCCAGGAGGCGTACTCCACCAGCCAGCCGCCCAGCGTCGGTCCCGCCAGCGGGCCGAGCAGGCCGGGAATGGTGACGAAGCTGAGCACCCGCACCAGGTCCTGGCGCGGGTAGACGCGCAGGATCACCAGCCGTCCCACCGGCATCATCAGCGCGCCGCCGACGCCCTGTACGATGCGCGCGCCGACCAGCAGTTCGAGGCTCGGCGACAGCGCGCAAAGCAACGAGCCGAGGCTGAACAGCAGTACCGCGCCGAGGAATACCCGGCGTGTGCCGAAACGGTCGGCGATCCACCCCGAGGCCGGTATCAGCAGGGCCACCGTGAGCAGGTAGGCGATCACCACCGCCTGCATGCGCAGCGGGTTTTCGTTCAGCGAACTGGCCATGCTCGGTAGTGCGGTGTTGAGGATGGTGCCGTCGAGGGCTTGCATGAAGAAGGCGACGGCGACCAGCCAGGGTAGTTGGCGGGCGATGCGGGGGGTGAGCTGGAACGGCTCGCTCATGGACGGGCTCCCTCGGGCGGACAGGGCCCAAGCATAGAGAAGTTCTCGCCGCGATGGGACGGCCGACGACCGGATCGGGGCGAACAGCGGGCATTGCGGCGGAAGTCGCGGGCCAGAGCGGTCGCCTTTCATTGTCCTGGGTCAAGCCGAAGCGCTGGCGCTCGCCGGCTGCTGTGCTAGTACTCAAGAGTCACCCCGTCAGTGGCTGCGGATGCGACGCCGGCGCTTCGTCATCGCACGGACATGTCCCGCGTTGCATGCTCGACGGCGCGTGCTTCACCGCCTTGTCGCGATGTTCTCCACGCAGCGCTCGGCGACCCCGGTCGCCGCTGCCGTCGCCGAAGCCCACCTTCCGTGGAAACAGGAGCCCTCCCATGGCCCAGGAACTTTGCGCTATCTGCCACGAACGTCCCGCCGTCGCCCGCGTCAGCCTGGTACAGAACGGCCAGCGCCGCGAACTCGCTCTCTGCGAACTGCATTACCGCCAGTTGATGCGCCAGCAGCGCATGCGCTCGCCGCTAGAGTCGCTGTTCGGCGGCGGCAGCCCGTTCGACGAGATCTTCTCCGGCTTCGGCGAGCAGAGCCCGGTCACCCCGGTGCGCGCCCGCGAGCCGGAGGCGGTGGACATCGCCGAGTACTTCAGCAAGCAGACCACCGAGTACCTGCAACGCGCCGCGCAGGTCGCCGCCGAATTCGGCAAGCGCGAAGTGGACACCGAGCACCTGCTCTACGCCCTGGCCGACGCCGACGTGGTGCAGGCGGTGCTCAAGCAGTTCGGCCTGTCGCCGGCCGACCTCAAGCAGTACATCGAGGCCAACGCCATGCGCGGCGCCAGCAAGGGCGAGGCGAGCGAGGACATGACCATCTCGCCACGGGTGAAGAGCGCCTTGCAGCATGCCTTCGCCCTGTCCCGCGAACTCGGCCACAGCTATGTCGGCCCCGAGCACCTGTTGCTCGGCCTGGCAGCGGTGCCGGACAGCTTCGCCGGGACGCTCCTGAAGAAGTACGGCCTGACCGAGCAGGCGCTACGGCAGAAAGCGGTCAAGGTGGTCGGCAAGGGCGCCGAGGACGGCCGCGTGGACGGCCCGAGCAACACTCCGCAACTGGACAAGTTCAGCCGCGACCTGACCCGGCTGGCCCGCGAAGGCAAGCTCGATCCGGTGATCGGCCGCTCGAAGGAAGTCGAGACCACCATCGAGGTGCTCGCCCGGCGCAAGAAGAACAACCCGGTGCTGAT
>NZ_KV813561.1:184607-184974 GCF_001813645.1 Pseudomonas sp. HMSC063H08
TCGGCAAGACCGCCATCGTCGAAGGCCTGGCCCAGCGCATGGTCCAGGGCGAGGTGCCGGAGGTGCTGCGCGACAAGCGTCTGGTCGAACTGAACATCAACGCCATGGTCGCCGGCGCCAAGTACCGCGGCGAGTTCGAGGAACGCCTCAAGCAGGTGATGGACGAACTGCAGGCGGCGCAGAGCGAGATCATCCTGTTCATCGACGAGGTGCACACCATCGTCGGTGCCGGCCAGGGCGGCGGCGAAGGCGGGCTGGACGTGGCCAACGTGCTGAAGCCGGCGATGGCGCGCGGCGAGATGAACCTGATCGGCGCCACCACCCTCAACGAGTACCAGAAGTACATCGAGAAGGACGCCGCGCTGGA
>NZ_KV813561.1:185074-230802 GCF_001813645.1 Pseudomonas sp. HMSC063H08
AAGTACATCGAGAAGGACGCCGCGCTGGAGCGGCGCTTCCAGCCGGTGTTCGTCCCCGAGCCGACGGTGGAGCAGACCATCTCCATCCTCCGTGGCCTGCGCGACAAGCTCGAAGGCCACCACAAGGTGACCATCCGCGACGAGGCCTTCGTCGCCGCCGCCGAGCTGTCCGACCGCTACATCGGCAACCGCTTCCTGCCGGACAAGGCCATCGACCTGATCGACCAGGCCGCCGCCCGCGTGCGCATCGCCAGCACCTCGCGGCCGGCCGAGATCCAGGAACTGGAGGCCGAGCTGGCGCAGCTCAAGCGCGAGCAGGACTACGCCGCCAGCCGCAAGTGGTACGACGAGGCGAAGGTCTTCGAGAAACGCATCCAGGAACGCAAGGAACACCTCGAGCAGATCACCGAGCGCTGGCAGCAGACCCAGGGGTCGAAGACCGAGGAGGTGCGGGTCGAGGACATCGCCGAGATCATCTCCAAGCTCACCGGCATCCCGGTCACCGAACTGACCGCCGAGGAGCGCGAGAAGCTCCTGCAGATGGAAGAGCGCCTGCACCAGCGGGTGATCGGCCAGCAGGAAGCGATCACCGCGGTCAGCGACGCCGTGCGCCTGGCCCGCGCCGGGCTGCGCCAGGGCAGCCGGCCGATCGCCACCTTCCTGTTCCTCGGCCCGACCGGGGTGGGCAAGACCGAGCTGGCCAAGGCCTTGGCCGAGGTGGTGTTCGGCGACGAAGACGCGATGATCCGCATCGACATGAGCGAATACATGGAGCGCCACGCGGTGTCCCGGCTGATCGGTGCGCCGCCGGGCTACGTCGGCTACGACGAGGGCGGCCAGCTCACCGAGCGGGTGCGCCGGCGGCCGTACAGCGTGATCCTGCTCGACGAGATCGAGAAGGCCCACGCCGACGTCAACAACATCCTCCTGCAGGTGTTCGACGACGGCCGCCTGACCGACGGCAAGGGGCGCGTGGTGGACTTCACCAACACCATCATCATCGCCACCAGCAACCTCGGCTCCGAGCTGATCATGAAGAACGCCCAGGCCGGCGAGTTCGCCCAGCCGCCGGAGAAGCTCAAGCGCGAACTGATGACTACCCTGCGCGGGCATTTCCGCCCGGAATTCCTCAACCGCCTCGACGAGGTGATCGTCTTCGAGTCGTTGAGCAAGGCGCAGATCGAGGACATCGTGCGCCTGCAACTGGAGCGGGTGAAGCGCGCCGCGCACGCCCAGGACATCTACCTGCACATCGACGACAGCCTGGTCGGCCACCTCGCCGAAGAGGCCTACCAGCCGGAGTTCGGCGCCCGCGAACTGAAGCGGCAGATCCGCCAGCAGCTGGAGACGCGCCTGGCCACGGCGATGCTCAAGGGCGAGGTGAAGGAGGGCGAGACGGTCACCTTCTTCTACGACGCCAAGGACGGCGTCGGCTACCGCAAGGGCGCCGCGCCGAAGCCGGCGGCACGCAAGAAGTCCGGCGCCGGCGAGACGCCCAGGGGCCGCGCGACGGCGGCGAGGAAGCCGGCGGCGAAGAAAGGCGCCGCCGCCAAGGGCAAGGCCGACAAGCCGAAGACCAAGTGACCCGACCAAGGTTGGGGAACAAGGCACCGGCCGGCCGGTCGAAATCTCACCCCGGCCTGCGAATGCGGCCGGGGCGTTCGATATCTCATGAGGAATTGCCGATGCGCGTCACCACTCACGCTACCCTGGCCGCGGCCCTGCTGCTCAGCGCCGCCTCCGCGTTCGCCTTCAATCTCGGGGATGCCGCCAAGGCGGTCGCCGGGGCGTCCCAGGGCGACTCCGCCCAGGTAGCCACCACCCCGCAGACCAGCGGTCTGCTCGGCGCACTCACCGGTCAGCTCGGGGTCAGCCAGGAGCAGGCGGTCGGCGGTACCGGCGCCCTGCTCGGCCTGGCCAAGAACCAGTTGGCCGGCAACGATTACTCGCAACTGGTGAAGACCATCCCCGGCCTCGACAAGCTGGCCGGCAACAACGCCCTGGCCGGTCTCGGCGGGCTCGGCAACGTGCTCGGCAAGAGCGGCGGCGACAGCAAGGGCCTCGGTTCGCTGCTCGGCAATGCGGACAGCATGGGCGACGTGAACAAGGCCTTCGGCACCCTGGGCATGGATAGCGGGATGACCGAGAAGTTCGCCCAGGTGCTGGTCGACTACTTCGGCAAGCAGGGCGCCAACAGCGAGCTGCTGGGCAGCCTGAGCAATCTCTGGGGAGTGAGCAAGGCGGGCGGCTCGTCGCTGCTCTGATCTGCCGCCAGCGGATCGGCGGATAACCGCGTTGCGGTTATTCGCCCTACGAGGTGGGTGCGACCCCCGGGTATTCGTTGCCCGCACCGGTAGGGCGAATAACGCCCCCGGCGTTATCCGCCGCTGCGCCGTGGAAACGGCGGATAACCGCGTTGCGGTTATTCGCCCTACGAGATGGGTGTGCTTCGGCCGGTACTTCAGCGCAGTTGCCGCAAGCGGGCGATGCGTTCGTCCTTTTCTTCCCACATGCGCGAGACCCATTCCTGCACGTACTGGCGGAACACCGGGTCGTTCTCGTAGTCGCCCTGCCACAGGGCGGGATCGATCGGCCGGGTCTGGATGTCGACGATCACCTTCGGCACCCGTCCGCAGAGCAGGTCCCAGAATCCCGGAACCTTGTCGCTCGGGTAGACCACGGTGACGTCGAGCAGGGCGTCCAGCTGCTCGCCCAGCGCGGCGAGGACGAAGGCCACCCCGCCGGCCTTGGGCTTGAGCAGGTGGCGATAGGGCGACTGTTGCTGGGCCTTCTTCTGCTCGCTGAAACGCGTGCCTTCCAGGTAGTTCACCACGGTCACCGGGATGCGCTTGAACTTCTCGCAGGCGGCCCTGGTGATCTCCAGGTCCTTGCCCTTGAGTTCCGGGTGCTTCTCCAGGAAGGCCTTGGAATAGCGCTTCATGAACGGATACTCCAGCGCCCACCAGGCCAGGCCGAGGAAGGGCACCCAGATCAGCTCCTTCTTGAGGAAGAACTTGAAGTACGGGGTGCGCCGGTTGAACACCTGGATCAAGGCGGGGATGTCGACCCAGGACTGGTGGTTGCTCACCACCAGGTACGAGGTGTCCTGACGCAGGTCGCCGGCGCCGCGCACGTCCCAGACCGTCGGCGTGCAGGTGGCGAAGATCCACTTGTCGATCTCCGCCCAGGTCTCGGCGATCCACATCACGCCCCTGGAGCAGAGGTCCTTCAGGCGCTGGCCGGGGAGCACCAGCTTGAGCAGTGCGATCAGCATCATCGGGCCGATCAGGATCAGCGTGTTGAGAAGCAGCAGAAGGCTGCTGGTCAGGCCGGTCAACAGTTCCCGCATGGTTGGTTTCCCTGTCCTGGGTGTGGGTCGACGCGGCCCATCATACGCATCCGCGCCGCGCCGCCCAAGCCGCCGGCGTGGCGAACGAAACCGCGCCGTGCTAGTCCTATGTGGACCTCGTATCACTTCAGGAGATGCCCGCGTGAAGCGTGCCCTTGCCTTGCTCTCGCTGTTCGCCCTGCCGGTCCTCGCCGCCGAACCCAACCTCTACGGCCGCTACGAATGGGTCTCCCTGCCGGAGCTGGACCGCACCCTGCAGGCGAAGATGGACACCGGCGCCTACACCTCCTCGCTGTCGGCCAAGGACATCGAGTTGTTCCAGCGCGACGGCGAGGAGTGGGTGCGCTTCCGCCTGGCCACCAAGGAGGCCGATGGCTCGGTGTTCGAGCACAAGCTGGCGCGCATCGGCAAGATCAAGAACCGCGCCGACAACCGCAACGGCGAGGACGAGGATGAGGACCGCCTGAGCGAACGCCCGGTGATCGACCTGCAGGTCTGCCTGGGCGGAGCGATGAAGACCATCGAGGTCAACCTCACCGACCGCAGCGCCTTCAACTATCCGTTCCTGATGGGCACCAAGGGCTTGCGCAAATTCCACGTCGCGGTCGATCCCTCCGAGCGCTTCGTCGCCGACAAGCCCACCTGCAAGTAAGCGTCCTACGCCACCGGCGGCGCGATTGACGCGCGCGCCGGCTTGCGGCACCGTTCCGGCATTCCCGTCAGCCGCCGTCACACCATGCCGCATATCCTGATCGTCGAAGATGAAGCCGCGATTGCCGACACCCTGCTCTACGCCCTGCAGGCCGAAGGCTTCGCCACCACCTGGGTGACCCTCGCCGGCGAGGCGCTGGCGTTGCAGGAGCGCCAGCCGGCGGACCTGCTGATCCTCGACGTCGGTCTGCCGGACATCAGCGGTTTCGAGGCCTGCAAGCGCCTGCGGCGGTTCTCCGAGGTGCCGGTGATCTTCCTCACCGCGCGCGATGCCGAGATCGACCGCGTGGTCGGCCTGGAGATCGGCGCCGACGACTACGTGGTCAAGCCGTTCAGCCCGCGCGAGGTGGCGGCTCGGGTCAAGGCCATCCTCAAGCGCATGGCGCCGCGCCCGGCGGCGCTGGAAGGGGCCGCGCCGAGCGGGCCGTTCCAGGTCGACGAGGAGCGCGTGCGGATCCACTACCGCGACACCCCGCTCAACCTCACCCGCCACGAGTTCCGCCTGTTGCAGACGCTGCTCGGGCAGCCCGAGCGGGTATTCAGTCGCGAGCAGTTGCTCGACGCCCTCGGCGTCGCCAGCGAGGCCGGCTACGAGCGCAACATCGACAGCCACATCAAGAGCCTGCGCGCCAAGCTGCGCCAGGTGAACGAACGCGGCGAAGCGATCCAGACCCATCGCGGCCTGGGCTACAGCTACAGCCCGGACCACGCCTGATGCCGCTCGGCGTTCGGATCTTTCTGGTCTACTTCCTGTTCGTCGGTCTCACCGGCTACTTCGTGCTGAGCACGGTGATGGACGAAGTGCGCCCCGGCGTGCGCCAGTCCACCGAGGAAACCCTGGTGGACACCGCCAACCTGCTCGCCGAGATCCTCCGCCAGGACGTGAAGAACGGCACCCTGGCGCAGAGCGACCTGCCGGAGATGCTCGAGGACTACGGCAAGCGGGTGCCGCAGGCGGATATCTGGGGCTTGCGCAAGGAGGCGGTGAACCACCGCATCTACGTCACCGACGCCAGCGGCAAGGTGCTGCTGGACTCCGCCGGGGTGGCCGTCGGCCAGGACTATTCGCGCTGGAACGACGTCTACCTGACCCTCCGTGGCCAGTACGGCGCGCGCTCCAGCCGCGAAGACCCGGACGACCCGGATTCCTCGGTGATGTACGTGGCGGCGCCGATCAAGGATGCCGGGAAGATCATCGGGGTGGTTTCGGTGGCCAAGCCGAACAGCAGCCTGCAACCCTACATCGACCGCTCGCAGCGGCGCCTGGCCTGGCTCGGTGCCGGGCTGATCGCCCTCGGCCTGCTGGTCGGCGGCCTGCTCTCCTGGTGGCTCAGCGGCGCGCTGCGGCGCCTCACCCAGTACGCACAGGCGGTCAGCGAGGGGCGCCGCGCCGAGCTGCCGCGCTATCGCGGCGGCGAGATGGCGCAACTGGCCGACGCGGTGGAACGCATGCGCACGCAACTGGAAGGCAAGGACTACGTCGAGCGCTACGTGCATACCCTGACCCACGAATTGAAGAGCCCGCTGGCGGCGATCCGTGGCGCCGCCGAGTTGCTCGACGGCGAGATGCCGGCCGAGCAGCGGGCGCGCTTCGTCGGCAACATCGCCGGCGAGAGCGAGCGCCTGCAACAACTGATCGAGCGCCTGCTGAGCCTGGCCCAGGTGGAGCAGCGGCAAGGCCTGGAGGAGGTCGGCAAGGTCGACTTGCGGGAGATCGCCGCGTCCCTGCTGGAAGGCCAGGCGGCGCGTATCCAGCGCCAGCGATTGCGGGTGGAGAACCGCCTGGAAGGTCCCTGCGAGGTTCGCGGCGAGCAGTTCCTGCTGCGCCAGGCGCTGGCCAACCTGCTCGACAACGCCCTCGACTTCACCCCGCCCGGCGGCATCCTTCGCCTGCTCGCCGAGGCCGACGGCGAGGGTATCGCCTTGCGCCTGTTCAACCAGGGGCCGGCGATTCCCGACTACGCCCTGGCGCGCCTCACCGAACGCTTCTACTCGCTGCCGCGCCCGGCCAGCGGGCGCAAGAGCACCGGGCTGGGACTGAACTTTGTCGCCGAGGTGGCGCAACTGCATGGCGGCCGGTTGCAGGTCGGCAACCGCGACGACGGCGTCGAGGCGCTGCTCTGGCTGCCGCGCGGCTGAGGCGTCTCCACGGAAACTCCATCGACTCTCCACACGGCGACCCGAAGCCCGCCATCGCGGCGCCGCAGACTTTCCGCCATCACCCCGACGGAGAGTCCCCCATGAACCGCACGCTGGCCTACAAGCTCGGCGCCATCGCCCTACTCATCCTGCTATTGCTGATTCCCCTGTTGATGATCGACGGCCTGATCCGCGATCGCCAGGAGGTTCGTGACGGCGTGCTGCAGGATATCGCCCGCAGCTCCAGCTACAGCCAGCGCCTCACCGGCCCGCTGCTGGTGGTGCCGTACCGCAGGACGGTGCGCGAGTGGGTCACCGAGGAGAAGACCGAGAAGCGCGTGTTGCAGGAGCGCGAGCAGCGCGGCGAGCTGTACTTCCTGCCAGACCGCTTCGCCCTCGACGGGCAGATGCGCACCGAGCTGCGCTACCGTGGCATCTACCAGGCGCGCCTGTACCACGTCGACAACAAGGTTGCCGGCTACTTCCAGGTGCCTGCGCACTATGGCATCGAAGAAGACCTGGAGGACTACCAGTTCGAAACGCCGTTCCTGGCGATGGGCATCAGCGACATCCGCGGCATCGAGAATGCCCTGCGCCTGTCCCTCAACGGTGCCAGCGTCGACTTCGAGCCGGGTAGCCGGGTCGGCCTGCTCGGCAGCGGTGTGCACGCACCGCTGCAAGGCGTCGACGGGCGCCAGGCGCAGCGCCTGGAGTACGCCTTCGACCTGTCGTTGCTCGGCAGCGAGCGGCTGGACATCGTGCCGGTGGGCCGCGACAGCCAGGTCATCCTGAAGGCCGACTGGCCGCACCCGAGCTTCGGCGGCGAGTTCCTGCCCAGCGAGCGGGAGATCACCGCCCAGGGCTTCACCGCGCGCTGGCAGACCAGCTTCTTCGCCACCAACATGGAAGAGGCGCTGCGCAGTTGCGTGGAGGAGCAGCGCTGCGACGGTTTCCAGGCGCGCGCCTTCGGCGTCGGCCTGGTCGATCCGGTGGACCAGTACCTGAAGGCCGACCGCGCGATCAAGTACGCGCTGCTGTTCATCACCCTGACCTTCGCCGGCTTCTTCCTCTTCGAGGTGCTCAAGCGCCTGGCGGTACACCCGATCCAGTACGCGCTGGTCGGCCTGGCGCTGGCGTTCTTCTACCTGCTGCTGCTGTCGCTGGCCGAGCACGTCGGCTTCGAGCTGGCCTACCTGGTCTCCGCCGGAGCCTGCGTCGGCCTGATCGGCTTCTACCTGTGCTTCGTCCTGCGCAGCGTGGCCCGAGGGCTGGGCTTCAGCGTCGGCCTGGCAGGGCTGTACGGCCTGCTCTACGGCTTGCTGAGCGCGGAGGACTACGCCTTGCTGATGGGCTCGCTGCTGCTGTTCGCGGTGCTTGCCGCGGTGATGGTGCTGACCCGCCGCCTGGACTGGTACGGGGTCGGCCGCAAGGACCTCCCGGCGGTACCCGCCAGGGCCTGACGACGAGGGCGGCGGCGCCGGCCGCCGCCGATTTCCAAGGAGGAAAAGCATGCGCCTGTTCTTCGAGTTCACCCTCTGTGCCGCCCTCGGCCTGCTGGTCAGCGGCGTGATCCTGATCTTTCTGCTGTTCTTCGGCAAGTTCGGCCTGATCGAGTACTGGATCGCCAGCGGCAAGCCCCTGGCCCACGCCATGCTGGTGCTGATGCCGGACGGATTCTGGGAAGGCCTCAGCGGCATCGAGGGCGCCGCCGGCAATCCGCACGTGCGCTCCTTCCTGGAGCTTTGCATGGGGCTCGGACAGAGCGCGCTGTTGCTGGGCCTGCTGCTGTTCCGCCTGGTGTGCTGGAAATGAACGGCTATGTCGGCCTGCGCGACGACCGTCGCGACGGCGAGCGCCTGGCGGCGCGGATCGGCCTGCTGTTCCCCGGCCCCTCGGTGGCCTGGCTGCAACGCGCCGAACGTCTGCGGCGGCAGCAGGCGTCGGCGGGCCTCGGGGTCAGGCGCGGGTGGCCTGCATCGACGGGCGCTGGCTGACTTCGGCGAACCAGGCGGCGAGTCGCGGGTAGCGGCCGCGCCAGTCCCACTCCGGCTGGCGCAGGTCGAGATAGCCCAGGGCGCAGGCGACGCCGATGGCGGCGATGTCGAAGCGCGCCTGCAGTTCGGCGATGCAGTCGCTCTCCAGCCATGCCAGGGACCGCGCGATCTTTTCCCGCTGTGCCTCGAGCCAGGCGTCCCAGCGCTTCTCCTCGGGGCGGACGAAGGTCTCGTAGCGGGTCAGCACCGCGGCGTCGAGGACGGCGTCCGCCAGCGAGGCGATGGTCAGGCGTCGCCAGCGGGCGCTGCCTTCGCGGGGGATCAGCGGTTCGCTGACGTGCTGCTGGTCGAAGTAGTCGCAGATCACCCGGCTGTCGTGCAGCACCTGGCCGTCCGGCAGGCGCAGGGCGGGAATCTTGCCGGCCGGGTTGCTGGCGTTGAGCTGCCGGATGGGCGCGACCGGCGTCGGCGTGACTTCCTCGAGCGCCACGCGCTCGCGTTGGCCGGTTTCGTGGAGCAGGACCAGGACCTTGCGCACGAAGGGCGAGGCGGCGGCGTAGAACAGCGTATGGGTAGCGCTCATGCGGGCTCCTTGGAAGGATCAGTCGCGGACGACGCGCAGACGATCGGCGGCAGGCTCGGCGCTCCAGGTTTCTCCGGGGCGACCGCCGAGCAGGGCGTTGCCGGGCGCCGGCCGGTCGCTGGGCAGGACGCGGAATGTCGCCTGCTCACTGTCGAAACGCAAGAGCGCCCCGCTGGCGGCGTCGTGCAGCCAGACACGGTCCATGGCGTCGACCCGCAGGCTGTCCGGGCGGGCCTGGCTGTCCGGCAGCGGCCAGCTCTGCCACGAGGCATCGCTGGGATCGTAGCGGTACAGCCGGGCGCCACCGCTGTCGCTGGCCCAGAGCCTGCCGATGGAGTCGGCGCCGATCCCGCGCAAGGCCTTCGTGCCTTCAGGCGCGGGCAACCGCTCGGCGCTGCCGTCGAGCGGATCGACATGCACCAGCGCGTCGTCCTGCGCGTACCAGACCTCGCCGTCCGGGGTGACGCAGATGCCGTTCGCCGCCTTGCCCTGGGGCGAGGGCCAGACCTCCACCAGGCGCCTGGCTGGGTCGAGGCGACCGTGGAAGCCGCGGCTGCCGGTGAACCAGAGGCGCCCGTCGTCGTCGAATACCGCGGACTCGAGCCCGGCCGGCGCGGCCTTGGCCGGTAGCGGGAAACGTTCGCTGCCCAGGCGCTCGCCGCCGATGCGAAGGATGGCGTTGAGGCCACTGTCGAGCACCCAGGCGTTGCCGCTCTCGTCGCTGACGATGGCTCGCGGCCGCGCGCCTTCGCCGAGCGGCACCTGCACGCTCTCGCCACTGGTCGGGTCGAGGCGCCCCAGCGAATGCCCGCCGTCCGCGCCGTACCAGACCGCACCCTGTGCACTGGGCGCGACCGCGTAGGGCGCGGAGCCCTTGTCCAGCGGGTAGTACTGTTCGCCGGCCAGGGCGGCGCCGGTCGACGACAGGGCCAGGAGCAGGCCCAGCAGCGGGTAGGGCAGGTGACGCATACGGTTCTCCCGGAACGACGAGCGGAACGTGGAAAGGCTCTGTCTTGCTATTCTGGCAGCGCATTGAGCATAGGAGGAACTGCGAATGGCCACAGTGGAAATACTCGGGGCGGAATGCCGCGCGGGGGGCGCGGTGAACGACGATGCGCTGGGCTGCACGGCGCAGGCCGCCTGGGTGATCGACGGTGCCACCAGCATCGGTCGCAGCGTGCTGGGCGTGGAAAGCGACGCGCGCTGGCTGGCCCAGGCGGTGGACCGGCACCTGCGGTTGCTGCTGGAAGTCGAGCCCGAGCAATCCAGCGAGACCCTGCTGCGGCGCCTGCTCAACGATATCCAGGGCGACTTCCGCGCCCAGAGCGGCCGCGACTGGCACGACCTCGAAGACATGCCGGCGGCCTGCCTGAGCCTGCTGCGGATTCGCGGCGGAGAAATCGAACTGCTCAACATCGGCGACAGCCGGATTCTCGTCGAAGGCGCCGACGGCCAGGTACGCAGCTTCGGCGATTCGGCCCTGTACGAACTGGATCGGCAATCCCTGGCGCATTTCTGCCGGATGCGTGAGGAACATCCGCAGTGGGACCACGCCGAACTGTTCAAGGCCAGCCGCCCGCGCGTGCGGCAGAACCGCCTGCTGATGAACAAGCCCGAGGGCTACTGGGCGCTGGACATCAGCGACCGCTGGCTCGGCCAGGTGCAGCGCGAGACCTTGCCGCTCGCCGCGTTGCGTTCCTTCGTGCTGATGACCGACGGCTTCGACCGGCTGGTCGAGCCTTTCCGCCGCTATACCGACGAACAGTTGCTGCGGCGCCTCGAGGACGTCGGAGTGAGCGCCATGCTCGACGAGTTGCGCGAGATCGAACAGGGCGACGACCAGGCCCTGGCTTTCCCGCGTTTCAAGATCCACGACGACGCCAGCGCGCTGTGGGGTCGGATCGCGGGGTGAACGACGATCTCCGGCGCCCGGAATGCAGCTCCTCCCCGATGCGCCGGCTACCGATATCCCGGCCCTCTCCCACAGGCGGGAGGAGGGCATCCGGTGCCCGGAAGGTACGTTCTGCGGTAGGGCGGATAACCGCGAAGCGGTTATCCGCCGTTGCGCACCTGTGACGCGTCGCTTACCACTTGTAGCTGACGCTGCCCACCACGCTGCGCTGGTCGCCGTAGTAGCAGTAGTAGCCGTCGCAGGACGCCAGGTAGTCCTTGTTGAACAGATTGTTGGCATTGACCGCCACGCTGACGCCTTTCAGGCTGCCGTTCAATTGGCCCAGGTCGTAGCGCACGGCGGCGTCGTACAGGGTGTACGAGCCGGCGTAGCCGTCGTAGGTGTTGGCCTGGTCGCCATAGGTCGAGCCTACGTAGCGGGCGCCGGCACCCACGCTGAAACCGTTCAGCGTACCCTCGTGCCAGGTGTAGTCGGCCCATAGCGAGGCCTGGTTGCGCGGCGCCTGTTGCAGGCGGTTGCCTGCGTACTGGCCTTTTTTCACTTCGGTGTCGGTGTAGCTATAGGAGCCGATCACTTTCAGATTGTCTGTGACGTTGCTGGTGGCTTCCAGTTCCAAGCCGGTGACCTTAACCTCGCCAGCCTGCGAGGTAGTGGGTGTCCCATTGACGTTGTCGGTGACCCTCACGTTCTCCTGGCGTAGGTCGTAGACGGCTGCGGTGAACAGCGAATCGGAGCCTACGGGTTGATACTTGACGCCCAGTTCCCATTGTTTGCCTTCGGTGGGTTTGAACATCTTGTTGGAGCCTATATCGTCGGCGCCGGTGCTTGGCTGGAATGACTCTGCATAGGAAAGGTAGGGCGCCAGGCCGTTGTCGAAGATGTAGCTCAGAGCTGCGTTACCGCTGAATTTCTTGTCGCGGCTGGTGTTGGTGGCATCGTTCTGATTGTAGAACGTGGCGCCGGCATGTACCCAGTCCTCACGGCCGCCGAGGGTCAGGCGCCAGTTGTCGAGGGCGATCTGATCCTGGACGTAGAGCCCGGTCTGATAAGTCTTCTGTCGGTAGTCATAGAACGCACTAGAGCGCGATGGCTTGGGAATTGGCTGACCATAGATCGGGTTGTTGACGTTGGTCGGCGGCACACCGGTGAAGTTGTAGATCGAGGTGTAGTCGGTGCGGGTGCGGTTGTGATCGATACCCAGCAGGAGAGTATGGCGCAGCGCACCGGTCTCGAAGTCAGCCTGGAAATTGTTATCTACCACGAACTGACTGATGTCCTCGTCCACCGAGGTCGTCATGCGCTGTAAGGTGCCGTCGGCGCTGGCCGCATCGATACTGCTGGTTGGCGTAAGCGTCTGGAACGACAGGTCGTTGCGCAGGTAGCGCAGGTTCTGGCGAAACTGCCAGACATCGTTGATGCGCCGTTCGAAGGAATAGCCCAACCAATAGTAGGTGCGGTCGTAGAAGTCCCAGTCCGGATCGCCGAGGTTTTTGTGATGGGAGATCTTTCCGAACGGAGCGTCGTATTTGGTCCCGCGTAACGGCAAGAATTGGCTGGTGGCGGCTGTATCGTCGCGGTTGAATTGGCTGAGGAAGGTCAGCCGGGTATCGTCGTCGATGTTCCAGGTCAGGCTCGGGGCGATGTTGTAGCGCTTGTCGTCGATATGGTCGACCTGGGTGTTGCTGTCGCGCACCACGCCGGAGAGGCGATAGAGAAAGCGCCCCTCGTCGTCGATCGGGCCGGTGCTGTCGAAGCTGATCTGCTTGTGGTTGTAGTTGCCGATCTCGGCCTTCACCTCGTGACTGGCGACGTTCTGCGGACGCAGGCTGACCATGTCGAGCATGCCGCCGGGCGGGGTCTGGCCGTAGACCGAGGAGGCCGGGCCGCGGAGCAGGGCGAGGCGCTCCAGGTTCCAGGTCTCCAGCTTCGGGTTGTTGTATGAGCCTGTCGCCATCGGCAATCCATCGAGGAACTGGGTCGGCTTGAAGCCGCGCACCTTCAACCAGTCGGAACGGGAGTCGCTGCCGAAACTGCTGGCGACGACGCCGGGCATGTAGCGCACCGCGTCGTCGAGGTTGTGCACGGCGCGGTCGGTCATCTGCTGGCGGGTCGCCACCGAGATCGAGCGCGGGGTCTCGAGGATCGGCGTATCGGTCTTGGTCCCGGTCATGCTGCGCTTGGCCACGTAGCCGCTGGTCGGCCCCAGTGGGTCTTCCTCGGCGCCGCTGACCGTCATCGCCTGCAACGACAGGGTGTCTTCCGGCACCTTGCGCAGGCTGTAGGTGCCGCCGGCATTTTCCACCAGCTCCAGGCCGCTGCCCTTGAGCGCTTCGCGCAATGCGCCGGGCGCGTCGAAGCGACCTTGTACGGCGTGGGCGCTGCGTCCTTCGGCGAGCGCCGGGTCCAGGGTGAGGACCAGGCCGGCCTGGGCCGCGATGCGGTTCAGGGTGCCTGCCAGCGGGCCGGCGGCGATGCGGTAGTCGCGCACGCTGGCCTGTTCGGCCGGGGCTGCGTGGAGGAACGGTGCGGGAACGGCGAGGGCGATGGCTAGGGCGAGCAGGCCGGGACGGAACGTCGGGCGGGGCATGTGCGGGGCTCCTGGATGGAAACGAGTCTCAATGCCTCCTTGCCGGACGAGTCGGAAAAAGTGATAGGGCCGGCGGGAAAAATTTTTCGCCGGCCCGTTCGGTTCAGCGTGGCACCACTTCGAACCACCAGGCGTTGTGCCTCACGCTGCGCACCGGCAGGCTCGGCTCCAAAGCCTGAAGGGCGAGGCGGGTGTCCTTCAGCGGGAAACTGCCGGTGACGCGCAGGTCGGCGATGCTCGGGTCGACCAGCAGCAGCGCCGGCGAATAGCGCCCCAGTTCCGCCACCAGGTCGGCCAGCCGGGCGTTCTCCACCACCAGCATGCCTTGTGCCCAGGCGCCGGCCAGGGCCGGGGCCGCTTCGCTGGCCTGCAGGCCTTGCGGCAGGATCAGCACCTGCTGGCCTTCCTTGATCACACGCTCTTCGCTGAGCGTTTCCGCGCGCGCGGCCACCGCCGACTGCAACACGGTGAGGCGCGTGCCGGGTTCCTCGCGGCGCACCAGGAAGCGCGTGCCGAGGGCGCGCATGTCGCCATCGGCGCTGCTGACCACGAAGGGGCGCGGGTCGCCATGGGCGGTTTCCACCAGGATCTCGCCGGCCAGTAGCACGACCTGGCGGCGTTCGCCGTCGAAGCGGACGTCGATGGCGCTGCGGCTGTTCAGGCGCACATGGGTGGCATCCGGGAGGGTCAGCTCGCGCTGCTCGCCGGTGGCGCTGTAGGCATCGGCCAGCAGGTAGCGGACCGGGACGTAGCGGTTGGCCACGCCGAGCCCGACGCCCAGCGCCAGCACTAGCCCCAGGGCGCTGCCGCCGAGCCGGCGCAGGCGGCGCTTGAAGCGTGCGTTGCCGGACAGCAGGGCGTTGCGCGCCGGCCCGTTGGCGGCTCTCGCCAGGTGCCGGTCGAGGCCGCCGAGCTGTTCCCAGGCGCGTTCGTGTTCGGGATGCGCCGCGTACCAGCGGTGGAAGGCGCGGTGATCGTCGGGATGGGCTTCGCCGGAGTCGAGCAGCAATTGCCAGGCGATGGCTTCGTCGAGCACCCGCGCGCGTACCGGCGAATGACGATCGTCGGCGCTCACCGGGGCTCTCCGTAGAGGGCGATATAGCACTGGCGCAGGCCCTGGGCCAGGTATTGGCGCACGCGCGGCACCGAGACTCCGAGACGCTCGGCGATCTCCGCGTGGGGCATGCCGTCCAGGCGGCTATAGAGAAACGCGCTGCGCGCCTTCAGCGACAGCGTGCCAAGCAGGCGATCGATCTCGCGGAGATCCTCGAGAATCAGGTACTGCTCTTCGGCCGAAGGCTGCTCCGCTTCCGGAACCAGCGCCAGTTCGGCGAGATAGGCCTGCTCAAGGGCGGCGCGGCGGAAGTGGTCGATCATCAGGCCGCGCGCCACCTTCGCCAGGAACGCGCGTGGTTCGCGCAGGCCGGGCAGCTCCGGGCGGCCGAGGAGGCGAACGAAGGTGTCCTGGCTGAGGTCTTCGGCGCGCTGGCGGCAGCCGAGGTTGCGGTTCAGCCAGGCAAGCAGCCAGCCGCGGTGGTCCCGGTACAGGCTACCCACGAATTCGCTGTTGCTGACGTCACCCGCCGACACGACCGCTCCCCATCCCGAAACGGGATTGAATGGAAAAACGAGAATTATTCGCAAATGATCGCAAAGTGCGACTATCCCTGCAATTGGCGTCCGTCGGGAAGCCACTTGAGTCGTCCCGCTGGTTTGCCGGAGGATCGGCGTTCCCATAACAAGAACAGGAGTCTCGCCGTGGCCGAACCTTTGCTGATCATCGGTTCCTATCTGTCCCCCTATGTGCGCAAGGTGCTGGTGCTGCTGGAACTGAAAGGCATCGCCTACCGCATCGACCCCATCGTGCCGTTCTTCGGCGACGAGGCCTTCGAGCACCTCAGTCCGTTGCGCCAGATTCCGGTGCTGGTGGACGGTGACTTCGTCCTCAACGATTCCAGCGTGATCTGCCAGTACCTGGAGGAGCGCTACCCGCAGCCGAGCCTGTATCCCGTCGACATCGGCCAGCGCGCCCAGGCCCGCTGGCTGGAGGAGTACGCCGATTCGCGGCTGGGCCAGGTGATCATCTGGCAGTTGTTCCACCAGTTGGTGATCAACCGTGGCATCTGGCAGCGCGAACCCGACCAGGCGATCCTGCAACGCACCTACGACGAAGACCTGCCATCGATCTGCAACTACCTGGAAGGGCGGGTCCCGCCAAGCGGCTGGCTGTGCGGCGAGCTGTCCATCGCCGATGTCGCCGTCGCCTGCCTGTTCCGCAATGCCCAGTTGGCGCGCTACCAGGTCGACGGCGAGCGCTGGCCGCGCCTGGCGCGCCTGTTGGCTGACGCTTTCGCCCTGCCGGCCTTCCAGCATCTGGCGCGTTTCGAGAAGGCCACCGCGCAGACCCCGGTCGCCGAACAGCGCCAGGCGCTGCGCGAGGCCGGCGCGCCGCTCAGCGCGACCAGCCACGCCCGCGAGCGGCCGGTGCGCGGTCCGATGAGCCGCTGAGAGGGAGTGCGGGCGGCGCCCAGGGCGCCGTCCTGATGAGGCGCCATTCAGCGCCTGGATAAGACCTTCGCGGCGCTGGTGGATCCAGCGTCCGGGCATATTTTATATAGACCAGTCTATATAAAACGGAGGCCGCACCGTGATGAACGTCCCCGAAGGGTTCCAGCCGCTGTTCCGCAGCAGTCCGTTGCTCGACCTGCTCGGTCCTTTCTTCTGCCGGCAGGACGCCCAGCGCCAGTTGGTGGTGGCGCTGCGCATCGACGAAAAGCACTGCAACCACGGTGGCACCGCCCACGGCGGCCTGCTCTCGACCCTGGCCGACGTTGGCCTCGGCTACGCCATGGCGTTCTCCCGCGAACCGCCGCAGCCGATGGTCACCGTCGGCCTGCGCCTGGACTTCTGCGGGGTCGCGCGGGTCGGCGACTGGCTGGAGGTGCATACCCGGGTCGACAAGCTCGGCCAGCGCATGGCCTTCGCCTCGGCCCGGCTGCACAGCGGCGAGCGCCTGGTGGCCAGCGCCAGCGGCGTGTTTCATCTGCCCTGAGGCTCGGGCATGCTTGCCCGGTCGTCTGCCGTGAGTTGGGGAGTCAGGTTTGCCGAAGAAGTCCAATGCCGCCGAACGGATCGTCCATGCCACCGCCTCGCTGCTGGCCAGCCGCGGGTATTTCGGCACCGGGCTGAGCGACATCATCGCTCGCGCCGAGGCGCCGAAAGGCTCGCTCTATCACTATTTCCCCGAGGGCAAGCCGCAGATCGCCAGCGCCGCGATCGGCTTCGTCGCCGACGAGGTGGCGTCCTTCCTCGACCGCGCCGGGACCCAGGCTCCCCATGCGCGCAACGTCCTCCGCCAGTTCACCGCGACCCTGCGTGGCTGGCTGGAGCATTCGCGTTTCGAAGAGGCCTGCCCGGTGCTTTCCACCAGCCTGAGCATCGACGCCGAGCTGGCCCCGGTGCACGCTGAATGCCGCCGGGCGCTCCGCGCCTGGCACGCCAGCATCGAGCGTGCGTTGCGCGCCGACGGACTGGCGGAAAAGCTCGCCGCCTCGCGCGCCTGGCTGATCCTCGCGGCGCTGGAGGGGGCGGTCGCGGTGGCCCGCGTCGAGCGGTCGTTCCAGGCGCTGGATGCGATCGAGGAAGAATTGCAGGCGCTACTGCCGGCCTAGGCGGGTGTCGCGCCCAGGCCGGCCAGGTATCCGTCAGTGCTGCACGCTGTCCACCGCGATCGCTTCGCCGGAAACTTCGCGGTAGGCCGTGCGGCGCTTGGCCAGGGCGTAGTGGATCAGGCCGGCCAGGCCGGCGCCGAAGAACCAGGAGAACGGCGATAGCTCGGCGAATGCCGGCAACAATGCCAGCAGGGTGGAGATGATCGCCGCCGGGACGAACGCGGCGATGGCCCGCGGGTTCACCCCTCGCGTGTAGTGATAGGCGCCGGCGCGGCTTTCGGTGTACAGCTCCGGCAGGTTCACCCGGCCTTTCCGCACCAGGTAGTAGTCGACCATGATGATCCCGTACAGCGGGCCGAGCAGCGCGCCGAGGCCGCCGAGGAAGTAGAGGATCACCCCGGGGCTGTTGTACAGGTGCCAGGGCAGGATCAGCACCGCGATGGTCGCGCTGATCAGCCCGGCGCGGCGGAAGTTCAGCAGGTTCGGCGCCAGGTTGGTGAGTACGTAGGCCGGGGCGACGAAGTTGGCCATGATGTTCACCGCCACGGTGACGATCAGCAGCACCAGGCTGGCCAGCACCAGGAAGAGGGTGTCGGGGATCGCGGCGACGATGTCGGTGGGGCTCTGGATGAGCTGGCCGTCGATCCTGAACTGGGCACCGGCGAGGACCACCGCGAACAGGCCGAACAGCAGGATGTTCACCGGCAGCCCCCAGAAGTTGCCGACGCTGATGGTGCGCCGGTCCGGGCAGCCGCGGGCGAAGTCGCAGAAGTTCAGGATCATGGTGCCGTACAGGGTCACCCAGAACGCCGCGCCGCCGAAGATCTTCAACCACATCTGCGAACCGCTCATGGGTTCGCCGCTTGACCAGGCGATGGAGGCGCCGGCGCGCAGGTACATCCAGGCGGCGAGGGCGGCGACGGTGAGCAGGATCACCGGTCCGGCGAAGGATTCGTAGCGACGCACCATCTCCATGCCGTAGGCGAAGATCAGCAGTTGCACGCACCAGATGGCGACGAAGGTCGCCCAGCCCAGGCTCGACAGGCCGAGGATGGCGTCCTGGTCGTAGGCGGCCAGCCCCGGCCAGATCGCCGTCAGCAGCACGCGCAGGACGATGGAGGCGAGATAGGTCTGGATGCCGAACCAGGCGATGGCGATCACCGCGCGGATCAGCGCGGGGAGTTGCGCGCCGTGGATGCCGAAGGCGATGCGGCACATCACCGGGTAGGGCAGCCCGGTCTTCTGGCCCATGTAGCCGGACAGGTTCATCAGCCCGTAGACCATCAGCGCGCCCAGGGCCAGCGCGGCGAGGATCTGCGCACCGCTCATGCCGAGGGCGAAGAGGCCGATGGCGAAGGAGTAGTTGGCGATGTTGTGCACATCGTTGGTCCACAGCGCGAACAGGCTGTAGCGTCCCCAGCGGCGTCCTTCGGCCTTGGTCGGGGCGAGATCGGCGCTGTACAGGCGCGGGCTCAGCGGCGGCAGTTCGGGGCCGGCGTGATGGCTGGCGCGTGGCAGGCAATCGAGACTGGCGGGAGTGCCCAGGTCCAGGCGCGCCGCCGAGAACTCCGCTGCGCGCAGCCCGGCGCGTGGCAGGCAGTCGAGACTGGCCGGAGTGCCCAGGTCGAGCAGCGAGGCGGAGAACTCCGCGCTCCGCTGACCGGCGCGCGGCAGGCTGTCGAGGCTTTCCAGGGTGCCGAGGTCGAGCAGCGAGGGAGAAAACTCGCGGGGCGAGGCGGGCGGCTTCGGGGTGCTGGACATGGCGGTCTCCTCCGGCAGTCGGAAGAACTCGGCGCGAGGTCGGGTTCGTCTGTTGTTTTTGTATACAAGAATTTCGAAAATTTAAGCCAGTTATGTGCCAACCGATCCTCGACCGACTTTTCCGTGTTCTGCGGAAACCGGCCTTTCACCGGCAAGCCCCTGAAACCGCTTGGGAAAAAGCTGTCGCCTCGATCAGGTAGGAATTTCGAACCGATTCATGGGCTTATGCGGACGGACGAGGGAGAGGGGAAAAAAGCGTGGCGCCAGGAGAGCGTATTGGGAAAATTGTGCACAATAATTGTGCCCAGTGTTACCGCCGCGCCCGTCGACGGTGCGCGGCGCGAAGCTCAGCCCGTCCGGGAAATATCCAGGCCCTTCAACTGCCCGATCATCCACGCATGGGCATCACGCCCGACATGCTGGGCGTGGCTGTAGAGCCGCAGCACGTAGGGCGGAATGTCGAACGGCGCGGGATACAGGGCGAGGCCGGCGGCTTCCGCCAGTGCCTGTGCGGCATGTCGCGGAGCGGTGAGCAGGAAATCGGTGGAGCCTGCCAGGAACAGCGCCGCCAGCACCGTCGGCAGTTGCACCGCCACTTCGCGACGCAGGCCGGAGCGGGCCAGCAGCCGGTCGATCACCCCACTGTCCTCGTTCCACGGCGTCACCACCGCATGCCGTTCGGCCAGGTAGCCCTCCAGCGTCGGCGCCCCGGCGAGGCGCGGGTGGTCGCGCCGCGCTACCACCACGTAGCGGTCGGCGAACCAGTCATGGGCCTGGATGCCTTCGGGCAGGCGCTCGTGTTCCTCGTCGTAGCCGAGGGCGAAATCGATCCGCCCGCTGGCCAGGGCCTCCACCGACAACTTGCGTTCCGCGTTGACCAGGCGCAGGCGCACTCCGGGCGCGCTGTGCTGCAGGCGGTTCATCAGCGGCGGAAGCAGGGCGAAGGCGGTGTAGTCGGTGGCGGCGAAGACGAAGGTACGCTGGCTCTGTCCCGGTACGAACGGCCGCCACTCTTCCAGCCCCTCGCCGAGGGCGCGCAGGGCGGCGGCCACCGCAGCGGCCAGGTGCTCGGCACGCTGGGTCGGCTGCATGCGATTGCCCTGGCGCAGGAACAGTTCGTCGTCCAGCCCCTGGCGCAGGCGCCCCAGCGCATGGCTGAAGGCCGAGGCGCTGATCGCCAGTTCGCTGGCTGCGGTGCCGACGTTGCGGTGGCGATACAGGGCGTCGAAGACAAGCAGGAGGTTGAGATCGAGACGGCGCAGCAGGGGATGCATGTTATTCAGTTGCCGATGAGAAGAATGCACTTCATGCATCTTAGCAGTCGCACTAGGATGGCCGGATCCTCCACCGGAAGGTTGCCCATGACTCTCGAAATCCGTCCCGCCGTACCGGCCGACGCCGAACAGATCCTTGCCTTCATCATCGAACTGGCCGACTACGAGCGCGCCCGCCACGAGGTGGTCACCGATGTCGAAGGCATCCGCCGCAGCCTGTTCGCCGAAGGCTCGCCGACCCGCGCGCTGATGTGCCAGAGCGAAGGCCGGCCGATCGGCTATGCGGTGTATTTCTACAGCTACTCGACCTGGCTGGGGCGCAACGGCATCTACCTCGAAGACCTCTACGTCACCCCTGAGTACCGTGGCGTCGGCGCCGGACGCCGGCTGCTCCGCGAGCTGGCCCGCGAGGCCGTGGCCAACGACTGCGGACGCCTGGAGTGGAGCGTGCTGGACTGGAACCAGCCGGCCATCGACTTCTACCGCTCCATCGGCGCGCTGCCGCAGGACGAGTGGGTGCGCTACCGGCTGGATGGCGAGGCGTTGCGCAAGATGGCGGAGTAGCTGGCGGCAAGCCGGCGTTGATGCCGGGGGAGTGCGTGGGGGTAGGGCGAATAGCGCCTGGCGATATCCGCCAGCTTTTCACCGAGGACGCCTGGCGCCCTCCGCCCTGTCGCCGCTTTTCCCCCGCAACGTCGTAGCGTTGTCCCGCAGGAACGCCCACAGGCGTTCCGCTATCGGGCCCTGCGCGCGATCGCGCCGGCGCGCCGCCACCACCTCTTCGCTGCGTCCTGGCAGATGCGGCCCGGCCAGTGCGAGCAGGCGGCCGTCGGCCAGTTCCTCGTCGACCAGGAAGTCCGGCAGGTGCCCCCAGCCGAGGCCCTGGAGGATCACCTCTTTCTTCGTTCGCTGGTCCGGCACGCTGCACTGTCGCGCGCCGGCGAGCATGAAATAGTCCGTCGGCGGAGAATGGCGGGCGCTGTCGCGCATCACGCACTGGGCGAAGGGGCGCAGTTGTTCCGGGCGCACCGGTCGCGGCGGAGGATCGCCGAGCAGGCCCGGTGCGATGACCGGGACCAGCCCGACCCTGCACAGGTCGAGCCATTCCAGGCGTGGGTCGGACTTGTCCACGCGATGCAGGATCAGGTCGGCCTCGCCGTCCAGCAGGCGCTCCAGCGGGCCGCTGACGGTTTCGAACAGCAATTGCAGGCGGGTCTGCGGCTGGCTGCCGAAGAACCCTGCGAGCAGCGCCAGGGCCGGGCGCGGCGGGCAGAGGTCGCCCAGTACCACGCGCAGCTCGCTTTCCTCGCCCTGGGCCAGGTGCGCGGCGTGGCCCCGCAGCCCTTCCAGTTCGTAGAGCAGGGCCTGGGCACGCTGGTGGAAGGAGCGACCGGCGGCGGTCAGGCCGACCCGGTAGCCGCCTCGTTCCAGCAGCACCAGGCCGAGCTGGCGCTCCAGCCTGGCAACGGCGGCGAACACCGCCGGATGGGAGCGGTGCAGGCGCTGTGCGGCGGCCTGGAAGCCGCCGGCGTCGACCACTGCGTCGAAGCATTGGAGGTCGTGGAGGGTGAAATCGTGCATGTCAGCTTCCCTGACAGAGTCGTTCCATTCTTTGTAGTTTTTCCCAGGGGCCGTCGCAACTAGCCTGGCGTGCATGGCAATCACCCTGACCCCGGAGGCTCCCATGGGCAACCTGTCTTTTCTCGCTACCAGCGATGGCGCCAGCCTCGCCTATCGCCTGGACGGTGCGGCGGAGAAACCGCTGCTGGCGCTCTCCAACTCCATCGGTACCACCCTGCACATGTGGGATGCACAACTCCCGGCACTGACCCGGCACTTCCGCGTCCTGCGCTACGACGCCCGTGGCCATGGCGCCTCCAGCGTGCCGACGGGGCCCTATACCCTGGCCCGGCTGGGCGAGGACGTACTGGAGCTGTTCGACGCGCTGGAGGTACGGCGCGCGCATTTCCTCGGCCTGTCCCTGGGCGGGATCGTCGGCCAGTGGCTGGCGCTGCATGCGCCGCAGCGGATCGAGCGGCTGGTGCTGGCCAACACCTCGGCCTGGCTTGGCCCGGCGGTGCAGTGGGACGAGCGCATCGCCGCGGTGCTGCAGGCCGAGGACATGAGCGAGATCGCCGCGGGCTTCCTCGGCAACTGGTTTCCGCCGGCGCTGCTGGAGCGCGCCGAGCCCGTCGTCGAGCGCTTCCGGGCGATGCTCATGGCCACCAACCGGCACGGCCTGGCCGGCTCCTTCGCGGCGGTGCGCGATACCGACCTGCGCGCGCAACTGGCGCGGATCGAGCGGCCGACCCTGGTGATCGCAGGGGCGTACGACACGGTCACCGCCGCCAGCCACGGCGAGCTGATCGCCACGTCGATTGCCGGGGCCAGGCTGGTTACGCTGCCGGCGGTGCATCTGTCGAACGTCGAGTTCCCGCAGGCGTTCGAAGGCGCGGTGCTGAGCTTTCTCGGCGCAGCCTGATTAGGCTATCGTCGCGGCTTTTCCCTCGGCGCAGGAGCCGACATGAACGAGCCGGGCAGTTTCATCTGGACGTGGTACGGGCAGGATGAGCATCGATGGGTCCTGCTCAGCGCAGAGGCGTTCCTGGCGCTCGATTTCCTGGCCCTTGACGGTGCCATGCAGAGAGAGACCATCGGCAGTTGCCCGGGCTGCTCTACCTGGTCGGAGAAGATCGTGCCGCTGCACGAGTGGCTCGAAGGCTGTCCGGGTCACCAGGCCGGGAGTTTTCGCGATGCCTTGAGGCGTGTCTGGGCGCTGTGCAACGAGCTGCCCGAGGAAGCGCTGGGCTGCTTCGACTTCGACATCTATGCCCACCCCGGATGGCAGGCGGTACGTCGAGAGGCCCGGGAGGCGCTGCGGCAGAACGGTTGGGACAGCATCCGTAGCCACGCCGAGGAGCTGCGCGACGACTGTTGGGAGCGTGTGCATGGCTACCCGAAGAAATGAGAAAGCCGCCCCTCGGGGCGGCTTTTCGCTGCGCTGCGGCGAACGGCCTACAGCCCGTTCTTCGCCTTGAACTCGCGGCGGCGGCGATGCAGGACCGGCTCGGTATAGCCGTTCGGCTGCCGGGTGCCTTCCACCACCAGCTCCAGGGCGGCCTGGAACGCGACGTTGTCGTCGAAGTTCGGCGCCATCGGCCGGTAGGACGGGTCGCTGGCGTTCTGCCGGTCGACCACCACGGCCATGCGCTTGAGGCTCTCGACCACCTGCTCCTGGCTGATCACGCCGTGACGCAGCCAGTTGGCCAGCAGCTGGCTGGAGATGCGCAGGGTGGCGCGGTCTTCCATCAGACCGACGTCGTTGATGTCCGGCACCTTGGAGCAGCCGACGCCCTGGTCGATCCAGCGGACGACATAGCCGAGGATGCCCTGGGCGTTGTTGTCCACCTCGTTCTTGATCTCTTCCGCGGTCCAGTTGGTGTTCGGCGCCAGCGGAATGGTCAGGATGTCGTCCACCGAGGCCGGGGTGCGCTTGGCCAGCTCGGCCTGGCGGGCGAACACGTCGACCTTGTGGTAATGCAGGGCGTGCAGGGTCGCGGCGGTCGGCGACGGGACCCAGGCGGTGTTGGCGCCGGCCAGCGGATGGCCGATCTTCTGCTCGAGCATGGCGGCCATCAGGTCGGGCATGGCCCACATGCCCTTGCCGATCTGCGCCTTGCCTTGCAGGCCGGTGGCCAGGCCGACGTCGACGTTGTTGTTCTCGTAGGCGCCGATCCACTTCTCCGACTTCATGGCGCCCTTGCGCACCACGGCGCCGGCTTCCATGGAGGTGTGGATCTCGTCGCCGGTGCGGTCGAGGAAGCCGGTGTTGATGAACACCACGCGATCCTTGGCCGCCTTGATGCAGGCCTTCAGGTTCACGGTGGTGCGGCGCTCCTCGTCCATGATGCCGACCTTCAGGGTGTTGCGCGGCAGGCCGAGGACGTCCTCGACGCGGCCGAACAGCTCGTTGGTGAAGGCGGCTTCTTCCGGACCGTGCATCTTCGGCTTGACGATATACACGCTGCCGGTGCGGCTGTTCTTGCGGCTGGTGTTGCCGTTCAGGTCATGAATGGCGATCAGGCTGGTGAACAGACCGTCCTGGATGCCTTCCGGCACTTCGTTGCCGTCCTTGTCGAGGATCGCATCGTTGGTCATCAGGTGGCCGACGTTGCGCACGAACAGCAGCGAGCGGCCGTGCAGGGTCAGTTCGGAACCGTCGGCCCTGGTGTAGACGCGGTCCGGGTTCATGGTGCGGGTGAAGGTGCTGCCGCCCTTGCTGACTTCCTCGGCCAGGTCGCCTTTCATCAGGCCCAGCCAGTTGCGGTAGATCACTACCTTGTCGTCGGCGTCGACCGCGGCGACCGAGTCCTCGCAGTCCATGATGGTGGTGAGGGCGGCTTCCATCAGCACGTCCTTCACGCCTGCGGCATCGGTCTGGCCGACCGGGCTGCTCGGGTCGATCTGGATTTCGAAGTGCAGGCCGTTGTGCTTGAGCAGTACCGCTTGCGGCTTGGCGGCGTCGCCCTGGAAGGCAAGGAACTGGCCAGCGTTCTTCAGGCCGGTTTCGCTACCGTTCTTCAGCGCGACGACCAGCGCGCCGTTCTTCACGCTGTAGGAAATGGCGTCGACATGGGAGCCGGACTCCAGCGGCGCGGCCTCGTCGAGGAAGGCGCGAGCGAAGGCGATGACCTTGTCGCCGCGAACCTTGTTGTAGCCCTTGCCTTTCTCGGCGCCGCCTTCTTCGCTGATCACGTCGGTGCCGTAGAGCGCGTCGTACAGCGAGCCCCAGCGGGCGTTGGAGGCGTTGAGGGCGAAGCGCGCATTCATCACCGGCACCACCAACTGCGGGCCGGCCATGCGGGCGATCTCGTCGTCGACGTTCTGGGTGCCGGCCTGGAAGTCTTCCGCCTCGGGCAGCAGGTAGCCGATTTCCTCGAGGAAGGCCTTGTAGGCAGCGGCGTCGTGGGCCTGGCCGGCGCGAGCCTGGTGCCAGCCGTCGATCTTGGCCTGGAGTTCGTCGCGCTTGGCGAGCAGGGCTTTATTCTTCGGCGCCAGGTCGTTGATCACGGCCTCCGCACCGGTCCAGAACGTGTCGGCAGAGACGCCGGTTCCGGGGATGGCTTCGTTGTTCACGAAGTCGAACAGGACTTTGGCGACCTGCAGGCCACCGACTTGAACGCGTTCAGTCATTGTTTGCCTCACTCTGCTCTAGACCAGCTCTGGACCCGGGCCGCACGGCCTTGTAGTCCGAGCCGCGGCATACTACATGATGCCGCGGGAAAAATCAGTGGTTACGCGTCGCGTTACGACTGGATGACGCTTCACGGTCACGTTGGCCAGGCTCAATGTTCGCAAAAAAACTGTACTTTGTTCCAGATAAATCTAAAAACAGTACACGATTTATCGCGAGCCCAACTGCGGCGCGGCGTCGCAGGATGTTTCACTGCGCTGCGAGCGCCTTGCCTATACTCCCGGAATCGCCCCAGGAGCCTCGCCATGCCCGTCCATGCCGCATCCCTCGCCGATCTCGCCGACCTGGTTCCGCTGTTTTCCGCCTACCTCGACTTCTACGAAGTGCCGGCGCCGGAAGAGCAAGTCCGCGCATTCCTCGCCGAGCGCCTGCGCCAAGGCGATTCGACCCTGTTCCTGGCCAGGGATGCCGAGGCGCGGGCGCTGGGCTTCGTCCAACTCTATCCGCTGTTCGCCTCCCTGGCGCTACGACCTTCGTGGTTGCTCAGCGATCTCTACGTCCGCCCGGAGGCGCGCCGCCAGGGTGTCGGCGAGGCCCTGATGAACCAGGCCCGGGGTTTCGCCGAAAGCATGGGCGCCTGCGGCCTGCAACTGGAGACGGCGAAGACCAACCACGCCGGGCAGTCGCTCTACGAGCGCCTCGGCTATGTCCGTGACGAACAGTTCTACACTTACTGGCTGCAGCTCTGAACTCCCATTCGTCCCAGCAGGAGGCAAGCTCATGGATCACCTGGTCCTGACCGTGATCGCCACCGACCATCCCGGCCTGGTCGAGCGCATCGCCCAATGCATCGCCTCCCACGGCGGCAACTGGCTGGAAAGCCGCATGTCGCGGATGGCCGGGCAGTTCGCCGGGATACTGCGGGTGGCCGTGCCGGCGGAGGGCTACGACGAACTGGTGGAAGGGCTACAGGGCCTGTCCAGCCATGGCATCCGCGTGCTCCTGGCGGAAAGCGGGATCGAGCCGGTATGCAACTGGAAGCCTATCCACCTCGACCTGGTGGGCAACGACCGCCCCGGTATCGTGCGCGACATCACCCGGCTGCTGGCCGAGCACGGGGTGAACCTGGAGAGCCTGTCCACCGAAGTGCGCCCGGCGCCGATGAGCAGCGAACCGCTGTTCCATGCCGATGCGCTGCTGGCGGTGCCGCTGACCCTGTCGCTGGACACCCTGCGCGAGCGACTGGAAGACCTGGCCGACGACCTGATGGTGGAATTGGTGCTGGACGCGTCCTGAAGTTGTTCAGGAAAGCCGGGGACGGGCCTGTGGAAAAGCCTTGGGTGAAACCCTGAAGCCCAGGCGCCGCGAGGCTTGGAGGTCGTAGCGCGTTTTTTGACCAGCTACGTTGCGGTTATTCCCAAGCCAGGTGGACCAGCCTGTGGGTATTCTGTGTGGATAACCTTGCAGGCCTTTATCCATGGGCGATACAAGGGTTTGCTCGTTTTCTGAGCAGCCTCTCTTGCGCTTTTTCTTGTGGATTAACCTTCGCCGCTGTCATTGCCCCTGTGCACAAATAACGTGGAGCAGTCTGTGGGTAAGCCGGGGAAGAATCCATGCAGGCCTTTATCCATCGGTACTCCAGGTGTCAGTACGTTTTTTGATCGATGGCTTTTCCGGTTCATCCACAGTTGCTCACAAAA
The DNA here is from genome assembly GCF_001813645.1 of Pseudomonas sp. HMSC063H08. Lineage (NCBI taxonomy): Bacteria > Pseudomonadati > Pseudomonadota > Gammaproteobacteria > Pseudomonadales > Pseudomonadaceae > Pseudomonas > Pseudomonas sp. HMSC063H08. Next base: position 211,950 of record NZ_KV813561.1, read on the forward strand.
GCCTTGGGCAGATTTGTGGATAAGCCTTGTGTATATCGTTGTAACCCTTGGTAATACTGGCATACAGCGGTGTGCTCAAAGACTGATCAGGCGCTTTGCAGGGCTTCTTCCGACAAGTTATCCACGCGCCTGCGGGGAGGAGAAGGCAGGTCTATGCACAAAGTACGTGCATGAACCTGTGGAAAAGCCTGGGGTGGATCGCTGAGCGTCAGTATTAGCGGGGGATAGGAAGGAGTGCGTGTTTTTTCGCCAGGCTTGCGGAGTTCCGCAAGCCTGGGGATAACGTCAGCCCGGCTGGGGAAGGCGGCGCAGGCTGCGCCAGGCGTCGAAGCTGTAGACGGCCAGGGCGAGCCAGATGAAAGCGAAGGCGGTCAGGCGGCTGGAGTCCAGATGCTCGCCGAACAGCAGGATCGCCTGTAGCAGGACCAGCGTCGGTGCCAGGTATTGCAGGAAGCCCAGGGTGGCGTAGGGCAGGTGCCTTGCCGCAGCGTTGAAGCAGACCAGCGGAACCAGCGTCACCGGGCCCGCGGCGACCACCCACAGGGCTTCCGGGGTGCTCCAGAAAGCCGTTTCGCTGGTCGGCCCGTCGGCGAAAAACAGCAACCAGACCAGCGCCAGCGGCAGCAGCAGCCAGGTTTCCACCACCAGTCCGGGCAGCGCGGCGACCGGCGCCTTTTTGCGGATCAGGCCGTAGAAGCCGAAGGTCAGGGCCAGCACCAGCGACACCCAGGGCAGGCTGCCGAGTTGCCAGACCTGCTGCGCCACGCCCAGCGAAGCCAGGGCCACCGCCAGCCATTGCAGGGGACGCAGGCGTTCCTTGAGCAGCAACATGCCGAGCATCACGTTGATCAGCGGATTGATGTAGTAGCCCAGGCTGGCTTCCAGCATGTGGCCGTTGTTCACCGCCCAGACATAGGTCATCCAGTTGCTGGCGATCAGCAGTCCGCTGGCGGCCAGCACGACGAAGCGCTGCGGATTCTGGCGCAGCTCACGCCACCAGCCCGGGTGCTTCCAGAACAGCAGCAGGACGGCGCCGAACAGGGCCGACCAGACCGCGCGCTGGACGATGATTTCCACCGCGGGAATGCGTTCGAGCAGTTTGAAGTAGAGCGGGAACAATCCCCAGATCACATAAGCCGTCAGGCCGAGGACATAGCCCCGACGGAGGTTGGCGGTCGCCATGGAGAATCCTTGAAACGTCAGGCAGGTAAGAATGGCCGTGCACGGCATGCACGAGCGGATGACCTGTGAATTCTAGTAGGGGGGTGACGGGGTTGTCTGCGCACAGTTCCCGCGGAAAAGCACCGGCACACTTGCCGTTCCCTCGCCTGCCCCGCGGCGGGACGGATAGCGCCGCGCGCCATTCGCCCTGTCCGCAGGAGGCTCAGAACAGCCGCAGCGGTTCCTCGTCCAGCGCCGCCAGTTGTTCGCGCAGCACCAGCACCTGCTCGCCCCAGTAACGTTCACTGCCGAACCAGGGGAAGCTCGGTGGGAACGCCGGGTCGTCCCAGCGCCGCGCGAGCCAGGCGCTGTAGTGCATCAGGCGGAGGCTGCGCAGGCCTTCGAGCAGCGGTAGCTGGCGCGGGTCGAAGTCGTGGAACTCATTGTAGCCGTCGACCAGTTCGGCAATCTGCGCCAGGCGTTCGTGGCGCTCGCCGGCGAGCATCATCCACAGGTCCTGGAGGGCCGGGCCCATGCGGCAGTCGTCGAGATCGACCATGTGGTAGACCTCGTCGCGGCACAGCAGGTTGCCCGGATGGCAGTCGCCGTGCAGGCGGATCGGCTGGTAGGGCACCTCGGCGAACAGGGCGTCGAGGCGTTTCAGCAGGTCGCGGGCGACCGACTCGTAGGCCGGCAGCAGGCTCCTGGGGATGAAATTGCCTTCCAGCAGGGTGGCCAGCGAGGCGTGGCCGAAGTTATCCACAGCGAGCGCCTCGCGGTGCTCGAACGGCCGCGTGGCGCCGACCGCGTGCAGGCGGCCGAGCAACTGGCCGAGGCGGTAGAGCTGGTCGAGATTGCCCGGCTCGGGCGCGCGCCCGCCGCGCCGGGGGAACAGGGCGAAGCGGAAGCCGGCGAATGCGAACAGGCTTTCGCCGTCGCGCGACAGCGGCGCCACCACCGGCACCTCGCATTCCGCCAGCTCGGCGGAGAAGGCGTGCTCCTCGCGGATCGCCGCGTCGCTCCAGCGGTCCGGTCGGTAGAACTTGGCGATCAGCGGCTCGCCGTCCTCGATGCCGACCTGGTACACGCGGTTTTCGTAGCTGTTGAGCGCCAGCACCCGTGCGTCGCTGAGATAGCCGAGGCTTTCCACGGCATCCAGGACGAGGTCGGGGGTCAGTTGGTCGAAGGGATGGGACATGACGGGGCATCCAAGGCTCGAAAGACCCCTAGTGTACGCAAGCCGGCGCGGGCCGGCAGGTTCACAGCGGCGTGCCGAGCAGGACCTGGGCTGGATCGAAGGAGGCGATCACCTTCTGGCCCTTCTTCAGCCCCAGGCTGGCCAGGCGTTCGCCGGACAGCAGCGCGCAGAGGGTAAGACCGCTGCCCAGGGCGATGCGCACCTCGCTGGGACCGGCCTTGGCCGCGAGGATTTCCTCCAGGGTGCCTTGCAACTGATTCGGCTGGTCCTCGCGCGGTTCCAGCCCGACGTCCAGCCAGCCGGCCTTTATCAGCGCCAGTACCGGGCGGCCGCGACCGAGTTCGAGTTGCTCGGTGCTGGCGCGGGTGATCAGCGCCTCGATGCGTTGCTGGCCTGGCAGCTCGATGGCGATGCGGTCGTGGAAGCCTTCGCCATGGATCGACAGGACCCGCCCGTGCAATTGGTTGCGTGCGCTGGTGCGGAGCATCAGGCGGCCGATCAGGTTGAGGTCCTCGGCGTCTTCAGCGGCCTGCAACACCTGCGCTTGCAAGGCTTCCAGGCGCCGGTAGAGAGCCAGCAGGCGTTCGCCCTCGGCGGTCAGCCGGGCGCCGCCGCCGCCCTTGCCGCCGACGCTACGCTCGACCAGCGGACGCTCGGCCAGGTTGTTCAGTTCGTCGATGGCGTCCCAGGCGCCCTTGTAGCTGATGCCCACGGCCTTCGCCGCACGGGTGATGGAGCCCAGTTCGGCGATCTGCGCGAGCAGGGCGATGCGTTGCGGGCGACGGGTGACGTGCTGGGCGAGAGTGGAGAGTGCGGACATGGAAGCTTCGCTATGAGCGGACGTATACGGCGAAGGCTCCAACAGCCATGGGCAAAACGCAAGGGCGTCACTCGGCGGCCTGGTAGAGACCGTAGCCGGCGGCGGCGCCGGCCAGGTCCCAGGCGAGGTCCTTCCAGCTCCAGCCGCTGCCGGCGGAACGGCTGTCGTAGAGTTCCTTGCCGACGCCGAAGGCGAGCGAGAAGCTCAGGCCGAAGCGTGCCTGGCGAGCACCGTGCAGGCCGCGGTCGTGGGCCATCTGCATGCCCGCCGCGGCAAGGGCCGCGGAACTGGCGAAATGCAGGGCCTTGTCTTCGCCCAGCCAGTCGTCTTCGGCGAAGTGGCTGCAACCGCCGAGCAACAGGCAGGCCGCGACCAGCAGTGCGCGCATGGATCCTCTCCCGTATCGGTTGCACGGCAGTTTAGCCCAGCTCAGCCGGGCTTCGGCGTGCGCGCCAGGCAGTAGACGTCGACCCGCGCGGCGCCCGCCCGGCGCAACAGGCGGGAAAGGCACTCGGCGGTGGCCCCGGTGGTGAGCACGTCGTCCACCAGTGCCAGGTGCAGCCCGCGAACATCGCTGGCGGGCGCCAGGGCGAAGGCGTGGCGCAGGTTGCGCCGCCGCACCGTCGCGTCCAGGCCCTGCTGGGCCGGAGTATCCAGCACTCGCCGCAGGCTGTGCGGATCGCAGCGCAGGTCCAGCTCGCCGGCCAGTCGCTCGGCGAGCTGTTGCGCCTGGTTGAAGCCGCGACGACGTTCGCGCCGTGGCGCCAGCGGGACCGGCAGCAGGCGTGCCGGGCGCGGCAGGCCTTCGGCGTAGCGTTGCCGCAGGTGTTCCGCCAGCAACTCGCCGAGCAGCCGCCCCAGCGGCCAGGCCGCCTGGTGCTTGAAGCGGTTGATCAGGCTGTCGAGCGGAAAGGCGTAGCGCCAGGGCGCGATCGCCTGTTCATAGGCCGGCGGGCGGCGCAGGCACTCGCCGCACACCTGGCCGTCCAGCGGCAGGGGCAGGGCGCAGCGCCGGCACTGCTGGCGCGACCAGGGCAGGTCGGCGGCACAGGCGCGGCACAGCGGGCGGGGCGGCTGGTCGCTGCGGGCGGCGCAGAGCAGGCAGGCCGGCGGCGGCAAAAGCCAGCGCGTGAGAGGACGAAGCGGGAACGACATGGCGGGACTTCCTGGCGGATGTCGCACCATGCAACCGCAGGCGCGCGCCGCCGACCAGCCGTTGCCAGCGGGTTCGGAACTCGCCTGTGGATAACCGAAGCCTTCCTTCGCTCCTTGCGGAAACGGCCGACGCGTGGATCAGTGGATGAGCCAGCTCATGACGATCAGGCCGAGCACCGTCCAGATCACCCCGCCGACTATCGAGCGGCGCATGAAGGCGCGTATGCCGCTGTAGAGCAGCAACAGGCCGAGCACCAGGAAGACGAAGCTGAACAGCGATGCGTCCATGCCGATGGCCCTGGCCAGGCCGTGGAGGAAGTCGTCCATGGCGCCCCAGATGCCGCCCAGCAGGCCGGAGAGCAGGTCCACCACGAAGCGGATCGCCCTGCCCAGCATCTCGCCCAGTCCGTCGAAAAAGCCTTCTGTACCCATGAGTGTCCTGTCCTGAGTGTTCCCAGCGTTGGATCAGAGATTAGCCGCCGGGTTCAGCGTCGGCTGCTGCTTTGCTGCGGAGCGAGGAACGACTGGCGGAAGTATTCGCGGAACGCGCGCATCCCGGCGCTCGCTTCGGTGTCGCGGCGCCAGGCCAGGCCGACGCTCATCGACGGCACCGGGTCGACCAGCGATAGCGTCTCGATGCGTTTGCCTTCCAGCGACCAGGGCCGGTACACCAGATCGGAGAGGATGGCCACGCCGGAGCCGTTGGCGACCATGCTGCGCACCGCTTCCACCGAACTGGTATGGAGGATCACCTGCGGCCGGTGGCCGCTCTGTTGCCAGTAGCGCAGCGCGCTCTGCCCGGCCTCGTCGACGGTGAGCATGATGTAGGGCTCGCCGGCCACGTCGGCCAGGCCCAGGTCGGCCTTCTCGCCCAGCGGATGGCGGCTGGGCAGCCACAACCGGCGCTCGGAGTTGAACAGGGTTTCGGCGGCGATCCCGGGCTCGGTGAGATTGCCGGTGAGCAGCACGGCGATGTCGTAGCGACCGTCGAGGAGGCCGCGCTCGATGCTGGCGCGCTCGTCCTCGAACAGTTGCAGCTCCAGTTCCGGGTACCACTGCGCCAGGCGTTGCAGGTGGTGGGGGAGGAAATAGCCCATCACGGTATAGCTGGCGGCGACCTTCAGGGTGCCGTCGACCCGGGTGTCCGGTTGCGGGCTGTTGAGCGCGTCGTCGACGCTGCGCTGGATCGAATAGGCGTGGTTGAGGAAGTGCCGGCCGCTGTCGGTCAGGTTCATGCCCTGGGCCGTGCGGGTGAACAGGGCGACGCCGAGCATGCCCTCCAGTTCCTGGATTGCGCTGGTCACCGCCGACTGCGAGATGTTCAGGTGGATGGCGGCCTGGGAGATCTGGCCGAACTCGGCGGTGGCGATGAAGTAGCGAACCTGGCGGAGGGTCAGGGCCATGGGCAGCATCCGGAAGAGGTATCTGTTTTTCAGAAACCAGTCTATCAAATAATAAATCTACCCAATACCTTTCCCGGCTTTTACCGTGGCTCCATCCAACAACAAGGCAGATGAGGCCAGCCGGCAATGACTGAAGTCGACCTCAATTCCGACATGGGCGAAGGCTTCGGCCCATGGACCATCGGCGATGGCGTGGACGCGGCGATCATGCCGCTGATCAGCAGCGCCAACATCGCCACCGGTTTCCATGCCGGCGACCCGAGCAGCATGCGCCGCACCGTGGAGATGGCCGCCGAGCATGGCGTGGCCATCGGCGCCCATCCGGGCTTCCGCGACCTGGTCGGCTTCGGTCGCCGGCACATCGCCGCGCCGGCCATCGAGCTGGTCAACGACATGCTCTACCAGCTTGGCGCCCTGCGCGAATTCGCCCGGCTGCAGGGCCTGTCGCTGCAACACGTCAAGCCCCACGGCGCGCTCTACATGCACCTGGCGCGCGACGAGGCCGCCGCGCGCCTGTTCGTCGAGACCCTGCAACGCCTGGAACCGGAACTGCTGCTCTATTGCATGCCCGGTTCGGCCACCTGGCGCATCGGTCGGGAACTGGGCCAGCCGCTGGTGCGCGAGTTCTACGCCGACCGCGACTACGACCGCAGCGGCTCCATCGTCTTCACCCGGCGGGTCGCCGCCCTCGATCCGCAACAGGTCGCCGACAAGGTCCTGCGCGCCTGCCGCGAGGGCAAGGTGCGCACCGTCGAGGGCGAGGACCTCGACATCGCCTTCGACTCGGTGTGCATCCACAGCGACACCCCCGGCGCCCTGGAGCTGGTCGCCAGCACCCGCGCGCGCCTGGAAGGCGCCGGCATCCGCATCAAGGCGCCGCGTTGAGCGCCGCTCGCCTCGGCGAGCCTCGCGACAAGCTTTTCTGCCATTTCCTACAACGTTCGAATAATGAGGATTCGTCATGGCCGAACATAACGTGCAGTCCCCCTTGCCCGGCACCTTCTATCGCAAGGCCAGCCCCGACGCGCCACCCTACGCGGAGGTCGGGCAGGCGGTCGAGGCCGGCAGCGTGATCGGGCTGATCGAGGTGATGAAGCAGTTTTCCGAAGTGCAGGCCGGGCAGGCCGGCATACTCCAGGTGTTCCACGTGGAAGATGGCGAGGCCATCGAGCCGGGACAGGTGCTGGCGGTGATCGCCAGCGCTACCTGAGGAGGACGCCATGCACAAGCGACTGAACAAGCTGCTGGTGGCCAATCGCGGCGAGATCGCCGTGCGCATCATCCGCGCCGCGCAGGCACTGGGCATTCCCACGGTAGCGGTGTGCAGCGAGGCGGATCGCGATTCGCTGGCCGCGCGGCTGGCCGATGAGGTACGTCTGATCGGCCCTGCGCGGGCCGAGCGGAGCTACCTGGATATCGAGGCGATTCTCATGGCGGCGCGGGAAACCGGTGCCGACTCGATCCATCCCGGCTACGGTTTCCTCTCCGAGAACCCTGCCTTCGCCGAAGCGGTGCAGACGGCCGGACTGGTCTTCGTCGGTCCGGATGCGCAGACCATCCGCCGCATGGGCGACAAGGCCGAGGCGCGGCGTACCGCGATGGCCGCCGGGGTGCCGGTGGTGCCGGGCTCGCCCGGCGAGCTGGACGACCTCGACGCGGCGCTGGCCTGCGCCGAAGAGGTCGGCTATCCGCTGCTGGTCAAGGCCTCCGCTGGCGGCGGCGGGCGTGGCATCCGTATCGCCCACGACGCCGACGAACTGCGTCGGGAATTCCCCATCGCCCAGCGCGAGGCGCAGGCCGCCTTCGGTTCGCCGGCGGTGTACCTGGAGCGCTTCATCCGCCAGGCGCGGCACATCGAAGTGCAGATCCTCGGCGATGGCGAGCGCGCGGTGCATCTGTTCGAACGCGAATGCTCGCTGCAGCGGCGGCGCCAGAAGGTCTTCGAGGAGGCACCTTCGGCGGCGCTGGACGGCGCGCAGCGCCAGGCCCTCTGCGAGAGCGCCGTGCGCCTGGCGCAGAGTCTCGGCTATCGTGGCGCGGGCACCCTGGAATACCTGTTCGACGCGCACAGCGGCGAGTTCTTCTTCATCGAGATGAACACCCGTATCCAGGTCGAGCATCCGGTCAGCGAGATGGTCACCGGCATCGACCTGGTCCAGGCCATGCTGCGCATCGCCGCCGGCGAGGCGCTTCCCTGGCGCCAGGAGGACATTCGCCTGAACGGCGCGGCGCTGGAGATGCGGATCAACGCCGAAGACCCGGCGCGCAATTTCTTCCCCAGCCCCGGCACCGTGGAGCGCCTGGAGTGGCCGCAGGGCGAGGGCGTGCGAGTGGACAGCCACCTGTACCCCGGCTACCGGGTGCCGCCGTACTACGATTCGTTGCTGGCCAAGCTGATCGTCCATGGTCGCGACCGCGACGAAGCGTTCGCCCGCGCGCGCCAGGCGCTGGAGCGCACCGTGCTGGCCGGCATGGCCACTACCCTGCCGCTGCACCGCTGGCTGCTCGCCGATGCGCGGGTACAGGCCGCGCAGTTCGATACCGCTACCCTGGAAACCTGGCTCGCCGAGCGGACCGCCGCCGCGCAGGAGGTTTGAGATGCACGCCAACATCCGCTACAGCTTCGGCGGCGACGAGCACCTGTTCGCCGAGGTCGCCGAGTCCATGTCGCTGGAAGCCTTCTTCCGCGGCATGGCGATCACCCGCGCCATCGAGACCCTGCAATTGCCCGGGGTGCTCGACGTGTGCCTGGCCAACGCCTCGTTCCAGGTCCGCTTCGACCCCGACCGGCTGGCCCCGCAGGCGCTGCTGGAGACCGTGCGCGGCCTGGAAGCCGAGGCGGTTGCCGCGCGCAGCATCGAGACGCGTATCGTCGAAGTGCCGGTGTTGTACAACGATCCCTGGACCCACGAGACCCTGATGCGCTTCCGCGACCGTCACCAGGACCCGGACTCCACCGACCTCGAGTACGCCGCGCGGATCAACGGCTACGCCGACGTGCGGGCGTTCATCCAGGCGCACAGCGGCACGCCGTGGTTCGTCTCGATGGTCGGGTTCGTCGCCGGCCTGCCGTTCATGTACCAGATGGTCGAGCGCGAACGGCAGTTGCAGGTGCCCAAGTACCTGCGTCCGCGCATCGACACGCCGAAGCTGACCCTCGGCCACGGCGGTTGCTTCGGCTGCATCTATTCGGTGCGCGGTGCCGGCGGCTATCAGATGTTCGGCGTGACTCCGGCGCCGATCTTCGATCCCCGCCAGGGCCTGCCCTATCTCGAGGAATCGATGGTGTTCTTCCGCGCTGGCGACATCGTCCAGTTCCGCCCCATCGAGCGGACCGAATACGAGCGCATGGCGGCCGAAGTCGAAGCGGGCACATTCGACCTGCGCATCCGCCCGGTGAGTTTCGATCTCGACGCGTTCCTCGCCGATCCGCGAGGCTGCACGCAACATCTGCAGGAGGTGCTGTATGTCGATTAAGGTGCTCAAGCCCGGCCTCGCCACCTCGGTGCAGGACGCCGGCCGCGAAGGCCACTATCACCTGGGCATCCCGCCGTCCGGCGCGCTCGACCAGTATGCCCTGCGCGCTGCCAACCTGCTGGTGGGCAACGCACCGACCGCCGCCGTGCTGGAGTGCGCGCTGCTGGGGCCGCAACTGGAGTTCCAGCGCGACGCCCTGGTGGCCGTGTGCGGGGCGCGCATGACGCCTCGCCTGGAGGGCGCGGAGATGCCGCTGGATACCTCCTTCCGGGTGCGCGCCGGCCAGGTCCTGGGGTTCGATTTCATCCGTGCCGGCGCCCGTGGCTATCTCGCCATCGACGGCGGCATCGCGGTACCCGAGGTGCTGGGCAGCCGTTCGACCTACGGTCTGGGGGCGATCGGTGGCTTGCAGGGACGGCGACTGGCGGAGGGCGACCTGCTGCCCCTGGGACCTGCCTCGCCCTCTGCCGTGGAGGGCTTGGCGCTGCCGCGCTCGTTGCAGGTGGAGGTCGGCGGCGAGGTGAGCTTGCGGGTAGTTCCCGGACTCTACGTCCATCGCCTGACTCCCGACGCGGTCGAGCGTTTCTTCGCCGAGACCTGGACCGTCGGCTCGGAGGCGGACCGCACCGGCTACCGCTTCAAGGGCGGCACGGCGCTCCGGTTCGAGCCGCGCGAACAGCCATTCGGCGCAGGCTCGGACCCGTCCAACATCGTCGACGCCTGCTATCCCATCGGCTCGATCCAGGTACCGGGCGGGCTCGAACCCATCGTCCTGCATCGTGATGCGGTATCCGGTGGGGGATATGCCACGCTGGGCACGGTGATCAGCCCCGACCTGAACCGGCTGGCGCAGATGCAACCGAACCAGAAGGCGCGTTTCGTCGCCGTCAGCCTGGAGGAAGGTCTCGAGGCGCGTCGCCGTTACAACTGGCAAGTGCAACGACTCCAGCACTTCTTCCTGCGCTGAGTCGTCGATACCGGCCGCTTCCGTCTGCGAAGCGGCCTCCCGCTCACTTGTAGTAGATATCTATCGCAGTGGTGGCATTGAATCGACCCAACGTAGGTGCGTTGGTCATCCATTTCAGTTGGGCCAGGAAGTTCTTCACCACGACCTGGTCTTTGCTGTGTTCCACCAATTGGAATTCTTTGTTGAAGGGGACGATGCGACGGTCTTCTTGCCTGAGCACGGTGATGCCTACGGACTTGTTGTCTCCCGGCACCAACGTGTCGCCTACGGTGCTGGAAGAATTCACGGGTCTCAGAAGGGCTCCCAGGCCATAGGCGCTATTGCAGTTCTTGCTTGCAGTGATCTGGAAGGGCTTTTCCTTGATGGTCTGGTTGGTGGCGGCTTGAAGCGCTTGAAGTAGGCCGAAGTCGAGTGTCTTGGGTGAAATGCTCAGGGGCGACGATCGCCGATGAAATGATCAAATATTGATCAGGTGTATACCTGTGTCCTGGTCTGGGTTGACAGCGTCCTAGAGCCACTTATGATGCCCCTTAAGCCTGACCCCGGCGTGCCGGGGCTCCCCGACAAAAGGCGCCATGCAAGCGTCGAAGGAATCTTCCCCATGAGTGCAACCGCTTCCGTCGCCACCCGTCACGACTGGTCCCTCGCCGAAGTCCGTGCCCTGTTCGAGCAGCCGTTCAACGACCTGCTGTTCCAGGCGCAGACGGTGCATCGCGCGCACTTCGACCCGAACCGCGTACAGGTCTCGACGCTGCTGTCGATCAAGACCGGCGCCTGTCCCGAGGACTGCAAGTACTGCCCGCAGTCCGGCCACTACAACACCGGCCTGGACAAGGAGAAGCTGATGGAGGTGCAGAAGGTCCTCGAGGCGGCGGCCGAGGCCAAGGCCATCGGTTCGACCCGCTTCTGCATGGGCGCTGCCTGGAAGCACCCGTCGGCCAAGGACATGCCCTACGTCCTGGAGATGGTCAAGGGCGTGAAGAAGCTCGGCCTGGAGACCTGCATGACCCTCGGCCGCCTGACCCAGGAACAGACCCAGGCGCTGGCGGACGCCGGCCTCGACTACTACAACCACAACCTGGATACCTCGCCGGAGTTCTACGGCAACATCATCACCACCCGCACCTACAGCGAGCGCCTGCAGACCCTGGCCTACGTGCGCGAGGCGGGGATGAAGATCTGCTCCGGCGGCATCCTCGGCATGGGCGAGTCGGTGGACGACCGCGCCGGCCTGCTGATCCAGTTGGCGAACCTGCCGGAGCACCCGGAGTCGGTGCCGATCAACATGCTGGTGAAGGTCAAGGGCACGCCCCTGGCGGAAGAGAAGGACGTCGATCCCTTCGACTTCATCCGCACCCTGGCGGTGGCCCGGATCATGATGCCGAAGTCCCACGTGCGCCTGTCCGCCGGCCGCGAGCAGATGAACGAGCAGATGCAGGCGCTGGCCTTCATGGCCGGGGCCAACTCGATCTTCTACGGCGAAAAGCTGCTGACCACGAAGAACCCGCAGGCCGAAAAGGACATGCAGTTGTTCGCCCGTCTCGGCATCAAGCCGGAAGAGCGCGAAGAGCACGCCGACGAAGTGCACCAGGCCGCCATCGAGCAGGCGTTGGTGGAACAACGCGAATCGAAGCTGTTCTATAACGCCGCTTCCGCCTGACCATACTGGAAGGGAGGGCGCTGCCGTCCCTTCGTTGCAGCCGCTGATGTCGGCCCTGCGTGGACGGGTGCGCCTGCGTCCGTCCAGCAACACGAGCGACCTGCCATGTCCTTCGATCTCGCTTCCCGCCTCGCCAGCCGGCGCGCGGAAGACCTCTACCGCCAGCGGCCGCTGCTGGAGTCGGCCCAGGGCCCGGACGTCGTGGTCGACGGCCAGCCGCTGCTGGCCTTCTGTTCCAACGACTACCTCGGCCTGGCCAATCATCCCGAAGTGATCGCCGCGTTACGCGCCGGCGCCGAGCGCTGGGGCGTGGGCGGCGGCGCCTCGCACCTGGTGGTCGGCCACAGCGGTCCGCACCACGAACTGGAGCTGGCCCTCGCCGAATTCACCGGGCGGCCGCGCGCGCTGCTGTTCTCCACCGGCTACATGGCCAACCTTGGCGCGGTGACCGCGCTGGTCGGCAAGGGCGACACGGTGCTGGAGGACCGCCTCAACCACGCTTCGCTGCTGGATGCCGGATTGCTCTCCGGCGCGCGTTTCTCGCGCTACCTGCACAACGACCCGGCAAGCCTCGCCGCGCGCCTGGACAAGGCCGAGGGCAATACCCTGGTGGTCACCGATGGGGTCTTCAGCATGGACGGCAATCTCGCCGACCTGCCGGCCCTGGCCGCCGTCGCGCAGGCCCGCGGCGCCTGGCTGATGGTCGACGACGCGCATGGCTTCGGCCCGCTGGGCGCCAGCGGCGGCGGGATCGTCGAACACTTCGGCCTCGGCCAGGAGCAGGTGCCGGTGCTGATCGGCACCCTCGGCAAGGGTTTCGGTACCGCCGGCGCCTTCGTAGCCGGTAGCGAGGAACTGATCGAGACCCTGATTCAGTACGCCCGGCCCTACATCTACACCACCAGCCAGCCGCCAGCGGTGGCCTGCGCCACCCTGAAGAGCCTGGAGCTGCTGCGCCGCGAAAGCTGGCGGCGGCAACACCTGGCGGCGTTGATCGCCCGTTTCCGCCATGGCGCCGAGGCGCTTGGCCTGACCCTGATGGACAGCTTCACGCCGATCCAGCCGATCCTGGTCGGCGGCAGCCGCCAGGCCGTGGCCCTGGCCGGCATGCTTCGAGCCCGCGGCATCATGGTCGGCGCGATCCGCCCGCCAACCGTGCCGGCCAACAGTGCGCGGCTGCGCGTCACGCTGTCCGCCGCGCACAGCGAAGCGCAGGTCGACCGCTTGCTCGAAGCCCTCGGCGAAAGCTGGCGACAGCTGTCGTCTAGCCTTCTGGCAGAGATCGAAGCCGAGGAGGGAGACGATGCGTGACCACCTGATCCTGTTGCCGGGCTGGGGCCTGGGCAGCGCACCGCTGGAACCGCTGCGCGACGCGCTGCACGAGCGCGAGCCGCACCTGAACGTGTTGATCGAGCCGCTGCCGTCGCTGGACGATGCCGCCGACTGGCTCGACGAACTCGACGACAACCTGCCGCGCGATAGCTGGCTGGCCGGCTGGTCGCTGGGTGGCATGCTCGCCGGCGAACTGGCGGCGCGCCGCGGCGACGATTGCCGGGGCCTGCTGACCCTGGCCAGCAATCCGTGCTTCCGCGTGCGCGAGGACTGGCCGAACGCGATGCCGGCGGAAACCTTCGAGGACTTCTTCGAGGCTTTCCTGCTCGAACCGCACCTGACCCGCAAGCGTTTCACCCTACTGGTCAGCCAGGGTGCGCGCGACCCTCGGACCCTGGCGCGGCAACTGCAGGTGGCGCTGCCGCAGCTGGAGCGCGAGGCGCTGGTCGCCGGCCTGCAGTTGCTCGGCCAACTGGATACCCGGGCCGCCCTGGAAAACTTCCGCGGGCCGCAATTGCATCTGTTCGCCGAAGCCGATGCGCTGGTGCCGGTGGCCGCGGCCGAGGCCCTGCTCGAGTGGCTGCCGGACGTCGAGGTCTCGACCCTGGCGGCCAGCCACGGCCTGCCGCTGGAATGCCCGGACGAGGTGGCCAGCGCAATCCTGAGATTCCTTCGCGAGGGTGACGATGCCTGACGATTCCGCGCCGCTGCTGGCGCCCCATGGCGTTGCCGCGCTGCCCGACAAGCGCCGGGTCGCCGCGTCGTTTTCCCGCGCGGCGGCCAGCTACGACGCGGTGGCCGAACTCCAGCGCGGCGTCGGCGAGAGCCTGCTGTCGGCATTGCCGGAAGGCTTCTCGCCGCGCCGCTGGGTCGATCTCGGCTGCGGCACCGGTCATTTCAGCCGGGCCCTGGAACGCCGCTTTGGCGCGGCCGAGGGCCTGGCTGTGGACATCGCCGAAGGCATGCTGCGGCATGCCCGCGCGCGCGGCGGCGCCAGCCATTTCATCGGCGGCGACGCCGAGAGGCTGCCGTTGCGCGACGGCAGTTGCGACCTGCTGTTCTCCAGCCTGGCCATCCAGTGGTGCGCCGACCTCCCGGCGGTGCTGGCCGAGGCGCGGCGGGTCCTGCGGCCGGGCGGCGTGCTGGCGTTCAGCAGCCTGTGCGTCGGTACCCTGGGCGAGTTGCGCGACAGTTGGCGGGTGGTGGACGGCTTCGTCCACGTCAATCGCTTCCGCGCCTTCGCCGACTACCTGCAACACGCGGCCGGCAGCGGTCTGCTGCCGCTGACCCTGCGCCACGAGGACCGGCTCCTGCATTTCCCCGACCTGCGCAGCCTGACCCACGAACTCAAGGCGCTGGGCGCGCACAACCTCAACCCCGGGCGGCCCGACGGCCTGACCGGGCGCCAGCGTATCCGCGCGCTGGTCGCCGCCTACGAGCGTTTCCGCCAGCCCGAGGGGCTGCCCGCTACCTACCGCGTCGTCTTCGGCGTGCTGCGCAAGGATTCCTGAACCATGCCGGCGTTCTTCGTCACCGGTACCGACACCGAGATCGGCAAGACCACCATCGCCGCCGGCCTGCTCCACGCGGCCCGGCGTGCCGGCCTGAGCACCGCCGCGGCGAAGCCGGTGGCCTCCGGCTGCGAGCCCACGGCGCAAGGCCTGCGCAATGGCGACGCGCTGGCGTTGCTCGGCCAGTGTTCGCTGGCGCTGGCCTACGAGCAGGTCAACCCGCTGGCCTTCGCGCCGGCCATCGCCCCGCACCTGGCGGCGCGCGAGGCCGGCGTCGAACTGAGCGCCGCACGCTTGCACGAGGCGGTGCGCGAGGTGCTGGCGCTACAGGCCGACTTCACCTTGGTGGAGGGCGCCGGCGGTTGGCGCGTGCCGTTGCAGGGGCGCGAGAACCTCTCCGACCTGGCGCGCCTGCTGGCGCTGCCGGTGGTGCTGGTGGTCGGCGTGCGCCTGGGCTGTATCAACCATGCGCTGCTCAGCGCCGAGGCGATCCTGGGCGACGGCCTGGCGCTGGCCGGCTGGGTGGCCAACGTGGTCGACCCGGCTACCTCGCGCCTGGAGGAGAACCTGGCGACCCTCGCCGAGCGCCTGCCGGCGCCCTGCCTGGGCCGGGTACCGCGCCTGGAGGAAGCCACTCCCGCGGCCGTGGCCGCGCACCTCGACCTGCGGCCCCTGGGCATCGGGCTATAAACAGCGGGCCGTCCATAACCAACGGGCGGTACCCAGCGCCGGCCAAGTCTGCTTGAATAGAAGCCACTTGCTATCGTAGCGGCGCGTGCGCGTCCCCAGGAGTAGACGGTGGAAATTTCCGGCAACGCTTTCGTCAGTGGCCTCAATGCGGTGCAGTCGGGTAGCGCCCGCGTCGCCCAGGCCGGCAGCGAGATCGCCCGCAACACCGTGGAGGCCCGTTCGCCCCAGGCCGAGCAGATGGTCGAGCTGACCCGCGGCAAGCTCGAGGCGCAGAGCGGCGCCCGGGTCATCGAGGTAGCCGACGAGACCCTCGGCACCCTGATCGACACCCACGCCTGACTCCCTGGCGGCCGGCAGCGGTCGTCCCCGACTCTTTCTTTTCCGACTGTCACCCGGCGGCCCCTGAAGCCTGCCGGGCGCTTCGCCATGGGCTTTACTGAGAGAGACGAAAGCGCTTTGGATGGTCGTTGCAGCCAGTGATTTCGGGCATGACCGAGCGGTCGGTTCGGATGCTTGACAAGGGATTGGCGTAAACGTATGTTTCAAACGCCTGTTTGAGAGTCGGGACGCATGAGTGCGTCCGGCAAGGCGACCGGGAGCGATCCCGCACTGCGACCGCAGACTCTGGACATCCGTCCGGTCGCCGATTAACCAGAACCCTTCGTAGAGGTTGACTGCTATGCCTGATTACAAGGCCCCCTTGCGTGATATCCGTTTCGTTCGCGACGAGCTGCTGGGCTACGAAGCGCACTACCAGAGCCTGCCGGGCGCCGAAGACGCGACTCCCGACATGGTCAACGCCATCCTCGAGGAAGGTGCGAAGTTCTGCGAACAGGTGATCGCTCCGCTGAACCGCGTCGGCGACCTGGAAGGCTGCACCTGGAGCGCCGACGGCGTGAAGACCCCGACCGGCTTCAAGGAGGCCTACCAGCAGTTCGTCGAAGGCGGCTGGCCGAGCCTGGCCCATGACGTCGAGCACGGCGGCCAGGGGCTGCCGGAATCCCTTGGCCTGGCCATCAGCGAGATGGTCGGCCAGGCCAACTGGTCCTGGGGCATGTACCCGGGCCTGTCCCACGGCGCCATGAACACCCTGCATGCCCACGGCACCGCCGAGCAGCAGGCGACCTACCTGACCAAACTGGTCTCCGGCGAGTGGACCGGCACCATGTGCCTGACCGAGCCGCACTGCGGCACCGACCTGGGCATGCTGCGCACCAAGGCCGAGCCGCAGGCCGACGGCAGCTACAAGGTCACCGGCACCAAGATCTTCATCTCCGCCGGCGAGCACGACATGGCCGACAACATCGTCCATATCGTCCTGGCCCGCCTGCCCGACGCCCCGCAGGGCACCAAGGGCATCTCGCTGTTCATCGTGCCGAAGTTCCTGCCCAACGCCGAAGGCAACGCCGGCGAGCGCAACGCGGTTTCCTGCGGTTCCATCGAGCACAAGATGGGCATCCACGGCAACGCCACCTGCGTGATGAACTTCGACGCCGCCACCGGCTTCCTGATCGGCCCGCCGAACAAGGGCCTGAACTGCATGTTCACCTTCATGAACACCGCTCGCCTGGGTACCGCGCTGCAAGGCCTGGCCCATGCCGAAGTCGGTTTCCAGGGCGGCATCGCCTATGCTCGCGAGCGTCTGCAGATGCGCTCGCTGACCGGTCCGAAGGCGCCCGAGAAGCCCGCCGACCCGATCATCGTGCATCCTGACGTGCGCCGCATGCTGCTGACCATGAAGGCCTTCGCCGAAGGCAATCGCGCGATGCTGTACTTCGCCGCCAAGCAGGTCGACATTGTCCAGCGCAGCCAGGACGAAGAGCAGAAGAAAGCCGCCGACTCGATGCTGGCCTTCCTCACGCCGATCGCCAAGGCGTTCATGACCGAAGTCGGCTTCGAGTCCGCCAACCACGGCGTGCAGATCTTCGGCGGCCACGGTTTCATCGCCGAGCACGGCATGGAGCAGAACGTCCGCGACAGCCGCATCTCGATGCTGTACGAAGGCACCACCGGCGTTCAGGCCCTCGACCTGCTGGGTCGCAAGGTGCTGATGACCCAGGGCGAGGCGCTGAAGGGCTTCACCAAGATCGTGCACAAGTTCTGCCAGGCCAACGAAGCCAACGAAGCCGTCAAGGAATTCGTCGCTCCGCTGGCACAGCTGAACAAGGAGTGGGGCGACCTGACCATGAAGGTCGGCATGGCCGCCATGAAGGATCGCGAGGAAGTCGGCGCCGCTTCGGTGGACTACCTGATGTACTCCGGCTACGCCTGCCTGGCCTACTTCTGGGCCGACATGGCGCGCCTGGCCGCCGAGAAGCTGGCCGCCGGCACCGGCGAGGAAGCCTTCTACAAGGCCAAGCTGCAGACCGCGCGCTTCTACTTCCAGCGCATCCTGCCGCGTACCCGCGCCCACGTCGCCGCCATGCTGTCCGGCGCCAACAACCTGATGGAGATGGCCGAGGAAGATTTCGCCCTCGGTTACTGATGGAACGGGCCGCTGGCGGCCCGTTCCCCAGGTGAGAAAGAGCCCGCCCTTCGGCGGGCTTTTTCATGCCTGCGATCCGCTGCATCCTGGCCTTTCGACCTCGGGGTTATGGCGTTGCATTCAGCGTCCGCAGCGTGATTGTAGGCGCCCGCCCGGCGCAGTAGCTTCGAGGGATTCGCGCCTGTGGGGCGCCCCTGCCGAGGAGAACAGAGATGCCGGAATACAAGGCTCCGCTGCGCGACATGCGCTTCCTGATCGATGAGGTATTCGACTTCCATGGGCGCTACCAGGCGCTCGGCGCCAGCGACGCGACCCCGGACATGGTGGCGGCGATCCTCGATGAAGGGTCGAAATTCTGCGAACAGGTTCTGGCGCCGCTGAACCGCTCCGGCGACGAAGAAGGCTGCCACTTCGACAACGGCGTGGTGACCACGCCCAAGGGCTTCAAGGAAGCCTATGCACAGTACGTCGAGGGTGGCTGGAACGGTGTCGCCAGCGATCCCGCGTACGGCGGCCAGGGCCTGCCGCACTCGCTGGGTCTGCTGCTCAGCGAGATGATCGGCGCCAGCAACGTCTCCTGGGGCATGTACCCGGGCCTGACCCGCGGCGCCATGTCGGCAATCCACGCCCACGGCAGCCAGGCGCAGAAGGACCTCTACCTGGCGCGGATGACCGCCGGCACCTGGACCGGCACCATGTGCCTGACCGAGCCGCACTGCGGCACCGACCTGGGCATCATCAAGACCCGCGCGGTGCCGAACGCCGACGGCAGCCATGCGATCAGCGGGACGAAGATCTTCATCTCCGCCGGCGAGCACGACCTGAGCGAGAACATCGTTCACCTGGTGCTGGCCAAGTTGCCCGATGCGCCGGCCGGGACCAAGGGTATCTCGCTGTTCATCGTGCCGAAGTTCCTCCCCGACGCCGCCGGCGAGGCAGGCGTGCGCAACGCGGTTTCCTGTGGCTCCATCGAGCACAAGATGGGGATCAAGGC
>NZ_KV813561.1:230902-257915 GCF_001813645.1 Pseudomonas sp. HMSC063H08
CTGCGTGATGAACTTCGACGGCGCCACCGGCTACCTGATCGGCGAGCCGAACAAGGGCCTGCACTGCATGTTCACCATGATGAACCACGCCCGCCTGGGCACCGGCATGCAGGGCCTGTGCCTTGGCGAGACCAGCTACCAGGGCGCCGTGCGCTACGCCCGGGAGCGCTTGCAGATGCGCTCGCTGACGGGGCCGAAGGCGCCGGACAAGCCGGCCGACCCGATCATCGTGCACCCCGACGTACGGCGCATGCTGCTGACCATGAAGGCGTTCAACGAAGGCAACCGCGCGCTGGCCTACTTCACCGCCCAGTTGCTCGACACCGAGCACCTGTCGCAGGACGCCGCCGAGCGCGAGCGGGCCGCCGATCTGCTGGCCTTCCTGACACCGATCTGCAAGGCCTTCATGACCGAGACCGGGCAGGAGGTGACCAACCTCGGCATGCAGGTCTACGGCGGCCACGGCTACATCCGCGAGTGGGGCATGGAGCAGTTGGTCCGCGATTGTCGCATCGCACAGATCTACGAAGGCACCAACGGCATCCAGGCCCTCGACCTGCTTGGCCGCAAGGTACTGGGCAGCCAGGGCAAGCTGTTGCGCGGTTTCACCAAACTGGTCCACCAGTTGTGCCAGGCCCAGGCCGAGCATCCGCAACTGAAGGGACAGGTCGCGCAACTGGCGGCGCTGAACGCGCAGTGGGGCGAACTGACCCAGCAGGTGGGCCTGGCGGCGATGAAGAATGCCGACGAAGTGGGCGCCGCCTCGGTGGACTACCTGATGTTCTCCGGCTACGTGACCCTGGCCTATTTCTGGTTGCGCATCGCCCTGGTGGCGCGCGAGAAGCTGGATGTCGGCAGCGGCGAGGCCGCGTTCTACGAAGCCAAGCTGGCCACCGCCGACTTCTACTTCAGTCGCCTGCTGCCGCGCACCGCGGCGCACGCCGCGGCGATCCAGGCCGGCGCGGCGGGCCTGATGAGCCTGTCGGCGGAGCAGTTTTCGCTCTAGCGGCTGCCGGGGCAGGGGCGCGGCGCTTCTTCCCCCCGGTTTCTCCCCCACCCGCCGGGCCCGTCGGACTCCCGGCGAACTCGCTCGAGCCCGCGAAAAGCGGGCTTTTTCATGCCTGTCGCATAGAAGACCGATATAGACTTAATGGTCACGACGTGACGCTACAAGTCCGAAATGTTGGTGGTGTAGACTCGGCCGCGGCACGCCTTTCGTGCCTCCATTTTGTTGCCGCTGGCCCCCGGCCGGCGATCGGTACGATCGAGGATTCCCCCACATGGCTGATTACAAAGCTCCGCTGCGCGACATGCGCTTCGTCCTCAATGAGGTGTTCGAGGTCTCCCGGCTCTGGGCGCAACTGCCGGCGCTGGCCGAAGTGGTCGACGCCGAGACCGCCGCGGCGATCCTCGAAGAGGCCGGCAAGGTCACCGCCGGTACCATCGCCCCGCTGAACCGTCCGGGCGACGAGGAAGGCTGCCAGTGGAACGCTGGCGCGGTGAGCACCCCGGCCGGCTTCCCCGAGGCCTACCGGACCTACGCCGAAGGCGGCTGGGTCGGCGTCGGCGGTGATCCGGCCTACGGCGGCATGGGGATGCCCAAGGTGATCTCGGCGCAGGTCGAGGAACTGGTCAACTCGGCCAACCTGTCGTTCGGCCTGTATCCGATGCTGACCGCCGGCGCCTGCCTGGCGCTCAATGCCCATGCCAGCGACGAATTGAAGGACAAGTACCTGCCGAACATGTACGCCGGTATCTGGGCCGGTTCCATGTGCCTGACCGAGCCGCATGCCGGCACCGACCTGGGCATCATCCGCACCAGGGCCGAGCCGCAGGCCGACGGCTCCTACAAGATCAGCGGGACCAAGATCTTCATCACCGGCGGCGAGCATGACCTGACCGAGAACATCATCCACCTGGTGCTGGCCAAGCTGCCCGACGCCCCGGCCGGGCCGAAGGGCATCTCGCTGTTCCTGGTGCCGAAGGTGCTGGTCAACGCCGACGGTTCGCTGGGCGAGAAGAACAGCCTGGGTTGCGGCTCCATCGAGCACAAGATGGGGATCAAGGCCTCGGCCACCTGCGTGATGAACTTCGACTGCGCCACCGGTTGGCTGGTGGGCGAGGTCAACAAGGGCCTGGCGGCGATGTTCACCATGATGAACTACGAGCGCCTTGGCGTCGGCATCCAGGGCCTGGCCACCGGCGAGCGCTCCTACCAGAGCGCCATCGAGTATGCCCGCGAGCGTATCCAGAGCCGCGCGCCGACCGGCCCGGTAGCCAAGGACAAGGCCGCCGACCCGATCATCGTGCACCCCGACGTGCGCCGCATGCTGCTCACCATGAAGGCGCTGAACGAAGGCGGCCGCGCCTTCTCCAGCTACGTCGCGATGCAGCTGGACACCGCCAAGTACAGCGAAGACGCGGTCACCCGCAAGCGTGCGGAAGAGCTGGTGGCGCTGCTGACCCCGGTGGCCAAGGCATTCCTCACCGACATGGGACTGGAAACCACTATCCATGGCCAGCAGATCTTCGGCGGCCACGGCTTCATCCGCGAATGGGGCCAGGAGCAACTGGTGCGCGACTGTCGCATCACGCAGATCTACGAAGGCACCAACGGCATCCAGGCGCTCGACCTGGTGGGGCGCAAGGTGATCGGCAGCGGCGGCGCCTTCTCCCGTCACTTCACCGACGAGATCAAGGCCTTCGTCGCTTCCGCCGACGAGGCCCTGGGCGAGTTCAGCAAGCCGCTGGCGGCCGCCGTGGAGAACCTGGAAGAGCTGACCGCCTGGCTGCTCGACCGTGCCAAGGGCAACCCCAACGAGATCGGCGCGGCGTCGGTCGAATACCTGCATGTGTTCGGCTATACCGCCTACGCCTACATGTGGGCATTGATGGCGCGCACCGCGCTGGCCAAGCAGGGCGAGGACGACTTCTACGCCAGCAAGCTGGGTACCGCGCGCTTCTACTTCGCCCGCCTGCTGCCGCGCATCCATTCCCTGAGCGCCTCCGTGCGCGCCGGCAGCGAGTCGCTGTACCTGCTGGACGCCGAGCAGTTCTGAGGCCTGGCGCCTGAGACGGAAAGCCCCGCGATGCGGGGCTTTTTTCTGGGCGCCGGGGGCTCGGCGCGCGGGACGGGTGGGGGTGGATATCCGCTTGCGGCTATCCGCCATTCCCAGGGTTTTCTCGGGGCCGTGATGGGACAGGGTGATCGGCGGATAACGCCGTTGGCGTTATGCGCCCTACGGCTCCTCGCGTAGGGTGGGCGGTAGGGCGAATAACCGCTTGCGGTTATCCGCCATTCCCGTGGTTTTTCTCGTGCCGTGATGGGACAGGGGTGTCGTGGCCCGTCGCGGAGGATACGGGGATATCCGTTGATGGCGTCTCGCCCGAGCCTCAGTGCGAGGTTCCCTCCGCATAGCCGATCTTGTTGCCGACGTTGTACTTGCCCGACGGCTTGTTCATCGGCAGTCGCTTCACTTCCTCCAGGCTGTGCGCGTCGTAGACCACCAGCGCGCCGTCGCGGTCCCAGACGCTGAGCAGGGCGTAGCGGCCGTCGCGGGTGAACTCGACGTGGCCGGCCACCTTGCCCGGGCTGGGGCGCAGGCGATGGGCGATTTCCAGGGTCTGCTTGTCGATCAGCAGGATCTCGTCGTGTTTCTTGCCAAGGAAGGTATCGGTCCAGGCGTAGGGCGAGTCGGCATGGCTGCGCATGAAGAAGCCGGGGCCGTCGGTGACGATTTCCTTCAACGGCTTCCAGTTTTGCAGGTCGATCACCGAGATCACCCCGCGGCTGATGTTCGGCGTAGCGAACACCCAGCGCCCGTCGCGCTTCCAGTAGATGCCCGAGCCGAGGTGCGGCATGCCCGACAGCGGGATCGAGGCGACCCGCGCGCCGCTGTCCAGCTCGATCACCTCGCCGCCCCTGGCCTGCCGCGAGCTGCCCAGCAGGTAGCGGTAGTCGGGGCTGAAGGAGAAGTCGTCGAGGTAGTCGGCCACCGCCAACCGTTTCGGCGCGACCGGCTTGCCGTTGGCATAGGGCAGCTCCCACAGCTCGTGGACGTCCTTCAGGGCGACCACGAAGCTGTGCCGCGGCGGTGCCGTGTATACCGCGCTGACCCGCGAGGCCTGGCCCTGGGCGTCGGCCGCCGGGATGACCTGCACCAGGGACAGGTCGCGGGCGTCCAGCAGCACCAGGTTGCCGGGCAGGTAGTTGCCCACCAGGACCCAGCGCCCGTCGTCGCTGACCGCCAGGTTGCGCGTGTTGAGGCCGGCGCGGACCTCGGCGACCACCTTCAGGTTGTACAGGTCGTAGAGGGTCACCCAGCCGTCGCGCGAGGCGAAGTACACCAGGCGCCCGTCCGGGGAGAACTTCGGACCACCGTGCAGGGCGTAGCGCGATGGGAAGCGGGCGATGGGCTCGAAGCGATCGCCGTCGAGGATGGTCACGTGGTGGTCGCCGGATTCCACCACCACGAACAGGTTCAGCGGGTCGGCCTCGAAGCGCGGCCTGGACGGCAGGGTGGCGAGGGGATGCGGCTGAACCTGGCTGGCCCGGATGTCCTCGGCGCTCCACTGCGGTTCGCGCGGCGGCGTCTGGTAGAGATAGGCGACCAGGGCGTCCGCGGCGGCGGCGTCCAATTGACCGGCAAAGCCGGCCATCTGGGTTGCCGGGCGACCGTGCAGGATCACCTCGCGGGCCTGCGCCGGCTTCAGCCGCGAAAGGCTTTCCGGGAGCAGGGTCGGGCCGCTGCCGCCGAGCCGCCCGGCGCCGTGGCAGGCCTGGCAGTGCTGGCGGTAGAGCGCTTCCCCCGGCGCTTCGCCGGCCTGCGCGAGGGCGCCGAGGAGCAGGCCGAGGGCGAGACCGATCAGGCGCATGCGACGGCCTCGCGGCTGACCGGCGAGCCGGCGCCCAGGTATGAAGGATGCGCCATCGCGCGCTCGGCGAAGAGCGCCACCACCTGGCCGACGACGATCAGCGTCGGCGGCTTCAACTGGTAGCGTCGCGCCAGCGCCGGCAGCTCGGCAAGGGCGCCGCGGGTCACCTGCTGGCCCGCCTGGGTGCCCTGGCTGACCAGCGCCGCCGGGGTGTCGCCGGCGAGGCCGTGCTCGACCAGGCGCGCGGCGATCTCGGCGAGGTTGCCCAGGCCCATGTAGAACACCAGGGTCTGCTTGCCACGCGCCAGGCCGGCCCAGTCGAGGTCGAGGCGGCCGTCGTTCTGCAGGTGGCCGGTGACGAAGGTGCAGGACTGGGCGAGGTCGCGGTGGGTCAGCGGGATGCCGGCGTAGGTACTGCAACCGGAGGCGGCGGTGACGCCGGGGACCACCTGGCAGTCGACGCCGGCTTCGAGCAGGCGCTCCAGCTCCTCGGCGCCGCGACCGAAGATGAACGGGTCGCCGCCTTTCAGGCGGACCACCCGGCGTTGCTGCCGGGCCAGGCGCACCAGCAGCTCGTTGATTTCTTCCTGCGGCAGGCTGTGGTGGCCGCAGCGCTTGCCGACGTAGATGCGCTGGCAGCTTTCCGGCAGAAGGGCGATCAGCTCGCGGGCGACCAGGCGGTCGTAGACCACCACCTCGGCCTGTTGCAGCAGGGCCCAGGCGCGCAGGGTGAGCAGGCCCGGATCGCCGGGGCCGGCGCCGACCAGGGCGACGCTGCCGGCAGGGAAATCGACATCGAGGAGGGACGGCGGAATCACGGTAGTGTTCATGAGGCTTTCCTTAGACGGCGTGCAGCGCGATGCGCTCGAGGCCGATTTCCTGATCGCTGAGGTAGCAGCCGGGGTCTTCGCCCCAGAGTTCTCCGCCGGCCCAGGCGCGGGTGCGGGTGTTGCCGTTGCAGATGTCCAGCCAGCGGCATTGGCTGCAGCGCCCGACCACCGGTCGCGGGCGCTGGCGCAGTTGCAGGAGCAGCGGGTCGGGGCGCTCGAACCAGAAGTCGGCGAAGCGCTGATGGCGGATGTTGCCGACGCTGTGGTGCCACCAGTAGCTGTCCGGATGCACCTCGCCGGTGTTGTCGATGTTGGCGATGCCCTCGCCCGAGGCGTTGCCGCCCCAGTCCAGCAGCAGCTCGCAGAGACGCGCCAGTTGCTGCGGGCGGCGGCGCTTGAGCCAGTCGAGGAGAAGGATCGCGTCGGCGTCGTTGTTGCCGGTGACGAAGTCGCTGTCGCGCCCCTGCCGGATGTCCTCGTCGGCCCGTTCGAAGAGCAGCGCGAGGGCCTCGCGGGTGCGCCGGTGGTGGGCGTCGAGGGCGCGGCTGCGGCGGCCGCGGCCACTGTAGTTGAGGTGCGAGAGGTAGAACTTCTGCACGTCGAGTTCGCGCATCAGGTCGAGCAGTGCCGGTAGTTGCGCGGCGTTCTCCTCGGTCAGGGTGGTGCGCATGCCGACGCGGATATCCGCCTCGCGGCACAGGCGCATGGCCGCCAGCGCGGCGTCGAAGCTGCCCTGCTTCTGGCGGAAGCGGTCGTGGGTCTCGCGCAGGCCGTCGAGGCTGATGCCGACGTAGTCGAAGCGGGCCTCGGCGACGCGCTGGATGTTGCCTTCGTCGATCAGCGTACCGTTGCTCGACAGCGCCACGAACATCCCGGCCTGGCGCGCATGGGCGGCGATCTCGAAGAGGTCCGGGTGCATCAGCGGTTCGCCGCCGGAGAGGATCAGCACGCGCACTCCGGCGGCGCGCAGGTCGTCGATGCCGCGAAGGATTTCCGCGGTCTCCAGCTCGCCACGGAAGTCGCTGTCGGCGGAGGTGGAGTAACAGTGCTTGCAGGTCAGGTTGCAGCGCCGCAGCAGGTTCCAGATCACCACCGGGGCGCGCCTGCCGCCGGCGCGGCGCGGCGCCGGCGCGTCCTCGGCGAGGCTGCGCAGGTAATGGCTGATCCTCAGCATGGACGTTCCTCCTTCTGCGCCAGGCGCAGGCCGGTCTTCTTCAGGATGCGGCTGCTCACCAGCATCTCGTCGGCGCGACAGTCCTCGCCGAGCAGCAGGCGGATCTGCTGGCGGTAGCCTTCGATCTCCGCTTCGCTGCGGCCGTGGACCATGGCGAACAGGTTGTAGCGCCACTGCGGCAGATGGCGCGGGCGCCGGTAGCAATGGCTGACGAAGGACAGCCCGCCTACCAGCCGGCCGAGGCGTTCGATGCGTTCGTCGGCGACGTCCCAGACGGTCATGCCGTTGTGCCGGTAGCCAAGGCGATAGTGGTTGGGCACCGCGGCGATGCGCCGGATCACCCCTGCGTCGCGCAGGCGCTTCAGCAGCGCCAGGGTCTCCGCCTCGCTCAGCCGCAGTTGCGCGGCGATCCACGCCCAAGGGTCGGCGACCAGCGGCAGGCCGGCCTGGGTCAGTTCGATCAGGCGGCGGGCGAGCAGGGCGTCAGAGGGGGAAATGCAGGCCGACATGGTAGGTCGCCTCCTTGGGCAGGTCGAGTACCGCCAGCCCGCTCTCGCGCTCCAGCCGTGCGAGGGTCTCGGCGACCTCCACCGGGCTGTCGCAGGCGACCACCAGCCACATGTTCAGGGCGTGCTCGCGACGGTAGTTGTGGGCGACCTGCGGCCAGCCGGCGAGCAGCGCGGCGATCTCTTCGAAACGCGCCTCCGGCACGCTCATGGCGGCGAGGGTGAAGGCGCCGCCGAGGGGCTCGATGTCGAACAGCGGACCGAAGCGGGTCAGGGTGCCGTCGTCGAGCAGGTCGTCGAGGCGGCGCAGGATGTCTTCCTCGCGGCAATCCAGCTCGGCGGCGAGCAGCGCGTAGGGATGCGGCTCCAGTGGCAGGCCGTGTTGCAGGCGGTTCAGCAGGCACCGGTCGAACTCATCCATGGCGGCGCTCCAGGTCGGCCGGCGGCGCGGTGTAGCGGCCGCCACACTGCTTGTAGGCGCGCAGGCTGAACAGCCAGCGGTGCGGTGTCTGGCGCAGGGCGTGGCGCTCCAGCAGGGCCTCGATCTGGCGTTCCACTTCGCCGCGCTCGCGGCCGTGGATCATGCAGAACAGGTTGTATGGCCACATCGGCAGGCGACGCGGGCGGCGGTAACAGAGCGAGACGATAGATTCGTGGGCGAGGGCGCGGCCGACGGCGTCGACCTCCGCGTCGGCGACGTCCAGCACCAGCATGGCGTTGGCGGTATAGCCCAGGGCGCGGTGGTGGAGGATCACCCCGAAGCGGCGGAACAGGCCGTCTTCGTCCCAGCGGCGGACCTGTTCCAGCACTTCGTCTTCGCCGGCGCCGATGCGTTCGGCGAGCACCCGGTAGGGCCGGCTGGCCAGCGGCAGGCCCTGTTCCAGCAGGTAGCGCAGGTGTTGCCGCTGCGGCGCGGCGAGGGGTTCGACGGGGTTCATCGGCTGGCCTCCAGTGGAAACGCGAGGTCGATGCAGTAGGCTTCCTGCATCGGCAGGTCGAGGGGTTGCAGGCCGGTGTCGGCGGCGATCTCCGCCAGTACCCGGTCGAGTTGCGCGCGGTCGCCGGCGGTGAGCACGAACCACAGGTTGTAGCGGTGTTCGCGCTGGTAGTTGTGGTTGACCTCGGCGTACTGGCTGATGCGCTCGGCGACCCGTTGCAGACGCTCCTCGGGCACCGCCAGGGCAGCCAGGGTGCTGGCCCCGGCGCGTTGGTGGCGGAGCACCGGGCCGACCCGCGACAACGCGCCGTCGGCTTCCAGGCGACGCAGCCGTTCGAGCACCTCGGCTTCGCTGCAACCCAGGGTTTCGGCCATCCGCCGATAGGGTTCCGCGCAGATCGGCAGGCCTTTCTGGTAGCGGGCGAGGAGGCGGCGGGAGAGGTCGTCCATGGTGCCTCCTAGAGTCCGATGTGCTGGGCGCGGTGGCTGAAGAAGATGCCGCTCGGGCTGCGGGCCGGAAGGCTGCCGATGCGCTCCAGGCGGTACGGGTCCCAGACCTGCAACTGGTCGGCGTCGCGCACCGAGATCCAGACCTGGTCGCCGCGCCCGCTGAATTCCATGTGCAGCACGCCGGGGCCGGGGCGCAAGGTCTCGATCACCTGGTGGGTCTCGCTGTCGATGACCTGCACCTTGTCGTTGTCCGGGTAGGCGAAGTTGACCCAGATCTGCCGGTCGTCCGGTCGAGTCATGACGAACACCGGCTGGCCGGCGACGTCGATGGCGTCGGTCTGCTTCCAGTCGCGCGCGTCGAGCACCAGCACCTGGTGATGGCCGACCGCCGGGACGAAGGCCTGGTCGCTGGCGATGGTCCAGCCCTCCAGGTGCGGCATCTTGTACACCGGCAGCTTGCGTTGGCCGCGGCCGTAGTCGCCGAGTACGCGCCTGACGCCGCGCTCCGGGTGCCAGAGGTCGAGCTGGGCCATGCCGTCCTCGCCGAACAGGCCGGCCATGTAGTAGCGCCCGTCGGGGCTGATGAGGGCGTCGTAGGGTTGCTTGCCGACATCGCGGAAGCGGGTCAGGCGCGGCGTGTCGCCCTGGCTGAAGTCGGCGATCCAGATCTCGCCGCTGTCGAACAGGCTGAACACGAAGCGCTGCCCGGGCGCGTCGACCAGGCCGACCACCCGGGAATTCCTGTCCTGGCCGGGGAGGCGGGTGGCGGGAATCTCGGCGACCAGCTCCAGGGTGCGGCTGTCGAACACCTTGACCCCGCCCGGCTCGTAGTTGGATACCGCGACCAGCCGACCGTCCTGGCTGATCGCTCCGCCGATGCTGTTGCCGCCCTGGATCAGGCGCTTGTCGATGCGCTGTGCCAGCAGGTCGAGCTTGGTCAGGCCGCCGTCGCGCCCGAACACGTAGGCGTAGCGCTGGTCGCGGGAGAACACCAGGGAGGCGTGGGACAGGTCGCCGAGGCCTTCGACCCGCGCCAGCGAGGTCTTCGCCGTGCCGTCGAGGATCTGCACGCTGCCGTCGGCGCGTTCGATCAGCACGCCGAGGTCGCCGCTGCCGCGCAAGGGCGGCTGCTGGCTACAGCCGGCGAGCAGGGCGAGGAAAAGCGGCGCGAGGGGACGCAGGTTCATGGGGCGATCTCTCCTTCGATCAGGCGGTCCACCAGCCAGCCGGCGTCGTCTTCGCTGAGCAGGCCGGCCCAGGGGGGCATCGGGGTTTGCGGACGGCCCATGAGCACGGTGGCGACCAGCGATTCGCGCGGCTTGCCGCGCAGGGCCTCGGGGGTCAGTGCCGGGCCGAGGCCGCCGGTCAGGCGCAGGCCGTGGCAGGAGCCGCAGTCCTGCAACAGCAGGTGACGCAACTGGGCCTGGCGACGGGCATCGGGATGCTCGTCGGCCAGGCCCGGAAGAGGACAGGCGAACGTCAGCGCGAGGGCCAGCCACAAGGCGTGGCTGGCGGCGCGCCGGAAGTCCGGAGGGGCGTTCATTTCTGCGACAGGACCCACTTCGCCAGGGTCTGCGCCTCGTCGTCGCTGACCGCGTTCGGCGGCATCGGGATCGGGCCCCAGACGCCCTGGCTGCCGTTCTTGATCCGCTGCGCGAGTTCCGCTTCGGCGCCGGCCTGGCCGGCGAACTTGGCGGCGACGTCCTTGTAGGCCGGGCCGACCATCTTGGTGTCGATGGCATGGCAGGCCACGCAGCCCTTGTTCTTGAACAGCACTTCGGGATCTTCGGCCCAGGCGCCCTGGGCGAGCAGGGTGCCGGCGGCGAGCAGCGAAAGCAGTGCGTACGGTTTCATCACGGTTCCTCGTAGGGGGGAGCGTGCGGGGCGTGCCCCGCACGCGGGTCTCAGTACACGTCGTGCTGGGTGTTGTAGACGTTGAACTTGCCGGTCGGGGTGATCAGCCGCGGGTCCTTGACCACGGCCTTGAGCTTCAGGGTCTTGTCGTCCACCACCACCAGCGCGGAGCTGTCGTTCTTGCCGTTCCACACCGAGAACCAGACTTCATCGCCGCGCTTGTTGTACTCGGGCTGCACCACCCGCTTGGCGCCTTCGCCGAGATCGGCCCATTCGGCGATCGGCAGCACCTGGTACTTGGCGTCGAGGTTCTTCAGGTCGAACACCGCGACGCTCTGGCTGATCCTGGCGTCGGGGTTGAAGGTGGTGTCGACGTAGAGGTGCGAGGACTTCGGATGGGTCTTGATGAACAGCGAGCCGCCGCCCTGGCCCTGTAGCTCGGCGACTTTCTTCCAGGCGTACTGCGGATGGTTCTTCGGATCGGTGCCGATCAGCGAGATGCTGCCGTCGCCCAGGTGGCTGGTGCTCCACACCGGGCCGTACTTGGGATGCACGAAGTTGGCGCCACGCCCCGGGTGCGGGGTCTTGCCGACGTCGACCAGGGCTGACAGGCGACGGTCCTTGGAGTCGATCACGGCAACCTTGTTGGAGTTGTTGGCGGCGGTCATGAAGTAGCGGTGGCTGCTGTCCCAGCCGCCGTCGTGGAGGAACGGCGCCGCGCCGATGCTGGTGACGGTGAGGTTGTCGATGTCCTTGTAGTTGACCAGCAGGACCTTGCCGGTCTCCTTCACGTTGACGATGAACTCGGGGTGCTCGTGGGAGGCGATGATCGCCGCCACGCGCGGTTCCGGGTGGTAGGTCTGGGTGTCTACGGTCATGCCGCGGGTGGAGACGATCTGCTTCGGTTCCAGGGTCTCGCCGTCCATGATCGCGAACTGCGGCGGCCAGTAGGCGCCGGCGATGGTGTAGCGGTCCTCGTAGCCCTTGAACTTGGAGCTTTCCACCGAGCGCGCCTCGATGCCGATCTTGATCTCGGCGACCTTGGTCGGCTCCTTGGCCCACAGGTCGATCATGTCGATCCGCGCGTCGCGGCCGATCACCAGCAGGTAGCGGCCGGAAGCGGACATCCGCGAGATGTGCACGGCATAGCCGGTATCGATGACCTTGACGATCTTCTTGCTGTCGCCGTCGACCAGGGCGATCTGCCCGGCGTCGCGCAGGGTCACCGAGAACAGGTTGGGCAGGTCGAGGTCGTTGAGCTGTTTCTTCGGCCGGTCCTCCGGCTTCACCAGCACCTTCCACGATTCGCGCATCTCCTGCATGCCCCACTCCGGCGGTTGCGGCGGGGTGTGCTGGATGTACTTGGCCATCAGGGTGATCTGTTCCTTGCTCAGCTCGCCGGAGCTGCCCCAGTTCGGCATGCCCAGCGGGGTGCCGTAGGTGATCAGCGCTTCCAGGTATTGCTGGCCGCGTTGCTGGGTGATGTCCGGGGTCAGCGGCTTGCCGGTGGCGCCCTTGCGCAGGACGCCGTGGCAACCGGCGCAGCGTTGGAAGTAGATCTGCTTGGCCTCGTTGAACTCGCTTTCACTCATGTCGGGGGCACCGTTGGTGCGCACCACGTGAGCGGGATCGACGGCGGAAGCGGCACCCTGGTATTGCTCGGCGGCTTTCATGTCGTCCTTGGCGTGAGCGGTGGCCAGGCCCAGCAGCGTCAGCGAGGCGAGCAAGGTGCCCACCAGTGGCTTGCCAAATGGCATGGTCTATCTCCTCAGGAGCCCTGCGAGGCGCTCCCTTAGCAGTGTTTTGGGGGTGGCTGCGTCGGGAACTCCCGGGAATTCATGGCGCGAAAGGATCATAGAAAGCAGGGTCTTTACCCTTGCTTGACCGGAATCAAGATTGCGTTGCTTTGCGCTTGTGGCACCTTCCAACTGTGAATAGCGTGCGGTCCTAATCCCTAGCGCAGGAGTAGGACATGCGGGACGCGACACCCTTCTACGAGGCCACCGGCCATGAGATCGAAGTCTTCGAGCGCGCCTGGCGGCACGGCCTGCCGGTATTGCTCAAGGGCCCCACCGGTTGCGGCAAGACCCGCTTCGTCCAGTACATGGCGCGGCGCCTGGAACTGCCGCTGTACAGCGTCGCCTGCCACGACGACCTGGGCGCCGCCGACCTGCTCGGCCGCCATCTGATCGGCGCCGACGGCACCTGGTGGCAGGACGGCCCGCTGACCCGCGCAGTGCGCGAAGGCGGTATCTGCTACCTGGACGAAGTGGTGGAGGCGCGCCAGGACACCACGGTCGCCATCCACCCGCTGGCCGACGACCGCCGCGAGCTGTACCTGGAGCGCACCGGCGAGACGTTGCAGGCGCCGCCTTCGTTCATGCTGGTGGTGTCCTACAACCCCGGCTACCAGAACCTGCTCAAGGGCCTGAAGCCCAGCACCCGGCAGCGTTTCGTCGCGTTGCGCTTCGACTACCCGGCGGCGCAGCAGGAGGCACGCATCCTGGTCGGCGAAAGCGGTTGCGCCGAGGCCCTGGCGCAGCGCCTGGTGCAGTTGGGCCAGGCGCTGCGGCGGCTGGAGCAGCACGACCTGGAGGAAGTCGCCTCGACCCGCCTGCTGATCTTCGCCGCGCGCCTCATCGGCGACGGCATGGACCCGCGCGAGGCGTGCCGGGTGGCGCTGGCCGAACCGCTCTCGGACGACCCGGCGACGGTGGCGGCGCTGATGGACATCGTCGATCTCCATGTCGCCTGATACCGT
Source organism: Pseudomonas sp. HMSC063H08 (assembly GCF_001813645.1). Classification (NCBI taxonomy): domain Bacteria; kingdom Pseudomonadati; phylum Pseudomonadota; class Gammaproteobacteria; order Pseudomonadales; family Pseudomonadaceae; genus Pseudomonas; species Pseudomonas sp. HMSC063H08. The sequence goes on from NZ_KV813561.1 coordinate 244,290, forward strand.
CGAGCGGCGCCTGCCCGGCGACCTGGCGATGTGGTTCTTCATCCTCGCCGAACTCAGCGTGTTCAGCCTGCTGCTGCTGGCGTTCGCCGGCGCCCAGGCCTGGCAGCCGGAGCTGTTCCGCGCCGGCCGGGGGCAACTGGATAGCCGCTGGGGCCTGTTGCTGACCGTGGCCCTGCTCAGCTCCGGCTGGCTCGCCGCGCTGGCGGTGCATGCGGTGCGCCGCGGACGGCCGCGCCAGGCGAGCGGCTGGTTGCTGGCGGCGCTGCTGCTGGCGCTGGTCTATGTCGGCCTGAAGTTGCACGAGTACGGGCGGCTCGCCGACCTCGGCCTGGACATCGAACACGACACTTTCTTCACCCTCTACTGGTGCCTGACCGGTTTCCATTTCCTCCACGTCCTGCTCGGCCTGCTGATCCTCGGCTGGCTGGCGCAGGCCTGCTGGCGCCGGTGTTATACGCCGCAGGCTTGCTCGGGACTGGAGTCGGGAGTGCTCTACTGGCACATGGTCGACCTGGTCTGGGTGCTGCTGTTCCCGCTGGTCTACGTCCTGCAATGAGGTGCCGATGCGAACCCTGACCCTCTGCTGGCTGGCGTTGCTGGCGCTGGCCGTGGCCGGCGTGCTGCTGGGCGGTGCCGGCGACTCTCCCTGGCTGCTGGCGGCGGTGCTGGCCTGCGCGGTGGCCAAGGGCTGGCTGATCGGCGAGCGCTTCATGGAGCTGGCCCATGCCCCGGCGCTATGGCGCCGCCTGCTGCTGGCCTGGCCGCTGCTGATGGCCCTGGCGGTGGGCGCTGCGCTGTACCTGGCGCGGATGAATAACTGAGTAAATCGTTCGGGAATCTTGATTGCCATCAAGCGGGTTCGCCGCCGCCGCTTCCTAGAATCGCCGCACCACCCATTCCAGGAGGCCGCATGTCCGAGACCTTTACCAAAGGCATGGCCAGGAACATCTATTTCGGCGGGAGTGTGTTCTTCATCCTGCTGTTCCTGGCCCTGACCTACCACACCGAGAAGACCCTGCCCGAGCGCACCAACGAGGCCGCGATGAGCGCCGCGGTGGTGCGCGGCAAGCTGGTCTGGGAGCAGAACAACTGCGTCGGCTGCCACACCCTGCTCGGCGAGGGTGCCTACTTCGCGCCGGAGCTGGGCAACGTGGTCGGACGCCGTGGCGGCGAGGAGGGCTTCAACACCTTCCTCCAGGCCTGGATGAAGATCCAGCCGCTGAACGTGCCGGGCCGCCGCGCCATGCCGCAGTTCCATCTCAGCGAAGGGCAGGTCGACGACCTGGCCGAGTTCCTCAAGTGGAGCTCGAAGATCGATACCAACCAATGGCCGCCGAACAAGGAGGGTTGATGATGTCGCCCAATGGCTCCCTGAAATTCGCCTCGCAGGCGGTCGCCAAACCCTACTTCGTGTTCGCCCTGATCCTCTTCGTCGGGCAGATCCTGTTCGGCCTGATCATGGGCCTGCAGTACGTGGTCGGCGACTTCCTGTTCCCGGCGATCCCCTTCAACGTCGCGCGCATGGTGCACACCAACCTGCTGATCGTCTGGCTGCTGTTCGGCTTCATGGGCGCTGCCTACTACCTGGTGCCGGAGGAGAGCGACTGCGAGCTGTACAGCCCGAAGCTGGCCTGGATCCTGTTCTGGGTATTCGCCGCCGCCGGCGTGCTGACCATCCTCGGCTACCTGCTGGTGCCCTACGCCGGCCTGGCCAGGCTCACCGGCAACGAACTGTGGCCGACCATGGGCCGCGAGTTCCTCGAACAGCCGACCATCAGCAAGGCGGGCATCGTGATCGTCGCCCTGGGCTTCCTGTTCAACGTCGGCATGACCGTGCTGCGCGGGCGCAAGACCGCCATCAGCATGGTCCTGATGACCGGCCTGATCGGCCTCGCCCTGCTGTTCCTGTTCTCCTTCTACAACCCGGAAAACCTCACCCGCGACAAGTTCTACTGGTGGTGGGTGGTGCACCTGTGGGTGGAAGGCGTGTGGGAACTGATCATGGGTGCGATCCTCGCCTTCGTGCTGGTGAAGATCACCGGGGTCGACCGCGAGGTGATCGAGAAGTGGCTCTACGTGATCATCGCCATGGCGCTGATCAGCGGCATCATCGGCACCGGCCACCACTACTTCTGGATCGGCGTGCCCGGCTACTGGCTGTGGCTCGGCTCGGTATTCTCGGCGCTGGAGCCGCTGCCGTTCTTCGCCATGGTGCTGTTCGCCTTCAACACCATCAACCGCCGCCGCCGCGACTATCCGAACCGCGCGGTCGCACTGTGGGCCATGGGCACCACGGTGATGGCCTTCCTCGGCGCGGGAGTGTGGGGCTTCATGCATACCCTGGCGCCGGTCAACTACTACACCCACGGCACCCAGCTCACCGCCGCCCACGGCCACATGGCCTTCTATGGCGCCTACGCGATGATCGTGATGACCATCATCTCCTACGCCATGCCGCGCTTGCGCGGGATCGGCGAGGCGATGGACAACCGCTCGCAGGTCCTGGAGATGTGGGGCTTCTGGCTGATGACCGTGGCGATGGTGTTCATCACCCTGTTCCTCTCCGCGGCCGGGGTGCTGCAGGTCTGGCTGCAACGGATGCCGGCGGACGGCGCGGCGATGACCTTCATGGCCACCCAGGACCAGCTGGCGATCTTCTACTGGCTGCGCGAAGGCGCCGGGGTGGTGTTCCTCATCGGCCTGGTCGCCTACCTGCTGAGCTTCCGGCGCGGCAAGGCGGCCGCCTGAGATGGCCTTCGCCGTCGAGCTGGAGGAATGGGTCGGCGCCCACTGGCACCGCTTCATCACCCGCCATGCCAGCGGCGAGTTCGAGGCGGCGCGGGTGACCCTGGAGAGCATGCGGCGTCCGCTCGGCATGCTCTTCCGGGCGCTCGGCGGCGCACCGGGGGTAGCCCTCGAGGCGACCCCGGCGCGCCGCCTGCTGCTACGCCGCACCTGGTTGCAGCGGGTCGCCGGGACCTGCGAGCAGGCCCCGGTGTCCTGGTTCAACGGCGACAGCCTGCGCCTGCCGGAATCCCTCGCGGTCTATCCGCAGGCCGAGCTGAACCGCGAACTGTATCGCTGGCTGGCGCTGCTGGCGGCCAGCGCCGGGCCGCTGCGGCACTGGGCCCAGGACAACCAGCGCTGGGCGCGGCAGTTGCTCGATGCCTATCCGGCGCTGCGCCCGCGCTACGCCCGGCTGGTCGCCGCGCATCTGCGCCAGCGCCCGTCGCTGGACGATTGCCCGGCGGCAGACGCCGAACTGGAAATCGCCCTGCGCCGCGCGCTTGCCGAGCCGGGCAGCGTCGAGCGCTTCCCGCGAGTCGAGCGGGCGCCCTGGCCGGTGCCGCTGTGGCTGTATCCCGGCGAGCGCTGGACGCCTTCCGCCAGCGCGGAGGACGGCGAGGAAGCGGCCGCCGGCGCCGGCAAGCGCCAGGTCGCCCGCAGCGGAGCGCGCAAGCGCGCCGAGCGCATCGAGGAGCGCGACAGCGAACGCAACCTGCTGCTGTTCCGCCTGGAAAGCCTGCTCAGTTGGTCGGAGCACCTGGCCCTGGACCGCTGTAGCGACGACGAGGACGACCCGGACGGCGCGCGCGTCGCCGAAGACCTCGACTACCTGTCGCTGTCGCGCCAGCGCACGCAGAAGGGCGGCGGCCTGCGCCTGGATCTCGACCTGCCGGCCGCCGACTACGATGACCTGCCGCTCGGCCCCGGGCTGAAGCTGCCCGAGTGGGACTATCGGCAGCAGCGCCTGCTGAGCGACCACGTGCTGCTGCAACCGATGCGGCCGCGCGGCGCGACCAGCGCCAGCCTGCCGGCGCACCTGGAGAAGACCGCGCTGCATCTGCGCCGCCAGTTCGCCTGCCTGCGCGACGGCCGCCAACGCCTGCGCCAGCAGCCGCAAGGCGACGAGATCGACCTCGATGCCTGGCTCGACTTCCAGGTCGAGCGGCGGCGCGGCGGTTCCACCCAGCCAGGCCTGTTCCTCGAACAGCGGCCGCGCCGGCGCGACCTCGCCTGCCTGTTGCTGGCGGACCTGTCGATGTCCACCGAAGCCTACCTCGACGACCAGCGGCGGGTGATCGACAGCATCGTCGACAGCCTGCTGCTGTTCGGCGAGGCATTGCAGGCACTGGGCGACCCCTTCGCGCTGTACGGGTTTTCCTCGGTGCGCCGGCAGCAGGTGCGCTGGCAGGTGCTGAAGGACTTCGACGAAGGCTACGGCGGCGAGGTCCGCGGTCGCGTGCTGGCGCTCTCGCCGGGCTACTACACGCGGATGGGCGCGGCGATCCGCCGGGCCAGCCAGGTGCTCGGCGGGCAGCCGCAGAAGCGTCGCCTGCTGTTGCTGTTGAGCGACGGCAAGCCCAACGACCTGGACCGCTACGAGGGCCGCTACGGCATCGAGGACACCCGCCAGGCGGTGATCGAGGCGCGCAGCCAGGGACTGGTGCCCTTCTGCATCACCATCGACAAGGAGGCGGCGGACTACCTGCCCTACCTGTTCGGCGCCGACGGCTTCGCGCTGGTCGAGCGCGCCGGGCAGTTGCCCGAGCGCCTGCTCCAGCTCTATCGGCGCCTGCGCCGCTGAGAGGCCTCAGGGAACATCGCGCGGCAGCCAGAGCATCATGCCCAGGCAGAACAGCGCCAGCCCGACGCAGAACCAGGCGAAGCGCCGCTGCCGGCGACCCTGGAGCTGGCGCTGGGAAGCGCTGGGCAGTGGCATGCCGCACTGTTCGCAGGCGCTTTCCGCGCCTTCGGTTTCATGGAGGCAATACAGGCATTGGCGCATGGGCGTTCTCGCGGGCTCGACCCCGCCAGCTTGCCGGTGGACGGGCCGTGGCGCGCTTGACCGCGATCAAGCGGCGGGGCTGTTCACTCGAAGCACTCCAGGCGTTCGCGGTCGAGGATGCTGATTTCGCGGCCGTCGAGGCGGATGATGCCCTCGTCGCCGAGGCGGTGCATGATCCGCGAGAAGGTTTCCGGCTGGATCGACAGGTGACCGGCCACCAGTTGCTTGGCCACCGGGATTTCCACCCGGCAGTTCTCCCCCGGCGCGTGGGCGGCGAGGGTCAGCAGGTAGCGCACCACGCGGTGGGTGGCGTTCTTCAGGGAAAGCGTCTCGATCTCGTCGATGCGCTGGTGCAGGCGGGTGCTGAGCTTGGCCAGCAGGGCCAGGGCCAACGGGGTGTTGTCCTGCAACTGGCGCAGGTAGGCCTTGTTGGAGAAACGGAACAGCTGGCTGGGCACCACGGCCTGGGCGGTGGCCACGTAGTTCGGGGTGTCCATGAACATCATCGCCTCGGCGAAGGTGTTGCGTTCGTTGGTCACTTCGAGAATCTTCTCCTGGCCTTCCGGGGTCAGCCGGTAGATCTTCACGCAGCCGGAAATCAGGTAGTAGAAGGCGTGCGCCGGCTCGCCCTGGCGGAACACGTAGGCGCCCTTGTCGAGGTTGACCAGGTCGCTGCTGGCGAGCAGTTCCTGGAGCTGGACGGGAGAAAGCGGTTCGAACAGGTGGTGGCTTTGCAGCAACTGCTGGTGGACGCGCTGGAATTCCATGCTGGGAAGGCTCGCGATGATGAGGGGACTGGCCACTGTAGCGGGCCCGGCGCAGATCATCTTGACGCACGGCAAGCTCGCGGCGGCTGGGTGTTGCCGTCGGTCCGGCGAGCGGAACTATTACAGCGTGTAAGCCAAGGCTTACAAACGGCGGTGGTTTTGGCTGCTTTCTCCCCCTCGCGGAGATGCGTAATCTTCAAACCGTCAGGACATTGCGCAGGAAGCGCCAAAGACAATACGGAAACTCAGGGAATCCACCATGGATGGTGGCGTAGCACGGATGTCAGGATAGAGGTCTGCAAAACCCCGCCCAAAAGGCGGGGTTTTTTATTGCCCGAGGAAAACCGCGTCGCTCAGACCACGCCTTCCAGCAGCGAGCGCAGCAGCTCGACGCTGGCGTGCTGGCGTTGCGCGTCGCGGTAGACCAGGCCGACCTTCAGCGGGATGCGCGGTTCGCTGAGCGGTTTCCACAGCAGCCGCTGGTTCGAGTGCATCTGCCGTGCCTTGCCCGGTAGAACGGTGGCGAAGCGGGTCTGCGGCAGGCTGTCGAGAATCCCGCTCATGTGGTTCAGTTCCGCCTGCACCCGCGGCCGCCGGCCGATCGCGGCGAGTTGCTCCTGCCAGATCTGGCGCGCACGGAACTCCTCGCCGAGCAGCAGCATCGGCAACTCCGCGGCCTGGGCCAGGGACACCTTCCTGAATTCCTTCAACGGGTGTTCCTCGGGGATCACCAACTGCAATTCGTCCTCGTACAGCTCGACGCTGTGCAGGCCCGGCTGGCGCGGCGGCAGGAAACCGATGCCGATGTCCAGGTTGCCGGTGAGCAGGCGCCGCTCGATGTCGATTCCCGACAGTTCGTAGATCTGCACCCGCAGGTGCGGCTGCGCGGCATGCAGGCGTTCGACCATGTACGGCACCAGGCTGGCGTTGACCGTCTGCAGCACGCCGATCGCCAGGCTGCGCGGGGTCTGCCCGCGGAATACGCGCATCGCCTCGCGGGCCCTTTCCAATCCCTCCAGCAGCGGTACCGCATGGTTGTACAGGGTGTGGGCGGCGACGGTCGGCAGCAGGCGCTTGCCGCTGCGCTGGAACAGCGAGACGTCGAGGTTCTGCTCCAACTGGCGGATCTGCTGCGAGAGGGCCGGTTGCGACAGGGCCAGGCGTTCGGCGGCGCGGCCGACGTGGCCTTCTTCGTAGAGCGCGACGAAATAGCGGAGTTGGCGAAAATCCATAAGCTGTTCTTATCGATGAAACTGGAAAATCGAAATGGAGTGGGTCCCGCGTGAGGCACTAGTCTAGCTGCATTGGCGGTACATCGGGTGGTCGCGGAGCAATGGAGCAGATAGTCGTAAACGGTGTTTTCATAGGTAAAGTCGAAGAAACCTGGGGCGGATTGGTCAGCGCGATCGACAAGCTGCCGGTCGAGCAGGAGTTCTGGCTGGGCCACGATGGCCTGCCCGGCGACGAACAGGCCGACATCCGCCACCACGGCGGCCTCGAGCGCGCTCTCCATCACTATCCCGCCGAGCACTACCGCTACTGGCGCAAGCGCCACCCGCTGAACCGCTGGCAACTGCCGGCGTTCGGCGAGAACATCTCGACCTACGGCATCACCGAAGCCGAGGTCTGCATCGGCGACCAGTTCCATTGGGGCGATGCCCTGCTGGAAGTCAGCCAGCCGCGTTCGCCCTGCTATCGCCAGGGCCAGCGCTGGAATCTTCCCGAGCTGCCCGACGAATTGCAGAGCGGCGGCCGCTGCGGCTGGTTCTATCGGGTCCTGCGCAGCGGCATGGTGACTCCCGGGGACCAGCTGAAGCTGGTCCAGCGGCATTACCCTGAACTGACCGTCGCCCGCCTGTTGCAGTGGTATTTCGGCGATCCCCTGGAGCCTCTCGGGTTGCGCCAGATGATGGCCTGCGACGCGCTCTCCCAGCGTTGGCGCAAGACAGCGGCGAAACGCCTGTCCAGCGGCGTGGTGGAAGACTGGGGGCCGCGCCTGCACGGGCCGTCGGATTACCGGGAGCATGCCTCTTGAGCGACTACCTGATCACCCTGAGCCAGTCCGGCCGGCTGTTGGCCAGCATGACGGTGAGCGCCGCGCGCTTTGCCGAGGTGCGCGAGCTGATGCGCCAGCGCTTCCCCGCCGGCGACGGCTTCGAACTGCGCATCGAAACGCGCCGGGAAAGCCGCCGGCTGCTGGAACAGGGGCCGCAGGGCGTGCGCTTGCTGGCGGTGGAGTACATGACCGAGGAACTGAAAGATGGCTGATGCGCTGGATAGCCTGCGCCTGATGCGCACCCAGGAACGGCCCGAACAGGTGTTCGTCCGTGGCCAGGGCTCGTGGCTGTGGGACAGCGACGGACGTGCCTTCCTCGACTTCACCCAGGGCCTGGCGGTGAACTGCCTTGGCCACAGTCCCAGCGTGCTGGTCCAGGCCCTGGCCCGGCAGGCGCGGGAGCTGGTCAGCGCCGGCCCCGGCCTGCTCAACCGGCCGGTGCTGGCATTGGCGCAGCGCCTGTGCCTGGCGACCGGCAGCGACCAGGCCTACTTCCTCACCAGCGGCGCCGAGGCCAACGAAGCGGCCATCGCCCTGGCGCGCAAGTGGGGCCGCCTGCATCGCGGCGGCGCGCAACGGATCGTCAGCACCGTCAACAGCATCCATGGACGCACCCCGGGCACCCTGACGGCTTGTGGCAAGCCGGCGCAGCATGGCCTGGAGGGATTCGCCAGGGTGCCGTTCAACGACCTCGACGCCATGGCCGCGGCCATCGACGAAGAGACGGTGGCGGTGATGCTGGAGCCGGTGCAGGGCGATGCCGGGGTGATCCCGGCGACCCTCGACTACCTGCGTGGCATCGAGCGGCTGTGCCGGCAGCGTGGCGTCCTGTTGATCCTCGACGAGGTGCAGACCGGCATCGGCCGCTGCGGCGCGCTGCTGGCGGAGGAACTGTACGGGGTACGCGCCGACATCGTTACCCTCGGCAAGGGCCTCGGCGCCGGGGTGCCGCTGTCGGCGCTGCTGGCGCGTGGCAACGCCTGTTGCTTCGAACCGGGCGACCAGCTTGGCACCCACCACGGCAACGCGTTGATGACCGCTGCCGGGCTGGCGGTACTGAATACCGTGCTGGAGCCGGGTTTCCTGGAGCAGGTGCGCGAGCAGGGCACCCACCTGCGCGATGGCCTGGCCCGTGTCGCGCGTCGCTATGGGCATGGTCCGCTGCGCGGCCAGGGACTGTTCTGGGGGCTGCCGCTGATCGGCCAGCGCGCGCCGGCGGTGGTTCGCGCGGCGTTCGGCGAAGGCCTGCTGATCAACGCGCCGCAGCCGCACTGCCTGCGTTTTTCCCCGGCGCTGACGGTGAGCCGGGCCAACGTCGACGAAATGCTGCGGCGACTGGAGCGGGCCCTGGCCCGGGTCGCCAACCGACACGAGGAGGTGGCCTGATGCGCGCCCTGGTATTGCAACACGTTCCCTTCGAAGGCAGCGCGCGGATCGGCGACTGGATCGGCCGCCACTGCGAGCACGAGCACGTCTGCTACCTCTACGCCGACGCCCACCTGCCTGCGCTGGACAGCTTCGACCTGCTGGTGGTGATGGGCGGGCCGATGAGCGTCCACGACGAAGCGCAATATCCCTGGCTGGTGGCGGAGAAGCGTTTGATCCGCGCGGCGCTGGATGCCGGCAAGAAGGTCCTCGGCATCTGCCTCGGCGCGCAGCTGCTGGCCCAGGCGCTGGGGGCTGCGGTACGCCCGGGACGCCAGGCGGAGATCGGCTGGTGGCCGCTGCACAGGTACAGCCAGGCGCTGGGCTCGCCGCTGGGCGAGCGCCTGCCGGAACGGCTGATGGCGTTCCACTGGCACGGCGAGACCTTCGACCTGCCAGCCGGCAGCGTGCCGCTCTATGGTTCGGCTGCCTGCGCCAACCAGGGCTTCATCTGGAACGAGCAGGCTATCGGCCTGCAATGTCACCTGGAAAGCACCGCGGAGAGCATCGAGGCGCTGCTCGATGCCTGCCCGCAGGACCTGCAACGGGAAGGGGCGGTGCAGAGCGCCGGGAGGATCCGCCAGGGTGTCGCGCATTGCCGCGAGGTGGCGCCGGTGCTGTTCCTGTTGCTCGATTACCTGGCGCATCGGCCGGCGGAGATCGCACGCCGGGCCTGATCGCCAGAAAGATTCCTCTGTCCTCGCATGCGCCTCCGGACGTCGTTTTGGTCCTGTGGGGCGCTTTTTTTATTCTAGGCTGCGTGCTTTCCCAACCAGGGCTCCAGTAGTGCCAGGTCGCGACGCAGGCTTTCGGCGAACAGGTGCAGGCGGGTGGGGTTGTCCAGCTCGCCGGGCTGGATGCCGACGAAGGTGAAGGTTTCGTCGTGCTCTCGGGCGGCGACATTGATACTGACGGTGCCGTCGTAGTGCATCCGGCACTGGCAGTCGTAGCCTTCCAGCGCCTGGTTCAGGCTGCGCTGGATCTCGCCGAGATCGGGGTGCTTGTTCTTGCTCATCGCATCGCTCATGCAAGGGGATGGGGCTTTCTTCTCGTGCAGGGCGAGTCGGGTGGATGCGTCGACGACCTCGGGACCGAGGGGCGGCGTAGCCTCCCGGCCGGCGCGGCGTCTGGGCTTCCCGCCCGGACATTGCTTCCTGTATCGCCAGGGTAGGGGTGCCTCCGCTATCGTTTCGCGATGCAAATGCACTAGCACCGCTAGTGCAATCGTCACGCGTGCGCGGTCAGGGCGGGCGGGCATCCTTGCTGCCCCCGGAAAATCGCTCCATCCAAGAGGAACAGCATGAACGACCAGGTACTGCGTACCCAGACCGACCGCCGCCAGTTGCAGCAGATCATCGCCGGTCTTACCGAAGGGGTGATCCTGATCGAGCCGGACCAGCGCATCCTCTGGGCCAACGAGGCGGCCCTGGCGATGCACGGCGTCGATTCGCTGGAAGGCCTGGGCGCCGATACCGGCGAGTATCGCGAGCGCTTTCGCCTGCGCTACCGCAACAATCATCCGCTGCAGGAGGGCCAGTACCCGGCCGAGCGCCTGGTGGCTGGCGAGTGCTTCAGCGACGTGGTGGTGGAAGTGTTTCCCGCCGCCGACGAGGACACCCGCTGGGTGCACCGCGTGCGCGGGTTGGTGCTGACCACCCCCGAGGACAAGCCCGACTGCCTGGTGCTGATCCTCCACGACGCCACCGAGTGGGCCAGCGCCGAGCAGCGCTTCGAGAAGACCTTCAATGCCAATCCGGCGCCGGCGGTGATCTGCCGGCTCAGCGACTACCGCTACGTGAAGGTCAATGTCGGTTTCCTGGAAATGACCGGCTATGCCCGCGACCAGGTGATCGGCCGTTCGGTGTACGAGCTGGACGTACTCGACCAGGCCGAGCGCCGCGAACTGGCGGTGGAGCGCCTGGGCGCCGGCGAGACCATCCCGCAGATGGAGGCGAGCCTGCGGGTGGCGGAGGGCGGACGCAAGTGCGTGGTGGTCGCCGGGCAACCGATAGAGGTCGGCGAGGAGGCCTGCATGCTCTTCACCTTCACCGATCTCGAACCGCGGAAGAAGGCCGAGGAGGCCCTGCGCAAGAGCGAGGAGCGCTTCGCCAAGGCCTTCCGCATGGCACCGGTGCCGAGCCTGGTGCTGTACGGCGACGACCTGCAGGCGCTGGACATCAACCAGGCCTTCAGCGAAACCTTCGGCTACCAGGCCGAGGAACTGCTCGGCGAGTCCACCGTCGCCTGCGGGCTGTGGCAGGACGGCGGCGCCGAGCGCCTGGGCGAGCTGCTGGCGCAGAGCGGCAGCGTGCGCAACGTCCAGCTGCGCCTGCAGCACAAGGATCGCAACGGCCTGGACTGCCTGGTCTCGGCCGAGGCGGTGAGCCTCAACGAGCAGGACTGCGTGCTGGTGGCCTTGCTGGACATCAGCGACCGGCGGCGCACCGAAATGGAGCTGGTGCACGCCATCGAGACGGTGATGCAGGACGCTTCCTGGTTCAGCCGCACCCTGATCGAAAAGCTCGCCAACGTGCGCCGCGCCAACGCGCCGGGCACCGGCGCCGAACTGGCCGACCTGACTGCGCGCGAGCGCGAGGTGTTCGACCTCATCTGCCAGGGCCTGGCGGACAAGGAGATCGCCAAGGAACTGGGCCTGGCGCCGAACACCGTGCGCAACCACGTGGCGACCATCTACGCCAAGCTCGATGTCCACAGCCGTGGCGAGGCCATCGTCTGGGCACGCGAACGCGGATTCGCGCCGGAGCCGCGCAACGGCAACGGGCGCAAATAAACGAAGAGGGTACGAATGCACCAGGGCGGCTGGTGCATTCGTACCTGTCGCCCGCTCCCGTCGGCGCCGACACTGGCGCAGCACGCCCGGCATGCCCCCGCCCGTGGTCGTGCACCTTTTCTCCGCGGCGCGAGCCGCGCCGTCCGCACGTCTGTTCCCCTCGCCAGTTTCGCTCTGGCGGGGGGCTTCCCGCCTCCTTTCGAATATTTGCCCCTCTGCCTCTGCTGGTGCGCGACGGCATCCTGCCGGCCGTTTGCGAATGCTCGGGACTGGTGTCGTGAAATTTTAAGTGTTATTTTTCATGAAAAATAACCAATATAATTTCACGGAGGTCGCGATGTTCCTGCAATCCAACGAGCATGTCGGCACTTACTACGCCGCCGTCAATCCCGAACTGATCCAGCCGCGCCAGGCCCTGGAGGGTGACCTCGACTGCGAGGTGCTGGTGGTCGGCGCCGGTTTCAGCGGCTTGCACACGGCGCTGCGGCTGGTCGAAGGCGGACGCCAGGTATGCGTCATCGAAGCCAGCCGGATCGCCTGGGCGGCCTCCGGGCGCAACGGCGGGCAGGCGCTGCCCGGCTGGTCCAGCGACCTGCCGCCGCTGGAGGCCGACCTCGGCTACGAAGGCGCACGCCGTCTCTGGGACGGCATGCTCTGGGCGGCCGGCGAGATGCGCGAGTTGCCGCAGCGACATGGCTTCGACTGCGACTACCGGGTCGGCCACCTATGGACGGCGATCCTGCCGCGCCGGGTCGGCCTGCTCTACGACTGGCAGGCCGAGGCCAACCGTCGCTGGGGCTACGAGGGGCTACGCTTCGTGGCGAAGGACGAGTTGCCCGAATGGATCGCCAGCGAGCGCTACCTTGCCGGTCTCTACGATCCCCACGCCGCACACCTGAATCCGCTCAAGCTGGCGTTCGGCCTGGCCGCCGCCATCGAGCGCGCCGGCGGGCGTATCCACGAGCGGACCCAGGCCCTGAACTATCGCGAGGAGGGCGACGGCTACCGGGTCCGTACCGAGCACGGCGAGATCCGCTGCGCGGCGCTGGTGCTGGCCTGCAACGCCTACATCGACGGTCTGGACAGCGAGCTGTCGCAACGGATGCTGCCGGTGGGCACCTATCAGGTCGCCACTGAGCCGCTCGGCGAGGAACGGGCGAAGTCGTTGCTGCCGCGCAACTGCTGCGTGACCGACAACCAGTTCGTCCTCGACTACTTCCGCCTGACCCCGGACCACCGCCTGCTGTTCGGCGGCGGCTGCACCTACCTGGGCGGCATGCCCAGCGACATCCGCGCCGCCACCCGGCCCTATCTCGAACGGGTGTTCCCGCAGTTGCGCGGGGTGGCGCTGGAATACGCCTGGGGCGGGCATATCGACTGCAGCATGCGGCGCACCCCGGACATCGGCCGGCAGGGCAACCGCTACTGGCTGCAAGGCTACTCCGGCCACGGCGTGCTGCCGAGTCTGGCGGCGGCCAGGGCGGTCAGCGACGCGCTGCTCGGCGACGACGAGACCCTGGCGCTCTACCAGCGTCTGCGCAATCCGAAGTTTCCCGGTGGCCAGCGCTTCGCCGCGCCGCTGGAAGCCCTGGGCAAAGCGTATTACCGTTTGCGCGACCTGTTCTGAGAGGGCCCGGAGCCGAGATGAGCGAAGTAGCCGACGACCTGGCGGAGATCGCCAGCCTGGTGCGCGAATTGCGCAAGCGCAAGGGCATCACCCTGCAGGCGCTGGCCGACGGCATTCGCCGTTCGGTGGGCTTCGTCTCCCAAGGCAATCGCATGAAGCTCACCTGAGACC
>NZ_KV813562.1:0-326 GCF_001813645.1 Pseudomonas sp. HMSC063H08
TGGTGGTTTCGTCGGGGATGCGCTCCAGGTTCAGCCCGGCAAACTGGCGCAGGATCGTGGTTTCGTACAGCGCTTCCTCCATCGCTGGATCGCTGTAGCCGAACCAGTTCTGCAGCAGATGCACACGCAGCATCGCCATCAACGGGTAGGCCGGACGGCCACCTTCACCCTTCGGATAATGTGGCTCGATCAAAGCAATCAAGCCCTTCCACGGCACCACCCGATCCATCTCGATCAGGAACAACTCCTTGCGGGTTTGCTTGCGCTTGCCAGCGTACTCGGCGTCGGCGAAGGTCATCTGCTTCATCGGGAAACTCGGTGGGTGG
>NZ_KV813563.1:0-490 GCF_001813645.1 Pseudomonas sp. HMSC063H08
GGAATAGCCGTTCCGCAAATAAAACGTGACGGTATTCCCACTTGAATGACATCTACCGCCAAGGAGCATTGACGATGCCTGACACGACAAATCCAATCGGTTTCACCGATGCCAACGAACTTCGCGAAAAGAATCGCGCCACCGTCGAGAAGTACATGAATACCAAAGGCCAGGATCGCCTGCGCCGCCATGAACTTTTCGTCGAGGACGGCTGTGGCGGTTTATGGACCACCGATACCGGCTCGCCCATCGTCATTCGTGGCAAAGACAAACTTGCGGAACATGCCGCCTGGTCATTGAAGTGCTTTCCCGATTGGGAGTGGTACAACATAAATATATTCGGAACCGACGACCCCAATCATTTCTGGGTCGAATGCGACGGTCACGGCAAGATTCTTTTCCCCGGATATCCCGAAGGTTATTACGAAAACCACTTCCTGCATTCCTTCGAACTTGAAGACGGCAAGATCAAGCGCAACCGCGAATTCAT
>NZ_KV813564.1:0-403 GCF_001813645.1 Pseudomonas sp. HMSC063H08
CCTGCCATTTCCCGGTCGAGGCATCGCCCTCTTTCAGCTCGCCCGCCGGCCAGTAGCCGTCCTTGGGGGCTGCGCGCATGGGAAGGTAGACGTGGAGTTGGCCGACTCGCGTGGTGATGTCGCCGGCGCGCTGGGCGATGACGGCCGCCGTCTTGTAGTCGTCGGTCTGGTGCAGGAATCCGCTGCGCGGATAGAGGTTCCCCCACATGTCGCCGGAGAAGACTCCCCCCACCTCGCGCAGCCCTGGGACCAACGCTTCGGGGTACACCTGCTCGGGAATTCCATGCCGCCAGCCAATGGCGTCCAGTGTGCTGAGGAAGTACGGCACCAGCGGGAAGGTGGCACCAGGGCAAACGTACCCAGAGGCGCTGGCGAACCGGCTGAACGTGGCCCCGCCAGGATG
>NZ_KV813565.1:0-37321 GCF_001813645.1 Pseudomonas sp. HMSC063H08
CCGACAACCACCTGATGCTGATCAGCCTGGTGAAGCAGGGGCTGACCGGCAAGGCCGCCGACGCGGCGCTCGGAGCGGCGCACATCACGGTGAACAAGAACGCCGTGCCGAACGATCCGCAGAGCCCGTTCGTCACCTCCGGCATCCGCATCGGCACCCCAGCGGTGACCACTCGCGGTTTCCGCGAGGGCGAGTGCCGAGAACTGGCTGGCTGGATCTGCGACATCCTCGACGATATCGACAATCCCGAGGTCGGCGAACGGGTCAGGGGCCAGGTCGGCGAATTCTGCCGGCACTTCCCGGTCTACGCTGATTGAACAGGAACGCCGCCGTGGTGGCGGCCAATCCGCAAGCGGAGACGAGCATGTCCCTGAGTGTCTTCGATCTGTTCAAGATCGGCATCGGGCCGTCCAGCTCCCACACCGTGGGGCCGATGCGTGCCGCCGCGCGCTTCGCCGAGGGGCTGAGGCGCGAGGGGTTGCTGGAGGCCACTGCCAGCGTCAAGGTCGAGCTGTACGGCTCGCTCGGCGCCACCGGCAAGGGCCACGGCAGCGACAAGGCGGTACTGCTCGGCCTGGAGGGCGAGCAGCCGGACACGGTGGATACCGCCGCGATTCCCGCCCGGCTCGATACCATCCGTTCCAGCGGCGAGCTGCGCCTGCTCGGCGAGCGGCCGATCCGCTTCGTCGAGAAGGAACACCTGGCGCTGATCCGCAAGCCGCTGGCCTACCATCCCAACGGCATGATCTTCCGTGCCTTCGACGCCGCCGGCCTGCAGGTCCGCAGCCGCGAGTACTACTCGGTGGGCGGCGGTTTCGTGGTCGACGACGAGGCCGCCGGCCTCGACCGCATCGTCGAGGACCGCACGCCGCTGGCGTTCCCCTTCAAGACCGCGCGGCAACTGCTCGACCATTGCGTCCGCGAAGGCCTGTCGATCAGCCAGTTGATGGCCGAGAACGAGAAGGCCTGGCGCCCCGCCGAGGAAACCCGCGCCGGCCTGCTGCGTATCTGGCAGGTGATGCAGGATTGCGTCGAGGCCGGCTGCCGCAACGAGGGCATCATGCCCGGCGGACTGAAGGTCAGGCGCCGCGCGGCGGCGCTCCACCGCCAGTTGTGCCAGCGGCCGGAGGCCGGCCTGCGCGATGCTCTCAGCGTGCTCGACTGGGTCAACCTCTACGCCCTGGCGGTGAACGAGGAGAACGCCAGCGGCGGCCGCGTGGTGACCGCGCCGACCAACGGCGCGGCGGGGATCATTCCGGCGGTGCTGCATTACTACGCGCGCTTCATCCCCGGGGCCGACGACGACGGCGTGGTGCGCTTCCTGCTCACCGCTGCGGCGATCGGCATCCTCTACAAGGAAAACGCCTCGATCTCCGGCGCCGAGGTCGGTTGCCAGGGTGAGGTCGGGGTGGCCTGCTCGATGGCCGCCGGGGCGCTCTGTGAAGTGCTCGGCGGTAGTGTGCAGCAGGTCGAGAACGCCGCCGAGATCGGCATGGAGCACAACCTCGGGCTGACCTGCGACCCGGTCGGCGGGCTGGTCCAGGTGCCCTGCATCGAACGCAACGCGATGGCTTCGGTGAAGGCCATCAACGCGGCGCGCATGGCCCTGCGCGGCGACGGCCAGCACTTCATCTCTCTCGACAAGGTCATCCGCACCATGCGCCAGACCGGCGCCGACATGAAAAGCAAATACAAGGAAACCGCGCGCGGCGGCCTCGCCGTGAACATCATCGAATGCTGAACCGCGCCGCTGCGCCGGCGCTTCTTTTTTCTTTCCCGACAATCGATCGCGGCTCTCCGGCAGACAGGAGGCCGGGATGCCATGGAGTGAAACATGACCGCAGAAACCCTCGCCAAGACGCCCCTGCACGCCCTGCACCTGGAACTGGGGGCGAAGATGGTGCCCTTCGCCGGCTACGACATGCCGGTGCAGTACCCGGCCGGGGTGCTCAAGGAGCACCTGCACACCCGCGAGCAGGCCGGTCTGTTCGATGTCTCGCACATGGGCCAGATCCGCCTGGTGGGCGCCGATGCGGCGCTGGCCCTGGAAAGCCTGGTGCCGGTGGACATCCTCGACCTGCCGGTGGGCCAGCAGCGCTACGCGTTGTTCACCGACGAGCAGGGCGGGATCCTCGACGACCTGATGGTGGCCAACCTCGGCGATTGCCTGCTGCTGGTGGTCAACGCCGCCTGCAAGCACCAGGACCTGGCGCACCTGCGTCGTCACCTGGAGGGCCGTTGTAGCGTCGAGCCGCTGTTCGAGGAGCGTGCCTTGCTCGCCCTCCAGGGACCGGCGGCGGTGCGGGTGCTGGAGCGCCTGGCGCCGCAGGTGGCGCAGATGACCTTCATGCAGTTCGCCCGCGTCGAGCTGCTCGGCCAGGACTGCTACGTCAGCCGCTCCGGCTATACCGGCGAAGACGGCTACGAGATCTCCGTGCCCGCCGCCCATGCCGAGGCCTTGGCGCGGCGCCTGCTGGCCGAGCCGGAAGTGGCGCCGATCGGCCTCGGCGCGCGCGACTCGCTGCGCCTGGAAGCCGGCCTGTGCCTCTACGGCCACGACATGGACAGTGCCACCACGCCGGTCGAAGCCAGCCTCGGCTGGGCCATTTCCAAGGCGCGTCGCGCCGACGGCGTGCGCGCTGGCGGCTTCCCCGGCGCCGAGCGGATCTTCGCCCAGCAGGCGCAGGGCGTTGCCAGCAAGCGCGTCGGTTTCCTGCCGCAGGGGCGGATGCCGGTGCGCGAGGGCGCCGAGATCGTCGATGCCCAGGGCCGGGCGATCGGCAAGGTCAGCAGCGGCGGTTTCGGTCCGAGCCTCAACGCGCCGTTGGCCATGGGCTACGTGCCGAACGAACTGGCCGGCCTGGGCAGCGAGGTGACGGCGATGGTGCGCGGCAAGCCGGTGACCCTGGTGGTCAGCAAGATGCCCTTCGTGGCGCAGCGCTACTACCGCGGTTGAGCCCTGGCCCTCTCTCGCTTCGGCGGGAGAGGGCGGCGACCGGCCTCACGGGTGTTTCGGCCGCTGCCGTTGCAGGCCGAGCTTCTTGGCCCGGTGGAATACCGCCGCGCGGGTCTTGCCGGTCTGCTGCGCGCACCATAGCGAACCGCGCTGCTGGTAGTGCTGGCGCAGCAGGTCTTCCTCGGACTTGCTCCAGATCGCATTGTTGCGGTCGCGCTGGCTGTGCGGGGAAAGCTCCTCGGCCTTGCTGGCGACACTCTGGTAGCTGCGGCCGAGCATGTAGGCGCACCAGGCCAGGCTGCGCTTGCTGCCGTGGCGGCGGATGAACTCGACCTCTTCGCTGGACCAGGCGGCCGGTGCCTTCGGCGGCGCCTTGCGGTCCAGCGAGCGGGCGAGGGCGGCGCGGGCGCGCGCCACCGCCTGGTCGCCGGGGTTGTTGCGGCGGGTCACGCCGAGGGCGCGGCGCCAGCGTCCCACCAGGCTCGGACTGAAACCCCACCAGAACTGCACCGACTCGGCGCATTCGGTACGTACCGCGCGCAGCAGGTCGCCGCAGAGAATCGGCGAAGGGCGGCCGCTGCGCTTGCGCGTCGGCCAGCGGAACAGGCCGTCGGTGAAGCCGCCGACTTCCACGGCGCCTTCCAGTTCGTCGACCAGCCAGTCACCGGGGATCACCAGTGGGCTGGTGTAGGGCGCGCCGAGCAGCAGGTGGTTGATGGTAGCGACAGAGGTAGGGGTGTCTGCAGTCATGGGACGATCCTTGCTGATACCGGGCCAGCTGGGCTGGCCATATCCCTGAGAGCGGCGTCGCTGCGGCGTGGCGGGCGACGGCGCGTTCGCTTCCCGTGGTTCGGGCGGTCTTCCGGCGGAGGGCGACTGCCTGTCGCGCCTCCTTGGGAATGGGTTGGAGGCCGTGCTCATGGACGGGCTCCACGATAGATGCGCCAGGCCAGCCGGCCGGGACGGGCGGCGATCGCCGCGCCCACCTCGATGCGCGGCAGGTCCAGCGGGTCGCAACGGGGATCCACCAGGCCATTGCGCGCGCCGAAGGCGAAGCGGTAGCCAAGCCGGCCGAGGGCGGCGCGCAGGCCGGGTTGCGCAGGCGTCGCGGCGGGCGTGGCGCGAGCTTGGCAGAACACCGGCAGAGGGGCGGCGCAATGCTGCTGGAGCTGGCGGTGGGCGCGGCCGAGACAGTCCTCGGCGCAAAGGCCTGTCGCTGGGTGCGGGTCCTGGCCGTGCAGGCCGAAGCGAACCAGGCCGCTGTTTTCCAGGCGGCGGACCCGTTCCCAATCGCCCGCGCCGTACGCCGCGGGGGCCGTGCAGGCCGCGCGCAAGGCCTGCTGCGAAGCCGGGTCGAGGCGTTCCAGCTTGCGCAGGAGGAGGTCGAGGCTACGGCTGCGACGCTGGTCGTCGCCGGTGCGTTCGAGCACCCGCATGAGCGCAGCGCCGCCGTAACGCTCCAGCAGTTCCAGCAATGGCTCGGCGGTAGCCGCATCGGCCTGCCAGAGGGTGTCGGCGACCGCTTCGCGCCAACTGCGCGGGTCGCCGCCGATGAAGGCGCTCGCTGGCATTTCGTAGCGCTCCAGCAGCGGGTAGACCAGCTCGGCCAGTTCCGCAGGGTTGCCGTCGACGCTCAGGGCGATCCGCAGGCAGGCTGGAGCGGGGCTCTCGAGCAGGTGTTCCAGGGGCACGCAGAGGAAGTGCCGCTGTAGCCACAGCAGCAGGGTCTCCAGGCCCTGGCGGTCGAGGCAGCGCCCTTGCCGGTGCGGCAGGGCCGCGCGCCGGCGATCCGCGACTACCCGTCCCAGGCGCAGCACGATGCCGTTCTGGCGCAGCCGGCGCTGGCCCACGGAGGAGTTCAGGAACGTCATCCCGATCAGGCTTCGCATGGCATCCCCCGGCTCATCGACGATCCGTCACCGGCGATGGTTCCGCGTGCGCGGCAGGGCTTTCGCCAGCCTGTCCGGACGCTGCGCCGTGAACTCCGGCCCCGGCGGTCGATTCGGTCATGGGCGAGCCTCCTGGGTAATCCGCACAAACGTTTGCTGCGGCCACGCCAACGCGTGGCTCGAACCGGGGCTTGGTGGGGACCCGGCGGGTGTTCGGTAAGGACTGCATGGCACCGGATAACGCTGCAAAGGATCGATGTGATTCTTTTTTGACGCTACCACAGTCGATAGTCGAATTATTGACGCTTTGCCGCTGTTATAAAACCGTCAGGCTATGCGAAAAGTCCTGCTGGCTACGCGTGGAGGCCCGGAGCGGCGTGCCTTTGAGGGGGAAGCGGGGGAGCCGGCAGGCCTATGCGGATTGGTTATAAGAAATCCGTTTCGAATGAAAATTGCCGACGAATGGTCGTTTGCGCGGATGTCCGGTGGTTTTTCCCGACTGCTTAGAACCTTTCGGTTGGTCGGGGGCTTGCCAAGTGGGCTGCCCCCAGTCTTTCGTCTTCCAGTCAAGAGCCTGGGGATGCAGACTGTTTTTCAAATCATGACAACTTCTTAACGCGCATTGTTATAAAGTTGCGGACGTTTGCGCCGGCCTGGCCGGCACCTTCGAGTTTTGCCTGGAGTGAAGATGAGAGTCGACCTGGACGCCGAGGGCGTCGCCGCCGAATCGCTGCCGCGTTTCCAGCAGGCGCCCCGGCAGTTGCGCCAGTTGTGGCGATGGGCAGCGGCCAGCGTCGCATTGGCCGCCGCCTGCGCCGTGCTGGGGTTCTTCATCGGCCTGTTCGCCGCCGACTCGCTCTGGCCGCCGCTGCTGTACAACCTCGGCGCGGCCTGGCTGGTTCTGTTCGCCGGTCTGCACGCGGCCTACCGGGTCGCGGCCTGGCGTTGCGTGGTCCTCGGCGCGGAGGCCAGCGCGCGGCCTGCCTGGCTGCGCTGGCAGCGGGGCGAACCCGACGCCGCCGCCGACAGCGCCTATGAACGGCTGCTGGAGCGCCTGGGCCAGGCCATCGCCCACGGCCTGGCCCAGCTCGGGCACGCTGCGCTGTGGCTGGCGGCGAGCGCGGCGCTGGCGTTGTGCCTGGTAGCCGCCGGCTGGCGTCTCGACCTGCCGCCGGCCAGTTCCGGGCAAGCGGCCGACCTCGCCATCGGGATCTGCCTGCTGCTGGCCTTCGCGGTGCTGGTGCTGGAACGTCGCTTCGCCAGCCAAGGGCCGGCGCAGTGGCCGGAAGCCCCGGCCCTCGGGCAACTGGCGCGGGCGCTGATCGGTACCCTGGTGCTGGCCGCCCTCTGTCTGTTCCTGGCTCGCCAGGGACACCCCTGGGCCCCGCGCCTGGCGGTACTGCTCGGCCTGTTGCCGGCGGCGCTGGCGTTGGAGTTGCTGGGCAGGGCGATCCTGGCGATGTTCGCGCCGCAGCGTGCCGGCCTCGAACCGCGCCTGGTCGCCACCAGCCTGCTGGCCGACCTGTTGCGCTGGCCGCCGCGTCCCCTGCAGCGTCTGCAGCATGAGTTGCACCAGCGCTTCGGCATCGACCTGCGCCAGGTCTGGGCCTTCGGTTTCATGCGGCGGGCGTTCCTGCCGGTGCTGGCGGTGGTGTCGCTGAGCGGCTGGCTGCTCAGCGGCGTACGCGAGATCGGCATGGATGCACGGGGCGTCTACGAGCGCTTCGGCAAGCCGGTCGCGGTGCTCGGCCCCGGCCTGCACCTGGGGCTGCCCTGGCCGCTGGGGCGGGTGTTGGCGGTGGAGAACGGGGTGGTCCACGAGTTGGCCACCAGCGTCGCCGCCGGCGACGGCGGAGCCGAGCCGCTCGCGCCCGCCGAAGGTCCGGCCCCGGATAGCGCCAACCGCTTGTGGGACGCCTCCCACGTCAGCGAGAAATCGCAGGTCATCGCCAGCCTGGCCGACCGCCGGCAGAGCTTCCAGATCGTCAACATGGACGTGCGCATCGTCTACCGCATCGCTCTCGACGACGCGGCAGCGCTGGCGGCGACCTACCGCAGCGCCGACGTGCCGACGCTGGTGCGCAGCACCGCCAGCCGCGTACTGGTGCATGCCTTCGCCTCGCGGACCCTCGATGAGGTCCTCGGCGAGCAGCGCGCGGGCCTGGCCGAGCAGATCGGCCAGGCCGTGCAGGCCGATCTCGACCGCCTCGGCAGCGGCGTCGAGGTACTGGGCGCGGCGGTCGAGGCGATCCATCCGCCGGCCGGTGCGGCGAACGCCTACCACGCGGTGCAGGCCGCGCAGATCACCGCACAGGCGCTGATCGCCCGCGAGCGCGGGCAGGCTGCCGCGCAGCGCAACGAGGCGCAACTACAGGCCAGCGTGGCGCACGACCGGGCCAGCGCGCAGGCCCGCGAGACCCTGGCCGCCGCGCAGGCCGCCGACCGGCGCTTCGCCGCCGAGCGGGAAGGCTATGCCGACGCCGGCCAGGCTTTCCTGCTGGAGGCCTACTACCGCCAGCTCGGGCTCGGCCTGGGCAAGGCCAACCTGCTGCTCATCGACCACCGCATCGCCGGCGCCGGTGCGCCGACCATCGACCTGCGCAGCTTCGGCCTCGGCCGCCTGGATTCCCCGTCTTCGTCCCGTCCGTCCGCCGCTCCGGCGTCCGCGGCCGGGCAATCCGCACCATGAGGAGAGCGCTCTTGAGCCTCGGTCACTCCCACTCGCACAGCCACCACGAGCATCATCACGATCACGATCACGATCACGATCACGATCACGGCCATGGCGCACAGGCCGCGCCGCCCTGGCGCCGGCTGCTGGTCGCCGCGCTGCTGGTGCTGTTCGCCGTCGCCGCCGCTTGCCTGGTGCAGGTGCGTTCCGGCGAGGCGATGGTCATCACCCGTTTCGGCAACCCGGCGCGGGTCCTGCTCGAACCGGGCCTGGCCTGGCGCCTGCCGTTGCCGTTCGAGAGCGCGATCCCGGTCGACCTGCGCCTGCGCACCACCTCCAGCGGCCTGCAGGACGTCGGCACCCGCGATGGCCTGCGGATCATCGTCCAGGCCTACGTGGCCTGGCAGGTACAGGGCGACGCCGACAACGTGCAGCGCTTCATGCGCGCGGTGCGCAACCAGCCGGACGAGGCTGCCCGGCAGTTGCGCACCTTCGTCGGCTCGGCGCTGGAAACCACCGCCAGCGCCTATGACCTGGCCGACCTGGTGAATACCGAGGCGTCGCGGGTGCGTATCGGCGACTTCGAAGCGCGCCTGCGCGAACAGATCGACAATCAGTTGCTGGCGACCTACGGGGTCAAGGTGGTGCAGGTCGGCATCGAGCGCCTGACCCTGCCCAAGGTGACCCTCGGCGCCACCGTCGACCGCATGCGCGCCGAGCGCGAGACCATCGCCACCGAGCGTACCGCCGAGGGCCGTCGCCAGGCCGCGGAGATCCGTTCGGCGGCGGAGCGCGACGCCCGGGTGATCCAGGCCGAGGCTTCGGTGAAAGCCGCGGAGATCGAGGCCCAGGCGCGGGTCGAGGCGGCGCGCATCTACGGCAAGGCCTACGCCGGTTCGCCGCAGCTGTACAACCTGCTGCGCTCGCTGGACACCCTCGGCACCATCGTCAACGGCGATACCCGCCTGGTCTTGCGCACCGATGCCGCACCGTTCCGCGTGCTGGTCGACGGGCCGCCGGCGCTCCCCGCCGAAGCGCCGGCCAACGGGCGCCGGCCATGAGCGACGAAGCGCACGAGGGGCTGCGCAGCCCCTGGCTGCAGGCCGGACGCCTGGCGTTCCTCGCACTGTTCGGCGTGACCCTCCTGGCGGCGCTGGCCTGGGTGTTTTCCAACGTCCGCCAGATCGGCCCGGAGAACCGCGCCGTAGTGCTGCGCCTGGGCGCGCTGGAGCGCCTGGCCGGTCCCGGCCTGCTGCTGGCCTGGCCGCAGCCGCTGGAGCAGGTGGTGCTGCTGCCGTCCGCCGAACAGGTGATCGAACGCCGCGTCGAGGGCCTGCTGCGCTCCGAGCAGGCGCGTCGCGCCGACCTCGACGTCAGCCTGTCCAGCGACGCGCTGGCCGGCTCCGGCTACCTGCTGACCGGCGACGCCGGGGTGGTGCAACTGGACGTGCGGGTGTTCTACAAGGTCGACGACCCGTACGCCTACGTCCTCCAGGGCGCCCACGTGCTGCCGGCGCTGGACCGGCTGGTGGCGCGCAACGCCGTGCAGGTCTGCGCCGCGCGCGACCTGGACACCATCCTGGTGGCGCGCCCGGAGTTGCTCGGCAACGACAGCGCGGTCGCCGAGCGCCGCGAACGCCTGCGCGGCGACCTGGTGCAGGGCATCAACCACAGCCTGGCGGCGCTGGCCGCGGCCGGCAGCGGGCTGGGCATCCAGGTGGTGCGGGTCGACGTGCAGTCGAGCCTGCCGCGCAATGCGGTAAGCGCTTTCAACGCGGTGCTGACCGCCAGCCAACTGGCCGAGCAGAACGTCGCCAAGGCGCGCACCGAGGCGGAGAAACTCACTCAGGCCGCCACCGAGGGGGCCGACCGCACCCTGCAGGTCGCCCGCGCCGAGGCCGGCGAACGGCTGGCCCAGGCGCGCCGCGACACCGCCAGCATCGTTGGCCTGGCCCCGGCGCTGGGCGCGACCGATCCCGGCCTGCTCTGGCGCCTGTACCGCGAGCGGGTGCCGGCGATCCTCGGCAAGGCCGGTTCGGTCGGCAGCGTCGATCCGCGTGATGACGGCCGCCTGATTCTGCAAGGCGGGCAGCCATGAGCCGCTGCCCGACGGTGCCCTTCGCGGGCTGTGAAACAATGGACGGACAAGCGAACGTGAAACGGCTACCCTGCGTCGGCATCAACCTTCGGTACGCGCTTCCGCCAGCGGAACGCGGCGCCGAGTCGAACAACCAGGCGAACGGGACGGGCAATGACGGCAGGCGGTATTCCATTCACGGGCAACGGTGCGCGGCTATCACCGGGCAGGGCCCTGCTGTGCGGGCTGGCGCTGTTGCTGTGCGGCGGCGAGGCGCTGGCGCGGCAGTTGCCGAGCGACATGCTGGTGGGCTTCGTGGCCAGCGCGCAGTACCCGGTCATCACCCTGAAGAAGCCCAAGCAGAGCCTGCTGCGCAGCGTGCTTACCCTGGGGCTGGGGAAGAAGACCGTCAGCTATTCGGTGGCGCCGTCGGTGCGCATCCGCACGGCGCAGAACCTGTTCATCGTCTATGGCCGCATGCCCCAGCTCAAGGGCAGTTTCGTCGGCCTGAAGAGCGACAACAACGGGCAGGTCAAGCAGATCTGGGAACTCACCGAGAAGGAAGCCCTGGACTACGTACGCCGGCCGGACGCGCGCTTCCCGCAATAGCCGCCGCGGCTCGCCCCGGGAGGTGCGCATGAGCGAGCCGTCCGCCCACGGCAGCCATGGCGGCTGCGCGCATCATCATCACCTGCCGTTCGGCGGCGGCCTGCTCAGCCGCGACGAGCAGCGCCGCGCCGCCCGCCAGCTGAGCCTGGCGATGCTCGCCCTTGGCCTGTTGCTGCTCGGCCTGGCCTGGCGCTGGCTGGCGGCGGACCAGGCCGGGGTCAGCCAGATCCTGCTCGGCGTCGCGTCGCTGCTGGTGGCGCTGCCGGTGGCCCGCTCGGCCTGGGACAGCCTGCGGCATCCGAGCCTGCACGGCGTCACCGACCAGTTGATCGCGCTGGCCATGCTCGGCGCCTGGGCCAGCGGCGACCTGCTGACCGCCGCGCTGCTGCCGATCATCATGATCTTCGGCCACGTGCTGGAGGAGCGCAGCGTGATCGGCTCCCAGGAGGCCATCGCTGCCCTCGGCGAACTGACCCGCAGCCATGCCCGGCGGATCGAGGCCGACGGCAGCCTGAGCGAGGTGGACAACGCCAGCCTGCGGGCGGGCGACCAGGTGGAAGTGCGCGCCGGCGACCGGGTTCCGGCCGACGGGCGGGTCCTGCAAGGCCAGGCCAGTCTCGACACCGCGCCGATCACCGGCGAGTCGGTGCCGCTCGAGGTGGCGCCGGGGATGGAGGTCTACGGCGGCGCGATCAACCTCGACGGCCTGCTGCGCATCGAGATAACCCGTACCGGCGAGGCCTCGACCCTGGGCAAGGTGATCGGCCTGATGCAGCAGGCCGAGCGCGCCAAGCCGCCGATCACCCGCCTGCTGGAGCGCTACGCCGGGCAGTACATGTTGCTGGTGTTGCTGATCGCCGCCGTCACCTGGTTCGTCACCAACGATGCCCAGGCCATGCTCGCCGTGCTGGTCGCCGCCTGTCCCTGCGCCCTGGTGCTGTCCGCCCCGGCCACGGCCATCGCCGGGATCGCCGTGGCCGCCCGTCATGGCATCCTGATCCGCAGCTCGGCCTTCCTCGAGGAACTGGCGGACCTGACTTCGCTGGTGGTCGACAAGACCGGCACCCTGACCCACGGCAGCCTGCGTCTGCAGGCGCTGCGCCTGGCCGATGCCGCCGAGGAGGCGTCGGTGCTGCGCCTGGCCGCCAGCCTCGGCGCCGCCAGCAGCCATCCGGTGAGCCGAGCGCTGGCGGCCCTGGCGGCGCACGATGCCTATCATCCATTGAGCGATATCCGCGAACGCCAGGGGTTCGGCGTGGTCGCACGAACAGCGGCGGGCGAAGCCGCCCTCGGCCGGCCCGAGCTGTTCCAGCAACTGGGCATCGACGCCGGCGAGGTGCCGGCGCACGAGGGACCGATCGCCGGAATCGCCCTGGACGGGCGCTTCCTCGGCTGGCTGCTGCTGGCCGACAGCGTACGCGCGGAGGCCGCCGAGGCCCTGGCCGATCTACGCGAACTGGGTCTGGGCCGGCAACTGTTGCTGACCGGCGATCGCCAGGCGGTGGCCGACGCCGTGGCCAAGCAGGTGGGGATTCGCCAGTTGGTGGCGCAGGCGTTGCCGGAGGACAAGTTGCGCCAGGTCGGCGCGGAGATCGGCAGCGGTTTCCGGCCGATGGTGGTCGGCGACGGCATCAACGATTCGCTGGCGCTGAAGGCCGGTGTGGTCGGGGTGGCAATGGGTGCCGGCGGCGCCGATATCGCCCTGGCCTCGGCGGATATCGTGCTGATCGGCAGCGACCTGCGCCGGCTCGGCACCTGCGTGCGGCTCAGCCGGCAATGCCGGCGGACCCTGCAGGTCAACGTGGCGATCGGCCTCGGCTGGACCCTGGCGATCGTCGCCGCGGCAGCCTTTGGCCTGCTCGGCGCGGCCGGGGCGATGGTCGCGGCGCTGCTGCATAACCTCAGCACCTTGCTGGTGCTGGGCAATGCCGGACGCCTGCTGCGTTTCGAGGAGCCCCTCGGGCAGCCCCGGCCGGCCGTGGAGGGACGCGAAGAGGAGGGTACACCGTGAGGCAGGCACAAACGCGACGCAACGGCTGGCGCTGGCTGGCCCTGGCGGTCGGCACGCTGTCCGCGCTGAGCCTGGCCGAGGCGTCGATGGCGCGCTGGCCGGCGGGCTGGCAGGTCAGCGACCTGTCCGCCGCGCAGCCCGGCCAGGCCGGCGCCGGCCAGCGCCAGCGCGCGGTCAAGTTGCAGGCAGACGGCTCCCAGGCACTGGTGATGGAAGTGACGCGGATGCCCCTGCAGAGCGGGCAGGCAGTGAACCTGGAGAAAGTCCTCGGGCACATGCGCAAGCTGGTGCAGATCGAGTTCCTGCGCAACGGCCTGCAGACCGCCTGCACCTCGCCGCAGCCGTCCACCACCGGCGGGCTGGCGGCGCTGGAGACCACCTGCACCATTCGCCAGCGCGGCGCCGTGGTGATGAAGCAGACCTTGCTCACCGCGGCCGGCAAGACCTCGGCCTATTCGCTGTCCTATGCCGGCCTGGCCGAGGCCTACGACGCCAGCCAGGCGGAAATCCGCGCGGTACGGGAAAGCCTGCGCTTCGAGTGAGCGAAATCGGACGCGGTCGGGGCGGGGGCTGGAGTGTCGGCGGATAACGCCTGCGGCGCTATTCGCCCTACGGAGGGTTGCATTGGGGTAGGGCGGATAACCGCTTGCGGTTATCCGCCTTGCGTCTGTCGCGGATCATTTCTTCCCGGCGTTCTGCAGGATCTGCAGGGCCTGGGTGGTGGCGGTGATGCAGCCCTTGGTGTCGCCGCTGGCCTGGTCCTGCCTGGCCTTGGCCTGGAGTTCCTTGACCTCGGTGACCCGCGCACCGGTGACCGAGGTCTTGCCGCGCACGGCGAGGATATCGTCCAGCTTCTGCAGGTTGGCGCCGCACAGGTCGGTGCTTTCGGCGGCTTGGGCGGTGCCGCCGAGCAGGGCGGCGGCGATGAGCAGGGTACGCACGATCATGGCAGTTCTCCTTTGTGGGCCGGGTGGCCGGACGGGGGAGAGACGACAGGCTCCTGGGAGTCTTCTCCGCATGCCCAGTATCTGACCGGAGCGTCGCCGGAATGGTTCGGTCGCTCAGCCGTTGCCCCAGGGCGGGATCGACAGCGCCTGCTGGAGATGCTGGATGAACGCCTTGACCTTCGGCGACATCGCCGCCGCCCGCGAATACATCGCGTAGATCACGTCGTCGAGTGGGCGCAGGCTGGGCGCGGCGTCCACCAGGCGGCCGTTCTTGAGGTCCTCGGCGACGATGAACAGCGGCAGCAACGCCAATCCCTGGCCGCGCAGGGCGGCGTCGCGCATGGCCTGGCCGTTGTTGCTGCTGAAGCGTCCGCGTGGCGAGACGGCGCGGGGCTTGGCACCGGGGAACGCCGGTTCGAAGGTCCAGACCTGGCTCGGCGTGGCGTTGTTGTAGCCCAGGCACTCGTGCTGCATCAGTTGTTCGAGGGTGTCCAGCGTGCCGTGGCGTTCCGCGTAGTCGGGGCTGCAGCAGACCACCCGCTGGCTGTTGGCCAGCGGCCGGGCGATCAGCGAACTGTCGTCCAGGCGGGTGACGCGGATGCTCAGGTCGTAGCCTTCCTTCTCGAAGTCGGTGAGGCGGTCGTCCATCTGCAGGACGATCTCCAGGCGCGGGTGCTGGCTCATGAAGTCGGCGATGATCGGCGACAGCCAGAGGGTGCCGAAGCTCATCGGGGTGACGATGCGCAATTCGCCGCACAGGTCGTTCTCGCGCAGGGCGACGATCTCCGCGGCGTTGTTGAGTTCCTGCAGCGAGGCCTTGGCGGCCTTGTAGAAGAAATGCCCGGCCTCGGTCGGCTCGACGTTGCGCGTGGTGCGATAGAGCAGGCGGACGCCGAGGCGTCGTTCGAGATCGCTGACGCGCTTGCTGATCACCGACTTGGACAGGCTCATGCGCTCGGCCGCCGACGTCACGCTGTTGAGTTCGGCGACGTTGAGGAAGGCTTCGATATCGTCGAAGCGCAGGCTCATCGGTGGGCCCACGATACAGTGGCAATCGCTCGACGCATTCTCGGCTCCTCCTGGTCGTTTTCCTTGGGCTTTCTATCCGCTTGATTCGCAAGCTAAATCGATCCAGCCCTGAGCAAGCTTACCCAATCGAAAGGCGCCGCAGCGTTCGTTCTCAGCGAAAACGGTTTTCGCCTGGACGCGCTACCGGGAAGGCCGCCGGGGCTTTTACCCTGTAGTCGCGACTCGTCGCTCCGTGGCCGACCGCACCTGCCCGCCCCCGTAGGCGGCCACGGATTTCCTTGCGCCTTCTAGACTGGAAGCCAACCCGCCGCATCAACCCCGAACGAGAAACCAGCATGTCGAGTCGCTTCATCGCCGCCTGGTCCGCGGCCAACCGTTGCCTGGAGGTGCGGGGCCGGGCATGGAAGGGCTGAAACTCTACGCCCGCTTGCTCTGGCGGCCGCCGCGGGAAACCCTGCTGTTCGCCCTGCGCACCGTCGCCGCCGGGCTGCTGACCCTCTACCTGGCCTTCCTCTTCGACCTGGAGCAGCCGAAGTGGGCGCTGATGACCGTGGTCATCGTCAGCCAGCCGCTGGCCGGGATGGCTCTCAAGCGCAGCTTCGCCCAGGTCGTCGGTACCTTCGCCGGCGCCGTGGTGGCGGTGCTGATCATGGCGCTGTTCGCCCAGCAACCGTTGCCGTTCTTCGTCGCCCTGGGACTCTGGCTGGCGCTCTGCACCGCCGGCGGCACCTTGCTGCGCTACACCGATTCGCACGCCTTCGTGCTCAGCGGTTTCACCGCGGTGATCGTCGCCGTGCTGTCGATTCCCGATCCGGAAAACACCTTCATGCTCGCCGTGGTGCGGCTCACCGAGACCCTGCTGGGCGTCGCCTGCGTGGCCCTGGTCAGCCTGCTCAGCGCGCGTCCGCAGGCGGTGGCGAAGGGCTACTTCACCCAGGTCGATGGCCTGATCCGCAGTACCGCGCGGCACGCCGCGGCGGTGATCCGCGGCGACGAGGGCGACGAGTCGTTCAACCAGCGGCAGATGCAACTGGTCGCCAGCATCACCGCGCTGGACGGCCTGCGCCGGCACCTCTATTTCGACGCGCCGAACCTGCGCCGCGCCGATGGCCTGGTGCAGTTGCTGGGCAACCTGCTGGTGCTGATGGCCTCGCGGCTGTTGCTGCTGCGCCAGCATCGCCTGCTGGTGCGGGCGCACTGGGTCGGGCCGTTGCCGGCGGATATCCAGGCGCTGCTGGATCGTGCGCTGCGGGTGCTGGACGCGCTGGCCGAGCAGGGGCGGGCGGTACCCTCCGAGGTGCTGGAGGAGTTCCAGGCGGTGCGCCAGGCCTTCGATGCCGCGGCGACGCGCGCGGAGTCCTACGACGAGGCGCTGAGCCCGGCGCTGCGCCCGCAGGTGGCGATCCTGCGCTGGGAATACGCGCGGCTGTTCCAGCGCCTGGGCGAAGTGCTCGAACTCAACGATGCGATCCAGTCCGGCCGCCAGGCCAGCAGTTTCTACCGCCGTGGCCAGGCGCAGGCGCTGCACCTGGACTGGGCGCTGGCCTCGATGAACGCCGTGCGCGCTTTCGTCGCCTTGTCCTGCGCCGCCTGGCTGTGGATCACCAGCGCCTGGAACGGCGCCCTCAGCAGCCTGCTGCTGGTCGGCGTGATGTGCTCGCTGATGGCGACCTTCCCGCGTCCGCTGCTGGCGGCGCAGAACTTCCTGCGCGGGCTGCTGCTGGCGATCCTGATCTCGGCGGCGCTGCTGTTCGTGCTGTTGCCGGCATCCGCCGACTTCGAGTGGCTGGCGCTGTGGATGGCGTTGCTGCTGTACGTGGTCGCGGTCGGCCTGAGCAGCCCGCTGAGCGCCGGGATCGCCATGGGCATCGGCCTGGAGACCCTGCTGATGGTGGCGCCGCAGAATATCGCGGTCTACTACAGCAACGCTTCGCAGTGGTTCGAGTTCGTCGGCGGCTTCCTCGCCGCGGCGGTCCTCGCCGTGCTGGTGTTCGCCCTGGTCTATCCGTTCCGCGCCGACCCGCGCCTGCGCCGGCTGCTCTACCTGTCGCGCCAGGACGTCGCGGAAATGTCGCGCTGCGAGGCCAGCGAGGCGCAGCGCTTCGCCTTCGAGACGCGGATGATCGATCGCCTGGCGGTGATGGTCGGCCTGCTGCCGGCGAGCCAGGAGCCGGCTGCGGCGGAACGTTTCCAGTGCGCCCTGGGCTGCGTGGTGATGGGCGTGGCGTTGAACCGCCTGCGCGAGCCGCTGCATGACGCCGGGGTGGTGCCGCTGGAGTTGCAGCCGCTGCTGGGCGAGGCGCTGCGCGAGGTCGCCGCCTACATAGCCGGCGGCGCGGACGCCCCGCGGCAGGACCTCGCCCTGGCCGCCCTGCGGCGTTTCGGCCGGGGCCTGGAGGCCTTGCTGGCGCAGCCGTCGAAGGACCTCGGGGCGACGCGGCAGCGCTTCATCATGAATGTCGCGGTACTGATCCTGCAGCAGTCGCTGCAACGCTATCGGACGCTGCTGGAGGAGGACCGCGGCGCACCGGCGGTCGTCGAAGAACCAGAAGAGGAGGGCGGACATGCCCGCTGATGTCGAGATCGGGGGCGCCTACCTGCCGCCGATCGCCCAGGCGCTGCTGCTGGCCTGGCTGATCCTGCTGCTGCTCAACCCGCTGTTGCGGCGCTTCGGCGTGTTGCAGCGGGTCTGGCACGAAGCGCTGTTCCAGGGCGCGTTGTACTGCGCGATCTGCGCCGGTCTGATCCTGTGGATGGGAGAGATGTCCCGATGAACCTGTTGCAAGGCAAATGGCCGCGCCTGGCCACCCTGCTGGTGGTGCTGGTGGCGGCGGCACTGGTGTTCCTCGCCTGGGAACGCTACACCCGCACGCCGTGGACCCGTGACGCGCGGGTCCGCGCCGATGTGGTGACGCTGTCGGCGGACGTTTCCGGGCTGATCACCCGGTTGCCGCTGAGCGACAACCAGCCCGTGGAGAAGGGCGAGCTGCTGCTCAGCATCGATCCGGCGCGCTATGAACTGGCGGTGCTGCGCGCCGAGCGCGCGGTGAACGTGGCGCGGGCGGCGCTGGGCGAGTCGCGCGCGGCGATCGAGGCCAGCCAGGCCCAGTTGCGCCAGCGCCGCAGCGAGGCGCAGCGGCGCTCGGCATTGCAGAAGCGCTCGATGCTATCGGTGGAAGAGAACGAAAAGGCCCAGACCGACGTCAGCCTGGCCCAGGCCGAGTTGCTGAGGAACCAGGCCAGCCTCGGCCTGGCCCAGGCCAACGTGGAGCTTGCCGAAGCCGCCTTGCAGCAGGCCCGTCTCGACCTCGAACGTACCCAGGTACGCGCCCCGGTCAGCGGCTACGTGACCAACCTGCAGACCCGCGAAGGCGACTACGCCCACGCCGGGGTGCCATTGCTGGCGCTGGTGGACCGCGATTCGTTCTATGTCAGCGGATACTTCGAGGAGACCAAGTTGCCGGGCATCCGCGTCGGCAGCCGGGCGCGGGTGGAACTGATGAGCGGCGAGCGCTTCGACGGGCGCGTGCAGAGCATCGCCCATGCCATCACCGACCGGGAGAATGCCGAGGGCTCGCGCCTGCTGGCGAACATCAACCCGAGCTATACCTGGGTCAAGCTGGCCCAGCGAATTCCGGTGCGCATCGCCATCGATCCCGCCTATCGCCAGCGCAACACCTTGCGCGCCGGCGTGACCGCGACCATCCGGGTGCTGCCCGCGGAGGACACCGCGAAAGTCGATTCCGCGGCGCCCGGGACTGCCTTGCGGCCTTGAGTCAGGCCGAACCGGTCAGTCTGTGCCGGTTATGGCTCAGGGTTGTTCGCGGACGATTTCCGCCAGTTGCAGGATCAATCGCTCGTCAGCCTGGTTGCCGCTCTGCTGGCGGAATTGCCTGGCCTCCTCGCGGGCGCGCTGGAAGGCCGCATCGACGCTGGCCTGGCCATGGCTGTCGCGAATCCACAGGTAGAGGCCCATGACCAGGCTCTGCAGGGTGGCCAGGTCGCTGCTCTGGGCGTTCAGCGCATCGATGAGTTGCTGTTTGGAAAACGCTTGCATGGTTGATCTCCGATCAATGGCGCCGCAAGGGCGCGGTTCGCCCCGGCGGTCGCCGGGGTGCGCGGAGCATGTGGAAAGTGCGGAGAGGCTGGCCAGCTTAGGCCAAGTCATTCAAATGATTAGGGAATTTTCTGACTTTCAGTGACCTTTCGACTGTTTTCGACGGCGGGCGATCGCTACGTTTTCATCGAACCGTCACCAAACCGTCATGAAGACGCGCCTAGCATTCGCGGTATTTCGGCATGACGTGGAGAGCAGCGCATGGACTCCTATGGCGATACCTCGGGCCGCATCGGTCGCGACTGGCTCGATCGACACGACGAAGAGCTGGAGCAGGAACTGCTCGACGACGAGCTGAACCTGGACGAGCTGTTCGGTCCCGAGCAGGAGGATGCGCCCGGCGAATTGAGTCGGCGCCGCTATTTCCGCGAACTGTTCCGCCTGCAACGGGAACTGGTGAAACTGCAGAACTGGGTGGTGCACACCGGGCACAAGGTGGTGATTCTCTTCGAGGGGCGCGACGCGGCGGGCAAGGGCGGCGTGATCAAGCGCATCACCCAGCGCCTCAACCCGCGGGTCTGCCGGGTCGCCGCGCTGCCCGCGCCGAACGACCGCGAGCAGACCCAGTGGTATTTCCAGCGCTACGTCTCGCACCTGCCGGCCGGCGGCGAGATCGTCCTGTTCGACCGCAGCTGGTACAACCGTGCCGGGGTCGAGCGGGTCATGGGTTTCTGCAACGACGAACAATACGAGGAATTCTTCCGCAGTGTGCCGGAGTTCGAAAAGATGCTGGCGCGCTCGGGCATCCAGTTGCTCAAGTACTGGTTCTCCATCTCCGACGCCGAGCAGCACCTGCGCTTCCTCAGCCGTATCCACGATCCGCTCAAGCAGTGGAAGCTCAGCCCGATGGACCTGGAGTCGCGGCGGCGCTGGGAGGCCTACACCAAGGCCAAGGAAACCATGCTCGAACGCACCCACATCCCCGAGGCGCCCTGGTGGGTGGTACAGGCCGACGACAAGAAGCGCGCGCGGCTGAACTGCATCCACCACCTGTTGCAGCAGATGCCCTACCGGGAAGTTCCGCAGCCGCCGGTACACCTGCCGGAGCGCCTGCGCCACGCCGATTACGTCAGGCATCCGACGCCCGGCGAGATCATCGTGCCGGAAGTCTACTGAGCCAGTAGGCGCCGCGTACTTCGCTCACTCTGGTTCTTCCTTGTTCCTCCGGCCGCGCCTGTGGATGACGCTGGCGCCTCGACCGCGCGCGTTGCCGCCTGGCTCGCGCGAGCGCTTAAATTTCCTCCTTCACATGACGTTCCTCTGAGAACAACTCCGTGTCTCGAGTCCGATCATGCCCCTGTTGAATTCCCTGACTGTATTGCCGTTGCCTGGCGGGCAGCGTTTGAGTGGCGACGAAACCGATAGCCGGCTCAGCCTTGCCCTGGATGGTGCGTTGCTGTTGCGCCTGCGCCTGGAGCGCACAGACACGGAAATACGGCTGGCGGTGGAGGAGCTTCCCGGCGGCGATGCCGAGCATGCGTTGTGGGCCGCCAGCTACTGGCTGTTCGCCCGCGATCCGGATTGCCAGCGGCTCGTCTGGTCGCTGTCCTGGGAGCCCGAAGAGTCCCTGGCGAAGGGGATGCTGACAGGAGCCGCCGCAGCGGGCACCTATGTCTGCGAGAGGGGCCGGTTCTGGCAGTTGCCATGGCCCTGGCTGCCGCTTGCCCAGCCGTGCTATCCCCAGTCGATGCAACTTACCGATGGAAAGCGTCATCCACTGCGCCGGCCGAAGCCCAGGGGAGAGGTCTATCGGCGCTTCGATGCGCGATTGGGGTGCTGGATATCCTTGCGTACCTTGGACATCGAGAGGGACCTGGAACGTTTTCATCGCTGGCAGAACTCGCCCAGGGTGGCGGAGTTCTGGCAGGAAGATGGAAGC
This sequence comes from Pseudomonas sp. HMSC063H08, assembly GCF_001813645.1. Lineage (NCBI taxonomy): Bacteria > Pseudomonadati > Pseudomonadota > Gammaproteobacteria > Pseudomonadales > Pseudomonadaceae > Pseudomonas > Pseudomonas sp. HMSC063H08. The sequence continues at coordinate 20,186 of NZ_KV813565.1, forward strand.
CTGGAACAACATCGCGAGCGTTTGCGCCAGCTCGAAGCGGATCCTCATGCACTGGGGCTCATCGGCTGTTTCGACGATGAGCCCTTCGCCTATTTCGAGGCCTACTGGGCGAAGGAGGATCGCATCGCGCCGTTCTACGCGGCCGAAGACTACGACCGCGGGATCCACATGCTGGTCGGCGAGGAGGCCCACCGGGGGCCGCACAAGGTCGCCTGCTGGCTATCGGCACTGGTCCACTACCTGTTTCTCGACGACCCGCGCTCGCAGCGAGTGGTGGCGGAACCGCGCGCGGATAACGCGCGGATGATCGGTCACATGCACAACCTGTGCTTCCACTGCGAGAAGGAGTTCGACTTTCCGCACAAGCGGGCGGCACTGATGATCATCGGCCGCGAACGGTTCTTCGAGCGCTGTCGCCTGGCCTGACGGGGCGGGAAGAAGAAGGTCGAGGCGTCCGGCGGACGCCAACAGAAGAACGGGCAGGCGCAATGCCTGCCCTTGTGTCTCAGCGACGCGCGCTCAGGTTCGTCAGATTGTCGCCCTGGCGCTCGGCGGTGACCTTGCGGCAGTGCACCAGGGCGTCGCGGATCATGAAGTTGACCAGGGTCGGCGAGACGCCCAGTTCCTTGGCGATGTCCTTCTGTGGCACGCCGTGCAGGCGGTACATCTCGAAGGCGTAGCGGGTGCGCTTGGGCAGCTCGGTGAGGGCATCCGCGATGTGTTCGAGGGTCGCGTAGTTGATGTGCGAGGTTTCCGGCGAGGCGCCCTGGATCACCACGTTCAGGCCTTCTTCCTCCGGCCCCGAGTATTTCTGTTCGAGCGCCTGCTTGCGGTAGTGATCGATGGCCAGGTTGCGGACGATCTGGAACAGGTAGCTGAGCTGTGCCTTGAACGACGAAGTGATCTGCGGCGCCGACTGGAGCCTGAAGAACGCATCCTGGACCACATCTTCGGCTCGCGAGCGGCAACCGGTAATGCGGGCGGCGATCTTCACCAGGATCGTGCGGTTATCGACGAAAGCCTGGAGGAGCGGGGTATCGCATCTGCGGGTAGACAGTTGTTCCGACATGGAAATCACCTTGCTGCGGAGGGGGCTGCAGAGCACTGGCGGTGGGGTAAGACCCACACATGGCGCAACAAATTATGTTGAATGATAATGATTGTCAATTACGAAGAAATAACCAATCTCACCTTTATTCGTGAATGGTCCGCATGCTGGCAAATAGCCGCTGCGAATGATGGAGGGGAGAAATTCTTCGGCGTTTCAGAAGGATGGCCGCGCCAATGTTGCAGTCATGCGTCGCAGACGAAATTTTTTTAATAATCTTTAGGAATCAGCTAGTTAGAAATCGGTATTGACCGCCCCGCCGCTCCTGCCGGCGTTCCGCGCAAGAACTGCGCGAAGGCGCTGCGACAACCGTTCCCGGCTGCTCCATGGCGTACATCGCTATCACCGATGCGGCGATAGCGCCGGGCACAACCCATCAGAATGGATAGGGGTTGGCGTCCTTTCGCGCAATGCTCCGCGGTTGCCCGGAGATTGCGGTTACATGCGCTAATTATTTGCCGTTGTTATCCGTTCCCCTCTGTGACAGCGCGGGCAGGTGCCCGGCGCCCCGGCGTGCGCAGCAGGAGACGGAAATGCCGATCGATCATGGGAAAGCGCTCTGCCCCGGACGAGGGCCACGACAGCGGCGCAAGGAGGTCGGCAGGTGAGCCCGGCCGTTTCCCTGCAATTGTTCTGCCTGCCTTATTCGGGGGCCAGCGCCACGCTGTTCCGCCGCTGGCAGCCCAGCCTGCCGGGCTGGATCCGCTTGTTGCCCCTGGAATTGCCGGGGCGCGGCCTCCGCTTCGGCGAGGCCCTGCATACCGATGCCGCCAGCCTGGTCGCGCAATTGGCCGGCGAGCTGCAAGGCACCCTCGACAGCGCTTCTCCCTACGCCTTCTTCGGCCACAGCCTGGGCGGGCTGCTGGCCTTCGAACTGGCCCATGCCATGCGTCGGCGCGGCCTCGAAGGGCCGCTGGCGCTATTCCTCTCCGGTGTATCCCCGCCCGCCGAAAACGATGTCAGCGGCTACCGGCGCGCCAAGGCCGACGCCGAACTGGTCGCCGCGTTGCGCGACTACCGGGGTACTCCGGAGGCCGTCCTCAACGATCCGTCGCTGATGCAGATGCTGTTGCCAGTGGTGCGAGCGGACTTTCTCGTCACCGGCAGCTACCGCTACCAGGCGCATGGGCCGCTGGACGCGGCGCTGCACCTGTTCGGCGGACGCGAGGACAGCCTGCGCAGCGCCGAGTTGCTCGGCTGGCTGCATGAGGCCGGGGGCGACTTCACCCTCGACCTGCTCGACGGGCAGCACTTTTTTATCCGCGAACAGCAGGGGCAGTTGCTGCGCCTGCTGCGTCGCTACGCCGGCCAGCATCTGCTGCGCTGGCACAAGGACAAGGTCCGGGGAAGCATGCGCGCCGCCAGTTGAGGGGCGGCCGCGACGATTGTTTCCGGAGACTCACTAGAACTCGATTGCAAGCCGAATTCAGGCAGGAAAACACATGATGGACGCCTTCGAACTTCCCACCACCCTGGTCCAGGCCCTGCGTCGCCGCGCCGTCCAGGAGCCCGAGCGCCTGGCGCTGCGCTTCCTCGCCGAGGACGATGGCGAAGGCGTGGTCCTCAGCTATCGCGATCTCGACCTGCGCGCGCGGAGCATCGCCGCGGCCCTGCAGGCCCATGCGCAGTTGGGCGATCGCGCGGTACTGCTGTTTCCCAGCGGCCCCGACTACGTCGCGGCGTTCTTCGGTTGCCTGTATGCCGGGGTCATCGCGGTGCCGGCCTATCCGCCGGAGTCGGCACGCCGCCATCACCAGGAACGCCTGTTGTCGATCATCGCCGACGCCGAGCCGCGCCTGGTCCTGACCACCGCTGACCTGCGCGAGCCATTGCTGCGGATGAATGCGCAACTGTCCGCCGCCAACGCCCCGCAACTGCTCTGCGTCGACCAGTTGGACCCGGCCGTTGCCGAGGCCTGGGACGAGCCGCAAGTGCGTCCCGAGCATATCGCCTTCCTCCAGTACACCTCCGGTTCAACCGCATTGCCCAAGGGCGTGCAGGTCAGCCATGGCAACCTGGTCGCCAACGAGGTGCTGATCCGCCGAGGCTTCGGCATCGGTGCCGACGACGTGATCGTCAGCTGGCTGCCGCTGTACCACGACATGGGCCTGATCGGCGGCCTGCTGCAACCGATCTTCAGCGGCGTACCCTGCGTGCTGATGTCGCCGCGCTACTTCCTCGAACGTCCGGTGCGCTGGCTGGAAGCCATCAGCCAGTACGGCGGCACCGTCAGCGGCGGTCCCGATTTCGCCTACCGGCTGTGCAGCGAGCGGGTCGCCGAGTCGGCCCTGCAGCGTCTCGACCTGAGCGGCTGGCGGGTAGCCTTCTCCGGTTCCGAGCCGATCCGCCAGGACAGCCTGGAACGCTTCGCCGAGAAATTCGCCGCCAGCCGCTTCGACGCGTCCAGTTTCTTCGCCTGCTACGGCCTCGCCGAGGCGACCCTGTTCGTCACCGGCGGCCAGCGCGGCCAGGGCATTCCCGCCCTGGCGGTGGATGGCGAGGCGCTGGCGCGCAACCGCATCGCCGAAGGCGAAGGCAGCGTGCTGATGTGCTGCGGCCGCAGCCAGCCGGAACACGCCGTGCTGATCGTCGACGCGGCGAGCGGCGAGGTCCTCGGCGACGACAACGTCGGCGAGATCTGGGCCGCCGGGCCGAGCATCGCACACGGCTACTGGCGCAACCCGGAAGCTTCGGCGAAGACCTTCGTCGAGCGTGACGGGCGCACCTGGCTGCGCACCGGCGACCTCGGTTTCCTCCGCGACGGCGAACTGTTCGTCACCGGGCGCCTGAAGGACATGCTCATCGTCCGCGGCCACAACCTCTATCCGCAGGACATCGAGCGCACCGTCGAGAGCGAGGTGCCGTCGGCGCGCAAGGGCAGGGTCGCGGCCTTCGCGGTCACGGTCGATGGCGAGGAGGGCATCGGCATCGCCGCCGAGATCGGTCGCGGCGTCCAGAAGTCGGTGCCGGCCCAGGAGCTGATCGACTCGATCCGCCAGGCGGTGGCCGAGGCCTACCAGGAAGCGCCGAAGGTGGTGGCGCTGCTCAATCCCGGCGCCTTGCCGAAAACATCCAGCGGCAAGCTGCAACGTTCCGCCTGCCGCCTGCGCCTGGAAGACGGCAGCCTGGACAGCTATGCGCTGTTTCCCGGCCTCCAGGCCGTGCAGGAAGCGCAGCCGCCGGCAGGCGACGACGAACTGCTGGCACGCATCGGCGAGATCTGGAAGGCCCGGTTGGGCGTGGCGCAGGTAGCGCCGCGCGATCACTTCTTCCTGCTTGGCGGCAATTCCATCGGCGCCGCCCAGGTGGTCGCCCAGGTGCGCGACAGTCTCGGCGTCGCCCTCGACCTGCGCCAACTGTTCGAGGCGCCGACCCTGCAGGCCTTCAGCGCCACGGTGGCCCGCCAACTGGCCGCCGGCCTGCCGGCCGAGGCACCGATGGCGCACCTGCCGCGCGGTGTCGACCTGCCGCAGTCGGCGGCGCAGCAGCGTCTCTGGCTGACCTGGCAGATCGATCCGCAGAGCGCCGCCTACAACATCCCCGGCGGCCTGCGCCTGCGCGGCGAGCTGGACGAAGCGGCGCTGCGCGCCAGCTTCCAGCGCCTGGTCGAACGCCACGAAGCGCTGCGCACGCGTTTCCTCGAGCGCGACGGCGCGGCCTTGCAGCGTATCGATGAGCGGGGCGAATTCGCCTGGCAGTTCGTCGACCTCGCCGCCCTGGCCGAGCACGAACGCGCCGCGGCTGCCGCGCAGCGCCGCGAAGCTGAGGCGCAGCAGCCGTTCGACCTGGAAAAGGGGCCGCTGCTGCGGATCAGCCTGGTGCGCCTGGACGAACAGGAGCACCAGCTCTGGGTCACCCTGCATCACATCGTCGCCGATGGTTGGTCGCTGAACCTGCTGCTCGACGAATTCTCGCGGCTCTACGCCGAAGCCTGCGGTGGCCAGCCGGCCGACCTGGCGCCGCTGGAACTGCACTACGCCGAATTCGCCGCCTGGCAACGGCAGTGGCTGGACGCGGGCGAGGGCGCCCGCCAACTGGCCTACTGGCGGGAACGCCTGGGCGACGCGGCGCCGGTGCTGGAACTGGCCACCGACCATCCGCGCACGGCGCGCCAGGCGTCGCCCGCCGCGCGCTACAGCCTGCGGGTCGACGAAGCCCTGGCGCGGGCTATCCGCGAGGCCGCGCTGGACCATGAGGCGAGTGTCTTCATGTGGCTGCTGGCGGCGTTCCAGGCGCTGCTGCATCGCCACAGCGGGCAGGGCGAGATCCGCATCGGCGTGCCCAGCGCCAACCGCCAGCGCCTGGAGACCCAGGGGCTGGTCGGCTTCTTCATCAACACCCTGGTCCTGCGCGGCACGCCCCGGGCGCGCCAGCCGTTCGCCGCGTTGCTCGGCGAGGCTCGCGAGGCGACCCTCGGCGCCCAGGCCAACCAGGACCTGCCGTTCGACCAGGTGCTCGCGGCCTGCGGCCAGGGCGGCCAGTTGTTCCAGGTGCTGTTCAACCACCAGCAGCGCGACCTGTCGGCGTTGCGCCGGCTGCCCGGCCTGCTCGCCGACGAGCTGCCCTGGCACAGCCGCGAAGCCAAGTTCGACCTGCAACTGCAGAGCGAGGAGGACGCTCGCGGTCGCCTGACCCTGAATTTCGACTACGCCGCGGACCTCTTCGACGAGGCCAGTATCCGGCGTTTCGCCGCGCAATACCTGGAGTTGCTGCGCCAGGTCGCGGAAGACCCGCAGCGCTGCCTCGGCGATATCGCCCTGGTCGACGCCGAGCAGGCGGCGCGCCTCGCCGAATGGGGCAGCGCGCCCTGCGAGCCGGCGCGCGCCTGGCTGCCGGAGCTGCTGGAGCGGCAACTGGCGCAGTCCGCCGAACGCATCGCCCTGGAGTGGGACGGCGGCAGCCTCGGCTACGCCGAACTGCACGCCCGGGCCAACCGCCTGGCCCACTACCTGCGCGACAAGGGCGTCGGCCCGGACGTGCGGGTAGCGATCTGCGCCGAGCGTTCGCCGCAACTGCTGGTCGGTCTGCTGGCGATCGTCAAGGCGGGCGGCGCCTACGTGCCGCTGGACCCGGACTACCCCAGCGAACGCCTGGCCTACATGCTCGCCGACAGCGGCGTCGAGCTGCTGCTGACCCAGGCCCATCTGTTCGAGCGCCTGCCTGGCGCGGAGGGCGTCACGCCGATCTGCCTGGACAGCCTCAAGCTCGACAACTGGCCGAGCCAGGCACCGGGCCTGCACCTGCACGGCGACAATCTCGCCTACGTCATCTACACCTCCGGCTCCACCGGCCAGCCGAAGGGCGTGGGCAACACCCACGCGGCGCTGGCCGAGCGCCTGCAATGGATGCAGGCGACCTACGCCCTCGACGGCGACGACGTGCTGATGCAGAAGGCGCCGGTGAGCTTCGACGTGTCGGTGTGGGAGTGCTTCTGGCCGCTGGTCACCGGTTGCCGGCTGGTCCTCGCCGCCCCCGGTGAGCACCGCGATCCGGCGCGCCTGGTGGAACTGGTGCGGCAGTTCGGGGTGACCACGCTGCACTTCGTGCCGCCGCTGCTGCAACTGTTCATCGACGAACCCGGTGTCGCCGCCTGCGGCAGCCTGCGCCGCCTGTTCTCCGGCGGCGAGGCGCTTCCGGCGGAGCTGCGCAACCGCGTGTTGCAACGCCTGCCGGCGGTGGCCCTGCATAACCGCTACGGGCCGACCGAGACCGCCATCAACGTCACCCATTGGCAGTGCCGCACGGAAGACGGCGAGCGTTCGCCGATCGGTCGGCCGCTGGGCAACGTGGTCTGCCGCGTGCTGGACGCCGAGTTCAACCTGCTGCCGGCCGGCGTCGCCGGCGAGCTGTGCATCGGCGGCCTGGGCCTGGCCCGTGGCTACCTGGGGCGCCCGGCGCTGAGCGCCGAGCGCTTCGTCGCCGATCCGTTCTCGGCCGACGGTGAGCGCCTGTACCGTACCGGCGACCGTGCGCGCTGGAACGCCGACGGCGTGCTGGAATACCTCGGCCGCCTCGACCAGCAGGTCAAGCTGCGTGGCTTCCGCATCGAGCCGGAGGAGATCCAGGCACGCCTGCTGGCGCAGCCGGGGGTGGCCCAGGCGGTGGTGGTGATCCGCGAAGGCGTGGCCGGCAGCCAGTTGGTCGGCTACTACACCGGCGCTGCCGGCGCCGAGGCGGAAGCCGAGCAGAACCAGCGCCTGCGCGCCGCGCTACAGGCCGAACTGCCGGAATACATGGTCCCGGCGCAGTTGATGCGCCTGGCGCAGATGCCCCTTGGCCCGAGCGGCAAGCTGGATACGCGGGCGCTGCCGGAGCCGGTCTGGCAGCAGCGCGAGCACGTCGAGCCGCAGACCGAGCTGCAACGGCGTATCGCAGCGATCTGGAGCGAAGTGCTCGGCCTGCCGCGGGTCGGCCTGCGCGACGATTTCTTCGAACTCGGCGGGCATTCCCTGCTGGCCACCCGCATCGTCTCGCGCACACGCCAGGCCTGCGACGTCGAACTGCCGTTGCGCGCGCTGTTCGAGGCCAGCGAACTGGAGGCCTTCTGCGAACAGGTCCGCGCAGCCCAGGCTGCTGGACGTACCGACAGCCACGGCGCGATCCGCCGCATCGACCGCGAGCAGCCGGTGCCGCTGTCCTACTCGCAGCAGCGCATGTGGTTCCTCTGGCAACTGGAGCCGGACAGCCCGGCCTACAACGTCGGCGGCCTGGCGCGCCTGAGCGGGCCGCTGGACGTGGCGCGCTTCGAGGCCGCGCTACAGGCCCTGGTGCAGCGCCACGAGACCCTGCGCACCACGTTCCCCAGCGTCGACGGCGTGCCGGTACAGCGCGTACATGGCGATGGCGGCCTGCACATGGACTGGCAGGACTTCTCCGCGCTCGACCGCGACAGCCGCCAGCAGCACCTGCAGACCCTCGCCGACAGCGAGGCGCACCGGCCCTTCGATCTTGAGAGCGGGCCATTGCTGCGGGTCTGCATGGTGAAGATGGCCGAGCGTGAGCACTACCTGGTGGTGACCCTGCACCACATCGTCACCGAAGGCTGGGCGATGGACATCTTCGCCCGCGAACTGGGCGCGCTCTACGAGGCCTTCCTCGACGACCGCGAATCGCCGCTGGAGCCGTTGCCGGTCCAGTACCTGGACTACAGCGTGTGGCAGCGCGAGTGGCTGGAGAGCGGCGAGCGCCAGCGCCAGCTCGACTACTGGAAGGCCCAGCTGGGCAACGAGCATCCGCTGCTCGAACTGCCGGGCGACCGGCCACGCCCGCCGGTGCAGAGCCACCAGGGCGACCTCTACCGCTTCGACCTGAGCCCCGAGCTGGCCGAGCGCGTGCGGCGCTTCAACGCCGCCCGCGGGCTGACCATGTTCATGACCATGACCGCCACCCTTGCGGCCTTGCTCTACCGCTACAGCGGCCAGCAGGACCTGCGTATCGGCGCGCCGGTGGCGAACCGCATCCGCCCGGAGAGCGAAGGGCTGATCGGCGCCTTCCTCAATACCCAGGTGCTGCGCTGCCGGCTCGACGGGCAGATGAGCGTCGGCGAGCTGCTGGAGCAGGTGCGGCAGACCGTGATCGATGGCCAGTCGCATCAGGACCTGCCGTTCGACCACCTGGTGGAAGCCCTGCAACCGCCGCGCAGCGCCGCCTACAACCCGTTGTTCCAGGTGATGTGCAACGTCCAGCGCTGGGAGTTCCAGCAGACCCGGCAGCTGGCCGGGATGACCGTCGAGTACATCGCCAACGATGCGCGGGCGACCAAGTTCGACCTCAACCTGGAGGTCACCGACCTCGACCAGCGCCTCGGCTGCTGCCTGACCTACAGCCGCGACCTGTTCGACGAACCGCGCATCGCGCGGATGGCCGGACACTGGCAGAACCTGCTGGAGGCGCTGCTGGGCGACCCGCAGCGGCGCATTGCCGAATTGCCGCTGTTCGCCGCCGAGGAGCGGAAGCAACTGCTGCTCGCCGGCACGGCCGGCGAGGCAGGGCTCCAGGACACCCTCCATGGCCTGTTCGCCGCCCGCGTGGCGGCCAGCCCCCAGGCCCCGGCGCTGACCTTCGCCGGACAGACCCTGAGCTATGCCGAACTCGACGCCCGCTCCAACCGTCTGGCGCGCGTCCTGCGCGGTCATGGCGTCGGCCCGGAAGTGCGAGTCGGCCTGGCCCTGGAGCGTTCGCTGGAGATGGTCGTCGGCCTGCTGGCGATCCTCAAGGCCGGCGGCGCCTACGTGCCGCTGGACCCGGAATATCCGCTGGAGCGCCTGCAATACATGATCGAGGACAGCGGCGTACGCCTGCTGCTCAGCCACGCGGCGCTGTTCGAGGCCCTCGGCGAGCTGCCGGCGGGCGTGGTGCGCTGGTGCCTCGAGGAGGACGGCCCGGCGCTGGACGCCGAGGACCCCGCGCCGCTGGCAGCGCTGAGCGGGCCGCAGCACCAGGCCTACCTGATCTATACCTCCGGCTCCACCGGCAAGCCGAAGGGCGTGGCGGTCTCCCACGGCGAGATCGCCATGCACTGCGCCGCGGTGATCGAGCGCTTCGGCATGCGCGCCGACGATTGTGAACTGCACTTCTATTCGATCAACTTCGACGCCGCCAGCGAGCGCCTGCTGGCCCCGTTGCTGTGCGGCGCCCGCGTGGTGCTGCGGGCCCAGGGCCAGTGGGGCGCGGAGGAAATCTGCGAGCTGATCCGCGCGGAGGGCGTGAGCATCCTCGGCTTCACCCCGAGCTACGGCAGCCAGCTCGCCCAGTGGCTGGAGAGCCAGGGCCGGCAGTTGCCGGTGCGCATGTGCATCACCGGCGGCGAAGCGCTGACCGGCGAGCACCTGCAACGGATTCGCCAGGCCTTCGCCCCGGCGTCGTTCTTCAATGCCTACGGACCGACCGAAACGGTGGTCATGCCGCTGGCCTGCCTGGCTCCCGAACGCCTGGAGGAGGGTGCCGCCAGCGTGCCGATCGGCAGCGTGGTCGGCGCGCGGGTCGCCTACATCCTGGATGCCGACCTGGCCCTGGTGCCGCAGGGCGCGACCGGCGAACTCTACGTCGGCGGCGCCGGCCTGGCGCGCGGCTACCATGAGCGTCCGGCGCTCAGCGCCGAGCGCTTCGTGCCCGATCCCTTCGCTGCCGAGGGCGGCCGCCTGTACCGCACCGGCGACCTGGTGCGCCTGTGCGACAACGGCCAGGTGGAATATGTCGGCCGCATCGACCACCAGGTGAAGATCCGTGGCTTCCGCATCGAACTGGGCGAGATCGAGGCGCGCCTGCTGGAGCATCCGTAGGTTCGCGAAGCGCTGGTCCTGGCGCTCGACAGCCCGAGCGGCAAGCAGTTGGCCGGTTATGTCGCCAGCGCGGTGGCCGAGCAGGACGAGGACGCCCAGGCGGCGCTGCGCGAGGCGCTGAAAACGCACCTCAAGCAGCAATTGCCGGACTACATGGTGCCGGCCCACCTGCTGTTGCTCGCCAGCCTGCCGCTGACCGCCAACGGCAAGCTCGACCGCCGCGCGCTGCCGGCGCCCGACCCGGCGCTCAACCGGCAGGCCTACGAGGCCCCGCGCAGCGTGCTGGAGCAGCAACTGGCCGGGGTCTGGCGCGAGGTGCTGAACGTCGAGCGGGTAGGTCTCGGCGACAACTTCTTCGAACTGGGCGGCGATTCGATCCTGTCGATCCAGGTGGTCAGCCGCGCCCGCCAGCTCGGCATCCACTTCAGCCCCCGCGACCTGTTCCAGCACCAGACCGTGCAGAGCCTCGCCGCGGTGGCCCGGCACAGCCAGGCCAGCCAGGCCGAGCAGGGGCCGGTGCAGGGCGACAGCGCGCTGACGCCGATCCAGCACTGGTTCTTCGACCTGCCGCTGGCGCGCCGCGAGCACTGGAACCAGTCGCTGCTGTTGCAGCCGCGGCAGGCCCTCGACCTCGGCCTGCTGCGCAAGTCCCTGCAACGCCTGGTCGAACAGCATGACGCCCTGCGCCTGGCGTTCCGCCAGGTCGACGGCGAATGGCTGGCGCAGCATCGTCCGCTGCGCGAACAGGAACTGCTCTGGCACGTTCCGGTGCAATCCTTCGACGAATGCGCCGAGCTGTTCGCCAAGGCCCAGCGCAGCCTCGACCTCGAACAGGGGCCGCTGCTGCGCGCGGTGCTGGTGGATGGCCCGGCCGGCGAGCAACGCCTGCTGCTGGCGATCCACCACCTGGTGGTGGACGGGGTGTCCTGGCGGGTGCTGCTGGAGGACCTGCAACAGGTCTACCGTCAGTTCGCCGAGGGCGCCGAACCGGCGCTGCCGGCCAAGACCAGCGCCTTCCGCGACTGGGCCGGACGCCTGCAGGCCTACGCCGGCAGCGAATCGCTGCGCGAGGAGCTGGGCTGGTGGCAAGCCCGGCTGGGTGGGCAGCCGGTCGAGTGGCCGTGCGACCGCCCGCAGGGCGACAACCGCGAGGCGCTGGCGGAAAGTGTCAGCCTGCGGCTCGACCCGCAACGTACCCGGCAATTGCTGCAACAGGCGCCGGCGGCCTACCGCACCCAGGTCAACGACCTGCTGCTGACCGCCCTCGCTCGCGTGCTCTGCCGCTGGAGCGGGCAGCCGTCGACGCTGGTGCAGTTGGAAGGGCATGGCCGCGAGGCGCTGTTCGACGATATCGACCTGACCCGCAGTGTCGGCTGGTTCACCAGCGCCTACCCGTTGCGCCTGACCCCGGCGCAGAGCCCGGGCGAGTCGATCAAGGCGATCAAGGAACAGCTCCGCGCGGTGCCGCACAAAGGCCTCGGCTACGGCGTGCTGCGCTACCTCGCCGATCCGGCGGTGCGCCAGGCGATGGCCGCGCTGCCGACGGCGCCGATCACCTTCAACTACCTCGGACAGTTCGACCAGAGCTTCGCCGACGCCCTGTTCCAGCCGCTGGACCAGCCCACCGGGCCGATCCACGACGAGCAGGCGCCGTTGCCCAACGAGCTGAGCGTCGATGGCCAGGTCTACGGCGGCGAGCTGGTGCTGCGCTGGACCTACAGCCGCGAGCGCTACGACGCGCAGACGGTGAACGAGCTGGCGCAGGCCTATCTCGCCGAACTGCAGGCGCTGATCGAGCATTGCCTGGAAGACGGCGCCGGCGGCCTGACCCCGTCCGACTTCCCGCTGGCGCAACTGAGCCAGGCGCAACTGGACGCCCTGGCGGTGCCGGCCGGCGAGATCGAGGACGTCTATCCGCTGACCCCGATGCAGGAAGGGTTGCTGTTGCACACCCTGCTGGAACCGGGCACCGGCATCTACTACATGCAGGACCGCTACCGGATCGACAGCCCGCTCGATCCCGAGCGCTTCGCCGCCGCCTGGCAGGCGGTGGTGGCCCGCCACGAGGCGCTGCGCGCGTCGTTCGTCTGGAATGCCGGCGAAACGATGTTGCAGGTGATCCACAAGCCCGGTCGCACCCGCATCGAGTTCCTCGACTGGAGCGAGCTGCCGGAGGACGGCCATGAGGAGCGCCTGCAAGCGCTGCACAAGCGCGAGCGCGAGGCCGGCTTCGACCTGCTCGAACAGCCGCCGTTCCACCTGCGCCTGATCCGCCTGGGCGAGGCGCGCTACTGGTTCATGATGAGCAACCACCACATCCTCATCGATGCCTGGTGCCGTGGCCTGCTGATGAACGACTTCTTCGAGATCTACGGCGCCCTCGGCGAAGGCCGCCCGGCGAACCTGCCGACGCCGCCGCGCTACCGCGACTACATCGCCTGGCTGCAACGCCAGGACCTGGAGCAATCGCGCCGCTGGTGGAGCGAGAGCCTGCGCGGCTTCGAGCGGCCGACCCTGGTACCCAGCGACCGCCCGTTCCTCCGCGAGCACGCCGGCGAGAGCGGCGGGATGATCGTCGGCGACCGCTACACGCGTCTGGACGCCGCCGACGGCGCGCGCCTGCGCGAACTGGCGCAGCGCTACCAGCTCACCGTCAACACCTTCGCCCAGGCCGCCTGGGCGCTGACCCTGCGCCGCTTCAGCGGCGAGCGCGACGTGCTGTTCGGCGTCACCGTGGCCGGGCGCCCGGTGGGCATGCCGGAAATGCAGCGCACCGTCGGCCTGTTCATCAACAGCATCCCATTGCGCGTGCAGATGCCGGCCGCCGGCCAGCGCTGCACTGTGCGCGAATGGCTGAACCGGCTGTTCGAGCGCAACCTGGAGTTGCGCGAGCACGAGCACCTGCCCCTGGTGGCCATCCAGGAAAGCAGCGAGCTGCCCAAGGGCCAGCCGCTGTTCGACAGTCTGTTCGTGTTCGAGAACGCTCCGGTGGAAGTCTCGGTGCTGGACCGCGCGCAGAGCCTGAACGCCAGTTCCGACTCCGGGCGTACCCACACCAACTTCCCGTTGACCGTGGTCTGCTATCCGGGCGATGACCTCGGCCTGCACCTGTCCTACGACCAGCGCTACTTCGAGGCGCCGACCGTCGAGCGCCTGCTCGGCGAGTTCAAGCGCCTGCTGCTGGCCCTGGCCGACGGTTTCCATGGCGAACTGGAGGCCTTGCCGCTGCTCGGCGAGGACGAGCGCGACTTCCTCCTCGACGGCTGCAACCGCAGCGCCCGCGACTACCCGCTGGAGCAAGGCTACGTGCGGCTGTTCGAGGCGCAGGTGGCGGCCCATCCGCAGCGCATCGCCGCCAGTTGCCTGGAGCAGCGCTGGAGCTACGCCGAGCTGAACCGCCGGGCCAACCGTCTCGGCCACGCCCTGCGCGCCGCCGGCGTCGGCATCGACCAGCCGGTGGCACTGCTGGCCGAGCGCGGCCTCGACCTGCTCGGCATGATCGTCGGCAGCTTCAAGGCCGGTGCCGGCTACCTGCCGCTCGACCCCGGCTATCCGACCCAGCGCCTGACCCGGATCGTCGAGCTGAGCCGCACGCCGGTACTGGTCTGCACCCAGGCCTGCCGCGAGCAGGCGCTGGCGCTGTTCGACGAACTCGGCTGCGTCGACCGGCCGCGCCTGCTGGTGTGGGACGAGATCCAGCAGGGCGAGGGCGCCGAGCATGATCCGCAGGTCTACAGCGGGCCGCAGAACCTCGCCTACGTGATCTACACCTCCGGCTCCACCGGACTGCCGAAGGGCGTGATGGTGGAGCAGGCGGGCATGCTCAACAACCAGTTGAGCAAGGTCCCGTACCTGGAACTGGACGAGAACGACGTGATCGCCCAGACCGCCTCGCAGAGCTTCGACATCTCGGTCTGGCAATTCCTCGCCGCGCCGTTGTTCGGCGCCCGCGTGGCGATCGTGCCGAACGCCATCGCCCACGATCCGCAGGGCCTGCTGGCGCACGTCGGCGAACAGGGCATCACGGTGCTGGAAAGCGTGCCGTCGCTGATCCAGGGCATGCTCGCCGAAGAGCGCCAGGCCCTCGACGGCCTGCGCTGGATGTTGCCCACCGGCGAGGCGATGCCGCCGGAACTGGCGCGCCAGTGGCTCAAGCGCTACCCAAGGATCGGCCTGGTGAATGCCTACGGGCCGGCGGAGTGTTCCGACGACGTGGCGTTCTTCCGCGTCGACCTGGCCTCCACCGAGAGCACCTACCTGCCGATCGGCAGTCCCACTGACAACAACCGCCTGTACCTGCTCGGTGCCGGCGCCGACGACGCCTTCGAACTGGTGCCGCTGGGCGCGGTGGGCGAGCTGTGCGTGGCCGGCACCGGCGTCGGTCGTGGCTACGTCGGCGATCCGCTGCGCACCGCCCAGGCCTTCGTCCCGCATCCGTTCGGCGCGCCGGGCGAGCGTCTGTACCGTACCGGCGACCTGGCGCGGCGGCGCGCCGACGGAGTGCTGGAATATGTCGGGCGGATCGACCACCAGGTGAAGATCCGCGGCTTCCGCATCGAGCTGGGCGAGATCGAGGCGCGCCTGCACGAACGCGCCGACGTCCGCGAGGCGGCGGTGGCGGTGCAGGAAGGGGCGAACGGCAAGTACCTGGTGGGCTACCTGGTTCCCGGCGAGACACCGCGTTCCAGCGCCGACTCGCCGGCCGGACTGATGGTGGAGCAGGGCGCCTGGTTCGAGCGGATCAAGCAGCAACTGCGCGCCGACCTGCCGGACTACATGGTGCCGCTGCACTGGCTGGTGCTGGACCGGATGCCGCTCAACGCCAACGGCAAGCTCGACCGCAAGGCGCTGCCGGCGCTGGACATCGGCCAGATGCAGAACCAGGCCTACCAGGCCCCGCGCAACGAACTGGAGGAAACCCTGGCGCGGATCTGGGCCGAGGTGCTAAAGGTCGAGCGGGTCGGGGTGTTCGACAACTTCTTCGAACTCGGCGGGCATTCGCTGCTGGCCACCCAGATCGCCTCGCGGGTGCAGAAGGCCCTGCAACGCAACGTGCCGCTACGGGCGATGTTCGAATGCACCACGGTGGAAGAGCTGGCCAGCTACATCGAGTCCCTGGCCCCGAGCGAGATCAGCGAGCAGAAGGCCGAGCGCCTGAACGACCTGATGTCGAAGCTGGAAATGCTCTGAGGCACGCGCCCCGCCACAGGCCGGATACCTGTGCGGGGCGCGTGGCGGAAAGGCATGAAAAAGGCCCGCCGAAGACGCCCGGGCGTCCTTGGCGGGCCTTTCTACAAATCCGTTCTAGGCAAACCAGCCCTCTGACCTTGAGGGAGAGGGGCGTTCGGAGCGGCGAACCCGCCCGCTAGGCGAGCGTAGCTCCTACAGGGGACGGTCCGGCCGGGAGTCGCGCAGCGTTCGCTTGCGCGGCTTCTCCTTGGTTTCACGACGCATCTTGCGAGGCTGACGGAGGCCCGTCAGGTCCTGGCTGCCCTGGTCATCCGTGTAGAGATCGTCCAGAAGGTTTCGCGTTATCTTCATGCCAGCGGTTTCGTGCTGTCCGTGGGAAAGGAGAGGCTAGGCCCGAGTCGTTGCTCTATTGTTAATGGATGGCGCCGCGCCGCTTAAGCTGGCAGATCTGACAGGCCCCGCCCAACACGACGCCAGAGCGGCGCCTAGAGCGGCCGCAACTTGCTCAACCAGCGTCGCCAACCCAGTTGCACCATGGGTTCGCCCTGGCGTTCGAGGAGGTCGGGCATCTCGCTGAAATTCACCCAGAGCTTGCCCTGCCAGTCGAGCATGTGCACCACCTGGCGCTCCCAGCGCAACTTGACGTAGCGTGGCATGCCGCTGTCGTCGGTGGCGCTGCGCAACTCCGGCACCACCTCGCCACTGAGCCAGCGGCGCAATTCGCCGCCATCGCCGCGCTGCTGGTAGATCAGCGCGGCATACGCGCCGGACTCGCTGATCAGCCACTGCGCCTGGTCTTCGCCACGTTCGGAACGCAACGACTCCCGGCGCGCCTGGTCGTCGTCCAGGCGGGCGAGCATCTGTTCGGGCTGGCTGTGTTCGATGAGCCGGGCGAAGTCGTCGAGGACGAACCAGGCCTGGTCGTCGATCAGCAGCGCGCGCAGCAATCGCTGCTGTCGGAAGAAGTAGTGCGGGGCAAGCTGGGTATGGCCGTGCATAGGAGAAATCCTTCTCTGAGCTGTCCGCTGCCTGGCTTCTGCCGGCGCGGCAGGGAGACAGGCCGCTCGTGGGTGTTGGGCCAGCAGGCTGTGGCCTGCCGGGAACCGAAGTCGCCGGCGAAAAAAGCCTACTGACAGCGCCTGTAGGACGGCAATGGCTAAGCCTTGTACGAAGTCTCCGATGGCACAAGCCCGCTGAACAGCTAGGCCTATGAGGGTAGGCTCTTGTCCACTGTCTATATGGCGGTGAACTGCTCGCAGCCGAACCCGTTCCCTGAGCATTTCCTGGTTATCTGCGTGGCACTGGGCTGGCCCGGAAAACCTATAGCCATTTGGCGGAAAACAGGAGCGGCGGGTTTTTCCCTGCCAGAAAACCTCTTTTTTCGAGGTCTCGTAACTTGCTGATTTATAAGGGCGTAAGAAATCGTCCGAAAAAAGGGTCGGAAGCTTCGGGCAATTGGCGGCCGTTTCGCGAGGACCGGGACGGCGATCAAGCGTGCCGTTCGGGCGCGAAAGGTCTTGTGATGGCGATGCCGCAAAGCCCCCGGCCAGGCCGGGG
>NZ_KV813566.1:0-352 GCF_001813645.1 Pseudomonas sp. HMSC063H08
TTTCGGTGAGGCGGATCACCCCCTCGCCTGGATAGGCGCGGGCGAAGGCTTCGTCATATGCGCGCTGGTAGGCGAGTTCCTTCTCGACCCGGCGCCGTTCGGCCTGGACCTGTAGATCGGCATACCGCCGCCGTTCCTCTGCCGATCGCGCCTCGATGCCCAGCGCAGTCAGCGGGTCAATGCCAGGCGAGTACACGCCCCTGGGGCCTTGCATGAGCGTCTGGTAGCGGGTCCATTCCTGTTGGTTCAGTCCCCACTCCTGGGCCAGGTCGCTCTGAGATGTCTGCTGTTTCAGCGTGCCGAGTTGGCTACCGGACAGCTGGCTGCTGGTCTCTCGGCTTGCCGCAGCCTC
>NZ_KV813567.1:0-236 GCF_001813645.1 Pseudomonas sp. HMSC063H08
GTGTGTTTTCTGAAACTCATGGGGACTCCGTGCGTCGACTGGTCCAGGCGCCGGAGCGCGTCACCAGGTGACGATTGCCGAAGACGGGAAAGCGCAGCGAGAGGGCCAGCTCCACCTGGCGATAGAACCAGGTGTCAGGCCGCCCCCGCTTCATCCGCCGCAGGACGCGGCTGCCGATACCCAGGCCGAGGGCGCCAACCAGCAGCGCGCCCAGTGGAATGCAGGCAGCGTTACCT
>NZ_KV813568.1:0-293 GCF_001813645.1 Pseudomonas sp. HMSC063H08
CAGACCAGCGGGGACTCCAAAGCCCAGTTCCCGAGCTACGACATACAACTGTTCGACCAGAAGGTACGCCTGCGCAGCGGCGAGACCTTGGTACTCTCCGGCTTCGACCAGACCACCGAGGACACCAACAAGATCGGCACCGGCGACGCTGGGTTCTTCGGGCTTGGCGGCGGGCTGACCCGCAATACCAAGCGCGAGGTCATCGTGGTGCTGATCACCCCCGTTGTGCTGGGCTGAACCATGGAGAAGCCTGACCTCGGCAGCCGTGGACCAGACGTCTCGATCCTGAGCTA
>NZ_KV813569.1:0-385 GCF_001813645.1 Pseudomonas sp. HMSC063H08
CCCTCGGTGCCCAAGGGCACCAGCTCGAAGAACGCGGCGCGCGAACGCCCATCCTCCAGGAGCATCACCTGCTCGTCGGGCAGGTACTCAGCCCAAGGCAGCAGGTCGACGAACGATGGGTCGTGATCGTAGAGGCGTGACGCTTCAGCCTGCGTGGCGCCATTCTTGCTCCCGGTGTTGGGCAGAGGAATACCCATGGCGGCCAGTCGCGCCAGATATCGCTCAGTCGCTTCTTCCGCGGCCGCTACGTCCAGCGCTCCTGAATCTTCGGGAGCGTCTGCCGGTACCGACTGAGGCTGTGTGCGACCGCGCAGAAGGGTTTGAAAAAGGCCCATCAATAGTCCTCCGTGCGTTCGCCCGGCATGGCGTACTGGACTCGCTGGTA
>NZ_KV813570.1:0-2736 GCF_001813645.1 Pseudomonas sp. HMSC063H08
TCCCACTACACCGACTGGACCATCGGCCACGTGCACGCCGGCGCCCTCGGCTGGGTGGCGATGATCTCCATCGGCTCGCTCTACCACCTGATCCCGAAAGTCTTCGGTCGCCCGCAGATGCACAGCATCGGCCTGATCAACGCGCACTTCTGGCTGGCCACCATCGGCACCGTGCTGTACATCGCCTCGATGTGGGTCAACGGCATCACCCAGGGCCTGATGTGGCGCGCGGTCAACGAGGACGGCACCCTGACCTACTCCTTCGTTGAAGCACTGGTCGCAAGCCACCCGGGCTTCATCGTGCGCATGATCGGCGGTGGTTTCTTCCTCACCGGCATGCTGCTGATGGCCTACAACACCTGGCGCACCGTGCGTGCTGCCAAGCCGGCCGAATACGAAGCCGCCGCGCAGATCGCCTGAGGAGCCCGACGTAAATGAAGAACCACGAAATACTCGAGAAGAACGTCGGCCTGCTGGCCATCTTCATGGTGATCGCCGTCAGCATCGGCGGCCTGACCCAGATCGTTCCGCTGTTCTTCCAGGACGTGACCAATACCCCGGTCGAAGGCATGAAGCCGCGTACCGCCCTGGAACTGGAAGGTCGCGACATCTACATCCGCGAAGGCTGCGTCGGCTGCCACTCGCAGATGGTCCGTCCGTTCCGTGCCGAGACCGAACGCTACGGCCATTACTCGGTCGCCGGTGAAAGCGTCTGGGACCACCCGTTCCTGTGGGGTTCCAAGCGTACCGGCCCGGACCTGGCCCGCGTCGGCGGCCGTTACTCCGACGACTGGCACCGCGCGCACCTGTACAACCCGCGCAACGTGGTGCCCGAGTCGAAGATGCCTGCCTACCCGTGGCTGGTAGAGAACAAGCTTGATGGCAAGGACACCGCCACCAAGATGGAAGTCCTGCGCAAGCTGGGCGTGCCTTACACCGACGAGGACATCGCCGGTGCACGTGAAGCCGTGAAGGGCAAGACCGAGATGGACGCCCTGGTGGCGTTCCTTCAAGGCCTGGGAACCTCTATCAAGAGCAAACGGTGAGTGTGATGGATATCGGGACTCTGCGTGGACTGGGCACCGTGGTGATCATGGTCGCCTTCATCGGCCTGGTGATCTGGGCCTACAGCGGCAAGCGCAAGAAGAGCTTCGACGAAGCGACGATGCTGCCCTTCGCAGACGATCCCGAAGCCAAAAAGCACGTCGAGCAAGCTTCTAGGAGTAACAAAGAATGACGACCTTCTGGAGTCTGTACATTACAGCTCTCACCCTCGGCACCCTGCTGGCGCTGACCTGGCTGATCTTCGCCACCCGCAAGGGCCAGCGCAGCAGCACCACCGACGAGACCGTGGGCCACTCCTACGACGGCATCGAGGAGTACGACAACCCGCTGCCGAAGTGGTGGTTCATGCTGTTCGTCGGCACCCTGGTGTTCGCCGTGGGCTACCTGGCCCTGTACCCGGGCCTGGGCACCTGGAAAGGCCTGATGCCGGGCTACCAGTCCGCCGACGAATTCGCCGACAAGGAAAAAGGCTGGACCGGCGTCCACCAGTGGGAAAAGGAAATGGCCAAGGCCGACGAGAAATACGGCCCGATCTTCGCCAAGTTCGCCGCGATGCCCATCGAGGAAGTCGCCAAGGATCCGCAGGCGGTGAAAATGGGCGGTCGCCTGTTCGCCTCCAACTGCTCGATCTGCCACGGCTCCGACGCCAAGGGCGCCTACGGCTTCCCCAACCTGACCGACGCCGACTGGCGCTGGGGCGGCGAGCCGGAAACCATCAAGACCACCATCATGGCTGGCCGCCACGCCGCCATGCCGGCCTGGGGTGAAGTGATCGGCGAGGAAGGCGTGAAGAACGTCGCCGCTTTCGTCCTCACCCAGATGGATGGCCGCAAGCTGCCGGAAGGCGCCAAGGCAGACATCGAGGCCGGCAAGCAGGTCTTCGCTACCACCTGCGTCGCCTGCCACGGCCCGGAAGGCAAGGGCACCCCAGCGATGGGCGCTCCCGATCTGACCCACCCCGGCGCGTTCATCTACGGCTCCAGCTTCGCGCAACTGCAGCAGACCATCCGCTACGGTCGCCAGGGCGTGATGCCGGCGCAACAGGAACACCTGGGCAACGACAAGGTGCACCTGCTGGCCGCCTACGTATACAGCCTGTCGCACGGCGAGAAGAGCGCCGAATAAGCGCTCCCCTCCCCCACGACCCAGACGGCGCCGGCAACCCCGGCGCCGTTTTATTTTGTGCAAAAGAAAAGCGCGAATGGGACAATACGCGACCAAAAGTCGCACAGTTACCGCAAAAAGCCTGATAGATCAGGCGTATAATCAGTAGGCGTGCAACTATTTTCTGACCCTGTCGGCATGTACCGGCCGGGCGCCCCCCACTGCCGTGGTACGCACTGATGAGCAAACAGATTCCCGTTCAAGACGTCACCCCGCCTGCCAAGGGCGACACCAATAACAACGATCTCTACGCCAAGCGCGAGAAGATCTACACCCGGGCCTTCACCGGTATCTTCCGCCGACTGCGCATGGTGGGCGGTGCGGCGCTCTTCCTCCTCTACTTCGGAACCGTCTGGCTCAACTGGAGCGGTCGCCAGGCCGTCTGGTGGGACCTGCCCGAGCGCAAGTTCTACATCTTCGGCGCCACCTTCTGGCCGCAGGACTTCATGCTGCTGTCCTGGCTGCTGATCGTCTGCGCCTTCGGCCTGTTCTTCATCACCGTGTTCG